>DJVC01000047.1 GCA_002440765.1 bacterium UBP3_UBA6266 | reverse complement strand
CCAGGCCATAGGGAACTGATACTTCCGTATCAAGTTATAACCTTCAGGATGATACTTTTGATTCATAAGATAATCAGCCCTGTAAGACTGGAACTTAACGGCATTGACACCGGCTTTTGCCGCAAGATCGATCAGCTTTTTCGCTTTTAACAGGCTTCCGTTGTGGTTTGCCCCTATATCAGCTATAAAAAACACCGGCCTGTCAGGGCCTATTATAAAATCTCCGCTTAATTTAATTTCTTTCATTGATCTTCCCCGTGATTATATCCGTTACCCTGCCAAGCCCTTTTCCGTCCATTGTCTCTATCGCTTTTCTTATAATACAAGCTCTTTTCTCCTTCAAATCCGATAAATATGCGATGTTTTTTCTCATTTCGGCCATGCATTTCTGCTTCAGGCTGATTTTTTTCGCCAACTTCTTTTTCTCAGTGTATAAAACATTCTTCTCCTGATATTTATTTACGGGATAAGCGTAAGTGATACATCCGGAACACAATGACTGGCACATCATAGTTCCGCCCGTAGTGAAAAAAAACATATTCTTTTTCATCACCGAAGAAAATTCTTTCGCATCCAGATTGAAATATAATTTTACATTTTTAAACCCGCTGAAATATTTTAATGATTCTTCATAATACTTTTTCTGAAGAGCAGTAAGGACAATACTTAAATTATCGAAATTCAAGGAACAAAGGAAGCGCGCCAATTTAAGCAAAACTTCGAATTTTACACTGCTCAGGCACATACCGGCAGATGTCTTTCTTTTAAGAATCCCCTTCAACCCCGAGGTTCTGAAAGCTTCATCCATAATGAAATACTCCGCGCCGAGATAAAGGCTCGTAGTTTTACTTACGCTATATTTCAGATCTTCAGCAAAAAGATTCCCGTTAACAATCACGTCCACTTCGGGAAACTTCAGATAATTCCTGTCATCAATTAATATCAGCGGAGCGGAAGTGTCTTTCAGCTTAAGAAAATAGTTTTCATTTAAATTATACGAATCAAACACACATGCGGCCGCTTTTTTACGCAGGATTATATTCTTCACCTCAACGGCTTCTTTTTCCAAAGTTTCTTTTTTGTCAATACAACAGCAGCCAAATTTCAGGCGTTTTAACATATCTGTTACATACTTGTTTTTGTCCTCAAGGATAAAAACAGGGGTATATTTTTTTTCAGCCAATTTTTTTGCAATACCTATACATCTTGCTATGTGTCCGAACCCGGTACTCGCGCCCGCATCGGTTCGGATTAATACAGTCCTGTCTCTCAATTTATTCTCCTCTGTACAGGTAATCAGCGCCCTGTGTGTCAAGCTTCCTGATAACACCGAAATGGTTCTGCCAGCCGATATCTTTTTTCCCTATGCAGATAGTACACACTCCCAACGGAGGAACACCCTTAAGGACAAGGCATTCGGGTTTTATATCTTTCATATCTTTCAATTCAACCAATAACCTGTCAATTCCCGTCCCCTGAAGGGCATTGACTTCATATAACCTTATCGAATTATTGACCTCATGGACTTTCTGCCTGAACACTTCCCTTTCGGCCTGGCTTATCAAATCGATTTTTGTAACAACCGCGATATCGGCCAAGCCGACCATGGGACCCATTTTAAGCGGGGAGTTCATGCCACCGAGCATGCTTAAAACAACTATGCCTAATCCCTGATTGAGATAAGGCGAACATCTCAGGCAAAGCCCGGCGCTTTCCACAATCATGAGTTCGCTTTTGTTCTTCTCCGCCCATTCTATACCGTCTTTCATAACCATCACACCTGCGTGGTCGGGACACAGGTCTCCCGAATAGACAATTTTTACCGGGATATCCGGAAAATCTTTTCCTATTTCCTCTTTTTCAAAAGTAACAACCACGTCAATCTTTAAAAAAGATATTTTGACCTTCGGATAAAGCCGCCTCATTATATTCTTTACAACGGATGTCTTTCCCGCGGAAGGAGGACCCGCCAATATCATCAGTTTCAATTTTTAATCTCCTTATTTAGAATTTTATTATTTCACCGCGCCGGACACGTTCCCTTATCACGCTTATCATTATGTCCTGCTCGATGATCCTTTTTCTTGCTTTCTTTTCTCGCTCGTTTGTCCTCAATATCTTCGCGATACCGCCATTTTTCATCACCAGCCTTATATCACAGAGAAGAGCGACTACCGGATCGTGCGTCACAAAAAGGATTATCTTGCCTTCTTCCTTTACCATTGCCATCGCTTCTTTCTTGAAGATACCGGCGTTTTCTATCTCATCAAGCAGGACAATCGGGGCATTGCCTATAATAATGGAATCCGCTATCATAAGCGCCCTGGTCTGCCCACCCGACAGCACCGTCATTTTCATGTTTTCGGTAACTTTTTCCCCGGTAAGTTTGTTGGCAAGCATAAGGGTCTTGGGAACAGCTCCCCTTGATTTCATTTTTCTCGACAAAGCATGCAGCCTGAGGAACTCATCAACTCTCAAATCAGCAAGAAAATTCGTATGCTGTGTAATAAGAACTATAGGATTTTTTGAAGGATCCTGTCTGTAAGAAAAAGGAGGAAGCTTATCATTTATCAGTATCTTCCTGCGGGTAACCGTATCCCTCTGAGCAAGCATCTCTATATCTGTAACTAAAGACGTTTTTCCGCTGCCCGTCGGACCGACTATCGCAGCAGTGTTACCAGGAAATATCTCAAATTTTTTAAATCTTTCAGCATCCCCGGTTTTATCTACACCGGAAAATACCGTAAGCTTTTTTATGTTCAACTTTTGCTCTCCTTCTTCCTGATTGCTTTTATCATATCCTTAATGCAAAGTCTTATATCTCCCGAGGGTTTAAATTCAATCTTTTTTCTGGCACTGAGGTTTGATATGTCGTGCTGAATGATGTTTTTCTGCCAGTTCATATCTTTATGGATAATTTCGGCTTTTGTAAGGGCCGAAATACATCTTGCGATATCAATAATACTCGTTTCCTCATCGGAACAGATATTAAGTGTATTCCCTCCGAATTTTCCCGTAACACATACCGATTTAGCTACGGCATCTACGGCATCGCCGATATACAGGAAATTCCGCTTCTGGACGCCCCCGTTATGGACCGTTATTTTCCCCTTCCTCAGGGCATCCGCAATCATAACGGATATAACACCGGGTTCCTTATAAATAGACAACCTGTAAGGATTAAAACCGATACCGTAAATATTGGACATCCTGAGCGTTACCGTGTCTAAAAAATATTCTTTCGAAAAAATCTTATTGTAAAATTCCTGTGAAAGTTTCTGATGATAATACTGGTTTATCGGAACCAAAGGCTCATTCTCCTCCATTTTTTCCTTTTCAGACCGGACATACACCCCCGCCCATGAGGCCAGTATCACTTTTTTTATCCCGCATATAATAGACGCTTCAAGCATGCGCCTGTACCCTTCCACATTTTTCTGCCATTGGATAATCTTGGTATTATTGATGGTTATTTTTTCAGAATAGATCTCCTTTTCCTTTTCTTCCGCCAAATGGACAATAATATCAGATTGTTCAAGTAACGGTATAAAATTCTCAAGATCATAGAAATCCATTTCCCTGAAAACCAGTTTTTTGTTTTTTTGCAGTGATTTCAGGTATTTTAAAAATATTTTTTTCTCGGCTGAACAGAAATTATCAATGCCAATCACTTTTTCAATTTTTGAATTGGCCGCCAGACCGGCAAGCACGTTGCTTCCCAAATATCCCGCTGCTCCTGTAACTAACACCTTCAATTTTTATCTCCTTTGATCTATAAAAACCTTATATCCTCTACCCTGATTTGCAGACCAGCAGGCTTTTTTATAACCATGTTAACAACACCGGTATGGGCCATGTTCATCATACAGAAACCCGGCAGAAAATACTGCCTTCTTCCGAATTGAGGTTCTTTTCTCACGACTTCGGCAATCCCCTCGAAAGCTATCATATGATAAGCTTCTACATCAAACACCTTGGCATCTCTCGAGTACCGCGGGCCCACACACCATGTATCAAGAACTCCCGTGGTTTTGTTAGCTTTAATAACCTGCAAAACATGCTGGACGGGACATCCCGCCCCCTCGGGGCGGCCGACCACAATATCGCCTTTCTTTATCTTCCATCTCTCGACAATATCAGGCCTGAAAGGCAATATTATCTTTCTTGCGGAGATTTCCCCCGGAAGAGGGTCTAAAATGAAATCAAATTTATTTCCCAGAATATCCGTTTTTTTCACGTTTGCTTTTTTATTCTTTGCCGCCACGCAAACAGGCCCCCTATCTTTTACAAAAAATACACAATCCTCAGGTATTTTTTTGCCTTTTCTCACAAGTGTTAAGAATTCTCCGCAGGTCTTTACTCCGCACAAGCCGCAGTTTTTGCCCGGCGGAACCCATTTTTTCTCGCGTTTCATATTTCCGTTTTCTCCTTTATCTCATCAATATTATTTGCAATTTTTCTGATGGCTTCCGCGACATCATCCATATCTTTTTCCGTTTGCGGAGACCTGCACACGGGCAATACAATCAATTCGTTAAAATGCATTCTTTCGCAAACAGGGCAATCGCCGGAATTATAGGATATATTTTTGCCGTAGAAAGGACACTTGTACGGGCACCCGTCATTACCATAGCCTTTAAGCGACCTGTATGAAGGCTCAAGATATATCGGGCGGACATAACCCGTTCCGCAGGGTATGCCTTCGGCTTTTAAGGCCGCGGCAAAAATATCTCTATTTATTTTTAATTTATCCGCGTCTAATTTAACAGGATAGACAAAATATACATGCTCATTGGAATCGGGCACAAAAGGAGGAATAATACCTTCGATATTATTTATTTTTGAGCTGAGATATTCCGCCAGATGCCTTCTTTCATCTGTAAGCATATCCAGCCTTGAGAACTGGCCGATTGAAACAGCAGCTTCAAGTTCGGTCATCCTGTAGTTCCAGCCCAGGATAACCGGCTGTTTTTTAAATTCCATCTTATCAATGATAACTTCCCCGTGATTCCGGACAAGTTGCATATTAAGAGCCAGTTCATCGTTATTTGTGACGGCAACCCCTCCTTCTCCGCACGTGATAATCTTATGCTGGTTCAGACTGAAGATCCCTATGTCTCCAACAGTCCCGGTATATTTTCCTTTATATTTCGCGGCGGGAGACTGGGCGCAGTCTTCGATAACAAAGAGTTTGTGCTTTTTCGCAATCTTCATTATTTTATCCATATCCGCAGATTGCCCGAACAGGTGCACCACTATTATCGCTTTTGTCCTGGTGCTGATTTTTTTCTCGATTTCCGCGGAGTCTATACAAAAGGTTTTCTCA
>DJVC01000092.1 GCA_002440765.1 bacterium UBP3_UBA6266 | reverse complement strand
CCATTGGATTAGGTTATGAATAAAGTTCAACGATACGCTTTGTTTTCGGTGCTTTTCATAATCCTTGTTACCGCGATTCTGTTCCTGCCGGCTATGCTCGGCCTAAAAGGCATATTCCACGATGATTTAGCATTAGAGGTTTTCCCAAGGCATTTTTTTCTTGCTACCAACTTTCAAAAAGGCATCCTGCCGTTGTGGAATCCGCATATATGGTGCGGGGCCCTTCCGTTTTGCGCGCGTTACTATGCCGATACCTATTACGTAATACTCTGGCCGTTTTATTTAATGGCCAATTTAAAGAATATCAATCATGCCTATTGGTTTCTTTATTTAATACCGCTTTTGCTGCATTACATATTGGCTGCCAGCGGAATGTTTTTTTTGCTGAGAAAAGCGCTAAAATGCGATTTCTTCCCGGCGATACTCGGAGCGCTTGCATACATCTATAGCCCGACATTTGTTTACGCATATGTCTGGTTAAAAATAGTAATATTGCAGGCATGGCTTCCCTGGTTTCTGCTTCTTTACATAAAAACAATTGAAGACTTTAGGCCGTGGAAACTTATATTAACGGCGTTTATTTTTGTTTTTATGTTGACGGTGGGCGCCCCAAATTATATGCCATTCGTAATATTTATCTGGATAGCCGTCATTATTATATATTTTTTACAGGCCGTTAAGCAAAGGCAATTAAGGCGGGCCTTCGGTTATTTTTTTATAGCAGGAGGCATAATAATCTTAGGGCTGGCGCTGAGCGCAGTTTATCTCCTGCCTGTGGCAGATGGGGTTAGTTACACTCTTGCCCATATGAGGCTTTCGCCCGAGGAGGCGCTTTTGTCTCCCGACAGCGTATTGCCGCCTTTTTATCTCGCTACTCTTTTTGCTCCTAATCTATTCGGCAATGTAACCGGGTCAAATTTTACCGTCCCCCCATTAAAATTCTATGATGCTAACATGAGCGGCGGGTTAGCGGTGATGTTTCTCGTAACGCTCGCCATCCTGTTGTCTTTTATAGCCCCAAACCATAAGCGGCGCTATTGGGTTATAGCAATGGCGGGCCTGTGTTTTTTTGCCGTTATTTGCATGTTAGGAGATCACCTGCCGTTTTATCGTTATGTAATCGGGTCGCTCCCCCTGGTTAATATTTTTCCTTATCCCATTCGCTATAGGATGATTCAGTGTTTTGCGGTGGCGGTATTGGTTGCCTTGGGTGCAGGATTCTTGGTCGGAGATAAGAGTTCTAAATCAATCTCACTTATAAAAAGATGGGCTTGGTTGTACCTGCTTATTTCTTTCTTTATTGTTGGCTTGGCTTTAATTCAACCCCAACAAAGCATCTATTCTTCGGCCTGGACAGGAAAAGGCGCTAATATAGTTGACGGGTATCTGCCTTCAAGAGAGCCGGTAGGCATTTATTCCCCTGATACGGCAAGAGTCAAGAAGGTGGGAGCGTTTTTTAGCGGTCCCTCGAGCGGAGAAATAAGATACAGCAACGGACCTATAGATGGTCTCGGAGAAAAATGGAAAAAGGTTTCTAGTTACAGCGTTCCAGCTAAAGGCTGGTTTGAATTTGAGGTAGATGTCGGACCCGGCAAGTTTATTTATATTTATCCCGAGAGGGGTAACGGCGCCATAGGATACAAATTACAGAAGGGAGACCCCGCCTCTTTTGTTTATCAAAAAGTATGGAGGGAAGAAATAAATAAGACAATCCTTTATCTATATCTCGAGCCGGATGACATCCTGCCAGCTTCATTACTTTCAAGGTTGCAAAGAGGCTCCATAGTAAAATTTCCGATTTTTTCGTCTTTACTGTATTTATTGGTAGCGGCTATTTTAATTATATGCGTGACGTTCTTATGTCATTCGCAGAAGGCCGGTTACCTGTTATCGTGTTTAGCGGCAACAGAATTTTTTGTTTTCGGAGCAGTCGCTTTTTACGGGACGAATTTCAGTCAGGATTATCTGCCAGGTCAAGCCCGTGCCAAGTCTCCATTCGAATACAGCATGCTTCGGCGCCAACTGCTCGAGCTGCCTCCCTTGACCGGAAATTCGATATTACGGATAGCAAGCGACCAGCCATTTCATGACAATTTTGCCCAGCTTAATAAGCATTTTTCATTTATGGGATACGAGATGCACCCCTTAGAAAGGCGTTTTAAGTATGCCATTGAAGTTGCCTATGCCAGGGCGATGGATTGGCCATTTTACGAAGGAGATAATTCTTTCCCGCTTAGCAGAGCCTTTTTGGATAACTTTTCTGTAGGTTATTTGTTGACTACAACAGAAAAGCTTCCTTTTTTACAAAGTAATGGCATACCTTTATCCGGAGATCCGGGATTTTTTATGCATATTAACCCTGGGGCGCTGCCGCGCGCGTATACCGTTACAAATATAATCCCTGCTTCTGAACAGGAGCAGCTTAGTCAATTGATAATTGGAGATTTAAGAAATGCAGTTTATATGGATCCCGAAGACTATTCTTTATTTTCCCGGGGTGATAAGGATTATTCGGAATCAGAAGTCCGGTTTGCTATTTTACAGAAAAAAAACCCGATAACAAAAACAGATTTTTCAGATCCCAACCGTATTTATATAAATATAGAGGTAAGCGTTCCTTCAATGTTAGTGTTAACAGAGGTATGGTATCCTGGGTGGAGGGCTACAATAAATGGACGTTATGCCAAAATATTCCGTGTAAACTATTGCCAGAGAGGAGTATGGTTGGAGAATGGCAAACAGACGGTTATTTTGAGTTTCCGTCCATTTTCCTGGGTGTGCGGGTTAATCATTTCATGCGTAACGTTATTGGGCGTATTTGTATTTCTTATATTAAGTTATCTTCGGGATAAAAGTACCTGTTTTAAAAAATAAGAGGAGAGCCGATGAAATTATTATTTTTAATATTTGCGGCGTTAATATCAATGGATGTGATTGGGCATTGCGAAGCAGTTGATAATATACAGACATCAGCCACTGCCGATGTAAAATCTTCATCCGATTCAGGCGAGACAGCTGTTGACGAAGCGCTTAAGTATTATCGTATTTACTATGAAAATGGCCAGCAGTTTAATCCTTCTTATTTGTCCGGTGCTTATTTTAATTTAGCCCAATCCTACTCCACCCAGGGCAATTACCCCAGGGCGCTGGAATACCTGCAAAAGGCGCTGGGGTTTAATCCCAATAACGCTGATATCTATATTAGCCTGGCGCAGATTTACTCCACCCAGGGCAATTACCCCAAGGCGC
>DJVC01000057.1 GCA_002440765.1 bacterium UBP3_UBA6266 | reverse complement strand
CCCGTTTATTGATTACCGCGGTTCTGATTGCCTGCTTTATATCGTTTTCGCCCGAAGCGCCTCCGGAATTTATCAGGCCTATCCTGCCCATATAGCAGTTAGCTACCTGATATCTCGTTAAATCTATGGGGTTATCCGTGGTTAATTTATCATAAACCAACTGACTTGTTTTGCCGAAGTTGACGGCAGGGTAGCCTCCGTTATTGACAGGCTGTTTTTGTTTTATGATATCCGCCTCGATCGTTACCCCGAGGTGATTTGCCTGGCCTGTAAGGTCTGCCGAAGCATGGTAATCGATTTTATCTTTTTTAAAATTTTCATTTCTTAAATAACACCATAAAACAGTAAATAAACCGAGATTATGGGCATATTCGAAGGCCCGGGAAATATCTTCAATCTGCCTTCTTGATTCCTGTGAACCGAAATAAATCGTAGCTCCGACGCCCGCCGCACCCATATTATACGCCTGGTCAACGCTCGCAAACAGATGCTGGTCATAGGTATTGGGATAAGATAAAAGCTCGTTGTGGTTAATCTTCAAAATAAAAGGTATTTTATGCGAATAAGATCTGNNAAAAACACCGAGTGTTGAAACAACAGCATTGCAACCTCCCTCTATCGCAAGCCTGACGATATTCTCAGGATCAAAATAAATGGGGTTCGGCGCAAAAGAAGCTCCGGCGGAATGCTCTATCCCCTGATCAACCGGTAGGATAGAAAGATATCCCGTTCCCGAAAGCCGGCCATGATTAAATAAAGAATTAATATTTCTCAGCACGTTGTTCGGCCTGTCGGAAGACCTGAATATCCTGTCGACAAAATCAGGTCCCGGCAGGTGAAGGTTCTCTCTGGGAATCGTTGTACACTTATGTTTCAGCAGCGGTTCCGATTCTTTACCCAGCAATTTTTCTATTTTGCCGAACATATTACACCTCCGTTCAATTAGTTAAGCCTTACCCTGATTTTTAACCGCTTCAGCGGCCTTTTTTATTTCATCCTCATCACCCAGATAATAATGCTTTATAGGATTCAAATCGGCGTCAAGTTCATAAACCAAAGGTATTCCCGTCGGAATATTCAAATTCACAATTTCATCTTCCGGAATTTTATCAAGGTATTTGACAAGAGCTCTTAAACTATTCCCGTGAGCGGCTATCAAAACTTTTTTCCCCTCTTTTATAGTCGGCACAATTTCGTCATGCCATACCGGCAGGAATCTGTCTACGGTATCTTTAAGACACTCGGTTAAAGGGAGTTCGCCTTCTTTCAGGGTTTGATATCTCAGATCCTTGCCGGGATATCTGTCGTCGCTTTTTTCCAGGGCGGGAGGTCTGACATCATAACTTCTCCGCCATATTTTCACCTGTTCCTGGCCAAACTTTTTCGCCGTCTCAGATTTGTTTAATCCCTGCAAAGCGCCGTAATGTCTTTCATTAAGCCGCCACGATCTGATAACAGGTATCCACTCCATGTTCATTTCTTCAAGCACCACCCATAAAGTTTTTATCGCCCGTTTCAAAACCGAAGTGAATGCCATATCAAAGAAATAACCGCCGGCTTTAAGGACATGTCCGGCTTTCTCTGCTTCTTCCTCTCCCCTGTCCGACAACCCCACATCTGTCCATCCGGTAAATCTGTTTTCTTTGTTCCACACGCTTTCACCATGGCGCAAAAGAACTATCTTGTACATCATCGATCTCCTCCCGGTTAATAAAAGTTAGACTTTGATGCATAAAAACGGCAGTTTTAAGATACTATGAAATATCAAAACTTAACTCAATACTATTTTTCATGCCGGAAATTATCAATCAATTTGGTCAGAAAATGTTTGAAGAAATTCAAGCGCATCGGATTCGGAATGAAAAATATCAAATATCCTGTCCAATTCCGTTATTGAAAAAAGCCTCGCTATGTTTCCGGACAGACAGCACAGGCAAGCTTTGCCCTTAACCTGATATAAAGATTTTTTCATCGCAATTAACACGCTGAGAAAAGAACTGGACATGTATTCAATGCCGGCAAAGTTAATTAATATAATCCGGCCGCCTCCGGTGATCACAGATAAAATATAAGATTTAATCTGGTCGATTATCAAAATATCCGTTAATTTTTCTATCGTAAAACATAATACCCGGATATTTCCCTTTTCTTCAACGATAATCGGAAGCTCTCTCATAAAAATAATATATTATTAAAACAGTCCTGTTGCAAGAAAAGAAATATTCCGTCATTCCCCGCAACACTTAACCATGAAAGATTTCTCTCTCTTTCCGTCATACTCCAAATAATAAACAGTCTGGTATGTCCCAAGATCAAGCTTTGAAAAGGAAATGGGAATGGTAACTCCCAAACCCATGACCATCGCTTTTAAATGGGCTGAGGCATTTTTTTTGAAATCGTTATCGTTATGGCGATATGTATTTTTTTCCGAAATGATACCCGCCAGTATTCCCGACATATCTTCATTCAGAAAAATATCGCTGTCGGTTATAATTACTCCCGAACTTGTATGCAGCGAATTAATGACGCACAAACCTTCGGCAATCCCGCTTTCCCGCAGTGCTTCGGTTACGTTTGCCGTAATATCCAAAGCCTGTTCTTTGCGTTCGGTAATAACTTTATATTCTTTCCTGAAAGTTTTCATACCGTCAAACATCTTCAACAACAGCCCTGATCCTTCTGATGCCTGATGAAGAACTCTGTTCCTTTACAATTTTGAAATACCCTATCTCCGAAGTGTTTTTAACATGGGGGCCCGTGCATATTTCTTTTGAAAAATCGCCCACGGAATAAACCGTAACGGTATCTCCGTATTTATCATCAAACAGACCCACTGCTCCCGAATCCTTCGCCTCATCGGGTGTTTTTTCCTCACACCTGATGTCATACCCCTTTTTTATCGCATCGTTAACGATATCCTCTGTTTTCTTTATTTCCTCTTCGGTCATTTTATCGGGATGAGAAAAATCAAACCTCAGTCTTTCAGCGGTAATATTGCTTCCTCTCTGCTGGACATGGTCGCCGAGAACAATCTTTAGGGCTTTATGGAGCAGATGTGTTGCGGTATGAAGCCTGATAACTTTCTCCGAAGCATCCTCCAGTCCGCTCTTGAATTTTTTCTCAGCCCCGAGACGCGACTTCTCCTGATGTTCCTCATAACACTTTTTGAAGTTTGCCGTATCGACTTCCAGCCCTTTTTCCTTTGCCAATTCTTCTGTCATTTCAAGAGGAAAACCATAAGTATCATATAAGCGGAAAGCATGTTTACCCGGAATATGGTCGATTTTTCTGCCTGTGGCCTGATATGCTTTTTCGTAACCATTCATCATTTTTTCGAACTCTTTAAGCCCCTGATTAATGGTTTTTCCGAATCTGTCTTCTTCCGCGGCTAATTCCGATAAAATAAAGAGCCGGTTATTCTCCAGTTCATACCACGGATTTTTCATGATATTGATGACAGTGTCCGCCAGAGACGCGCAGAATTTGTTTTCGATGCCGAGAAGCCTTCCGTGCCTTATAATCCTTCTTATATAACGCCTTAGAATATATCCCTGGCCGACATTCGACGGCACAATAGCCCTGTTGTCTCCCAAAATGAAAACAGCGGCACGAATATGATCGGCTATCACCCTGTATGATTTTATGTATCTTTCGTCTTCATAAGAGGTTGAAGATATTTCCTCAATTTTTGCTATAAGAGGTGAAAAGAGCTCTATTCTATAAATATCTTTTTTCCCCTGAAGAATGCATGCAACCCGCTCCAGGCCGAGACCGGTATCAACGTTCTTCTGGCTGAGCGGTATAAATTTGCCGTCATTTGTTTTGTTATATTCCATAAAAACATCGTTCCAGATCTCCAGCCAGTTTTTTTCGTCCGTTTCGGGGTTGCTGTCTTCAGGCGGCAAATCATACTCTCCAACATAGAAAAACATTTCAGTATCAGGCCCGCAGGGACCCGTAGCGCCCGCCGGGCCCCACCAGTTTTTATCTTTCGGCAGCGCAACTATTCTGTTTTCCTTTAGGCCCTTGGCAAGCCAGAGATTTTTTGAATCCCCGTCAAAGGGAGCGTCTTTATCTCCTTTAAACACGGAAACTGCTATTTTATTTCTATCAAGCCCAAGCCAGTTTTCACCGGTGAGGAATTCCCAGCTCATGTCAATAGCCCCTTTTTTAAAATAATCTCCCAGGGACCAGTTACCGAGCATCTCGAAAAAAGTGTGATGATAGGTATCGTGCCCAACCTCTTCAAGGTCGTTGTGTTTACCGGAAACTCGGATACATTTTTGAGTGTCAACAACTCTCCTGTAATCACGTTTTCCTGCGCCAAGAAATACATCCTTAAATTGGTTCATACCCGCATTTGTGAAAAGGAGAGTTGGGTCACCGTGGGGTACAACAGGTGCGCTCGGTACTATTTTATGACCTTTATCTTTAAAAAAGTTTAAGAATTGTTCTCTTATTTCATTCGATCTCATTTTTTCTATTCTCTACTAAAAAGTGCTGCAAATATAATAAAAAGTTGATTGTTTGGTGAGAAGGGCGAAGGACCCACGGGACAATTAGTTTATATTAAAAAAATAATTTCCGAATCTAAAATTGTTTTCCCAACATTTCTAAATCTGGAAATCACAAATTGATTTTTAATCACCTTAGCTTTACCTTTGATTGCTATAAATAAACGAAATCTGGTGATAATTGAGCAAATTCAAAGACTTGAGCGATTTAGAATTAATGAATGAAATCGCAAAGTTTGAATCCCGGGCACTTGAAGAGTTATATGACCGTT
>DJVC01000003.1 GCA_002440765.1 bacterium UBP3_UBA6266 | reverse complement strand
GGTAGTAGTTAAGGGAGCAAAAGCTTCTTTGACACACAATATGCCCGAAGAGATTGAAATAAAAGTCGAAGATAAAAAGGTGCTGGTTACGAGAAAATCGGATTCGAGACAACACCGGGCTCTGCACGGGCTTACCCGGGCTGTCATAGCAAATATGATTCAGGGAGTAGTGCAGGGTTATAAAAAAGTTCTGGAGATAAGCGGAGTCGGCTACAGAGCAGCCCTTCAGGGCAGGAATTTAAATCTTCAGCTTGGTTTTTCGCATCCGATTGATTATAAAGCTCCCGACGGAGTGGAAGTCAAGGTAGAAAAAAATCTTATTACTGTTTCCGGACCGGATAAACATATGGTTGGCCATGTTGCGGCGACTATAAGGGATTTTTCACCCGCGGAGCCCTACCAGGGCAAAGGCATCAAATACCAGGATGAGCACGTAAGAAGGAAAGCCGGCAAAACGGTAAAATAATATCTATCAGTATAAAAAGGAAATAGAGAATGAAAGAAAAAACAGCTCAAAAAGAAAGAAGACATAAAAGAATAAGGAAAAAACTGATTGGCGTTCCGGATTGTCCGAGGCTTTGCGTATTCAGAAGCTCTAAGAATATATCGGCCCAGCTCATAGATGATATGGCAGGCGTGTCGATAGCCGGAGCAACGACTGCATCCAAAAATTTTGGAGGCAAAGGCGGCAGCATGGAGGCTGCCAAAAAACTGGGGAAATTACTTGCCGGTATGGCAAAAGAGAAGAAGATTGAAAAGGTTGTTTTCGACAGAGCCGGATACAAATATCATGGCCGCGTCAAAGCTTTTAGTGAAGGTGCCCGCGAAGGCGGACTGAAGTTCTAATCGGAGGAAACAAATGGCTGAAAAGAATAAAGCAGGTTCTGGGAGAAGATTTGGAGAGGGAAGTGAGAGTCCCTTCCACGAAAAGGTCGTTTATATAAACAGGACGGCAAAAGTTGTAAAAGGTGGACGCCGTTTCGGTTTCAGTGCGCTAGTTGTCGTGGGAGACGGGAACGGGCAGGTAGGCTGCGGATTGGGGAAAGCCAATGAAGTTGCGGAAGCCATAAGAAAAGGAATTGAAAAAGCGAAGAAAAGCATGAACCCCGTTTCCTTTTATAAGAATACCATACCCCACGAGGTTATGGGCGTATTCAAAGGCGGTAAAGTGTTATTAAAACCCGCGGCTCCCGGAACAGGAGTTATTGCCGGTAACGCCGTGAGGGCTGTTATTGAATCTGCGGGCATTAAGGATGTATTAACAAAATCATTAGGTTCAAGCAATGCAATTAACGTTGTAAAAGCGACCCTTAAAGCGCTTTCTGCCTTGAGGGATATGAATGAAGTGAAAAGACAAAGAGGAGTTTAGTGATGGGGCTTCAAAATCTTAAAAATAATCCCGGCGCCAGGAAAAAACCTGCAAGAAGGGGAAGAGGCAGCGGTTCCGGAACGGGCGGAACGGCAGGCAGGGGCCATAAAGGACAAAGAGCAAGGACAAGCGGGAATGTGCGCCCGGGTTTCGAAGGCGGGCAGATGCCGCTTACAAGAAGGATTCCCAAAAGGGGATTCAATAATAAAAATTTCAAAATATTTTTTGAAGTTGTTAACCTGAGACAGTTGGATGTATTTAATGACGGAGATTCGGTTTCTCCCGCTGAATTGTTGGCAAAAGGATTGATTAAAAAGAATAATTCAAGGGTTAAAATTCTGGGGGATGGAGAAATAAAAAAATCGCTTAGCGTAAAAGCGCATGCTTTCAGCGGCTCCGCCGGAAAAAAAATCGAAGAGTCAAAAGGGAAAATAGAAATAATTAAAAAATAATTCAGAATATGTAAGTCAGAGGTAGCCGATGTTAGATGCGTTTAAAAATATTTTTAAAATACCCGAGTTGAGAAAAAGGATATTATTTACACTTGGGCTCCTTGCAATATGCAGGGTAGGGACTTATGTCCCCGTTCCGGGAATAAACGGGAAGCTGCTTGCAGATTGGTTTGCAAAACAGCAGGGCACCATTTTCGGGCTCATGGATCTGTTCAGCGGAGGGTCTCTTTCACAATGCACGGTCTTTGCCCTGGGAATAATGCCCTATATCAGCGCCTCAATTATTCTGCAGCTTCTTATCGCGGCGGTGCCTTATCTTGAAAAGCTTGCGAAAGAAGGCGAGCTCGGCAGGAAAAAACTTACACAGTATACGAGGTACGGGACAGTTGTGCTCGGGCTGTTCCAGGGATTTATGATAAGCGGCATGCTTATTGCGCTGAATAATCAGCAGATACCCGGTATAGTAACGAATGCGGGGCTTGGTTTCCGGCTTGTAACAATGATAACGCTGACCGCAGGGACAGCTTTCCTTATGTGGATAGGGGAACAAATAACGGAGCGTGGTATAGGAAACGGCATATCTCTTATCATTACTATAGGCATTCTTTCAAGGCTGCCGTCGGCTCTTTTCCTGGCTAAAGACCAGCTTATCAGCGGGCAGTTATCTGTCATTTCTATGCTTGTTCTTGTTGCCCTGATGGTTGGGGTTGTTGCCGGTGTTGTCGCCGTTTCTCAGGGGCAGAGAAAGATACCCGTACAATATGCGAAAAGAATTGTTGGAAGAAAAGTATACGGCGGGCAGGCAAGTTTTCTTCCTTTGAGAGTAGGCCAGGCAGGAGTTATCCCGATAATTTTTGCGTCGAGTATTTTAATGTTTCCCCAGACTTTGGGGCAAATGACAAACATTAAATTTTTTACGTGGATAAGCGACTGGCTTTCATACGGCAGCACTTTCTATACATTTTTATATGCGCTGCTTATCATTGCGTTTAGCTTTTTCTGGACAGCGATGCAGTTTAATCCTATCCAGATATCGGACGACCTTAAAAAGTACGGAGGTTTTGTCCCGGGCATAAGGCCCGGAAAACCGACTTCCGAATATCTGGAAAATGTAATGGTTAAAATTACTTTTGTGGGAGCTTTGGCAATAACTCTGATTGCCATCATGCCCCAGATAATCGGTAAAATATTTAATGTGGATTTCAGGATATCGCAGTTTTTCGGCGGAACGGGGCTTTTGATTATTGTGGGCGTAATGCTTGATACCATGAGGCAGGTGGAATCGCATCTGATTATGAGGCATTATGAGGGTTTCGTGAAAAAAGGCAGATTGAAAGGCAGAATTTAGCTGTGAATATAATTTTATTAGGCGCGCCCGGCGCGGGAAAAGGGACTCATTCGGAAATGCTTATCAGGGATTTTGGGCTTAAGCATATCTCTACCGGCGATTTGCTGAGAGAAGAATTAAAAAAGTCTTCTCCCGCGGGGCTTGAAGCCAAAAGCTATATGGATAAAGGAAGCCTGGTGCCTGACGCGG
>DJVC01000060.1 GCA_002440765.1 bacterium UBP3_UBA6266 | reverse complement strand
GACGGGAATCGCCATGGCAAGGAGAATAAACATAACGTTTTTCTCGGTTTTTAGCGCGGAAAACAACCTTTTATTCCTGTCCATCCAGCTCCTTGCCGTTAATCCCCGCTCTTTCAAAATCCCGTTCAATTCCCATTTAATTTTATTCGCTTTCGAAATATCTGCTACTTTAACGTTTATACCGTGTACCCCTTCCCCGAGGCCATAAATTTCCTGCGAGGCTTCAAGCGGAATATAAACCATATTCGCGTCATACTCATACATTCCTGTTTCAAAAATACCCGCCACTTTGAATTCCATCCTGTTTGACATCCCGTTAATCGCAGACTGGAAATTCTCAATCGGAAGAATTATTTCAATACTGTCTCCTTTGAAAATCTGGAATTTATTTGAAAACTCACTGCCTATAAGAATACTGTCCTGTTCCCATTTGATATCCCGGTCTTTTATGAAATCCGGCAGACTTGAAATTTTTTTCTCCTTTTCGAAATCAATGCCTTTTACCAGGACCCCTGTTATCGAATTATCGATTGCGACAAGAATCTGACCCTGCACAAAGGGAGCCGCGCCCGTAACCGACGGGTTTTTTTCGGTTTCGGCGATGATTCCGGCGCATGAATCAACGATACCGTCATTCTCTATGGTGATATGGGCATTTACCCCTATAATCTTCTGTTTTAAATCTTTTTCAAAACCGGACATTATGGAAATAACAACCATCAAAACCGTAACGGAAAGAGCAACCCCGCTTACCGAAAAAAAGGTGATGACGGAAATAAATTTTTCTTTCCGCCTGGTCGTTAAATACTTACAGGCAAGCCACAAGGGAATCAATCTCATATAAAACTCTTTTAATATTTATACTTTTATACTTCGGGTTTCAATTGAGGAAATAAAATTACGTCTCTAATAGATTCTTTTGAAGTAAGAACCATGATAAGCCTGTCGATACCGATACCGAGACCGCCGGCCGGAGGCATCCCGTATTCAAGCGACTTTACGTAGTCGATATCGACCTTAAGCCGATCCCCTTTCGCCTGATCAAGGAATCTTGCTTCCTGCTCCACGGGGTCATTTAACTCAGAGTACGCATTCGCCAATTCCTGCCCGGCAATAAAAAGCTCAAACCTCTCGGCTATTTCGGGGTTATCCTTCTTCGCTTTTGAAAGAGGACACATTTCCGACGGGTAATCAACTATAAAAGTCGGTTGTATAAGTTTGGGCTCCACTACGTGTTCAAAAACTTTGTTTATAACTTCCCATTTCGACATCCCCGCCTCAATTTTAACCCCCAAACCATCCGCTTTCCCGGCAAAATCCGTCTCACTTAAAAAATCAATGCCCGTTTCATTTTTAACAGACTCTATCAATGATATTCTTTTCCACGGCTTATCCAGGATAATTTCAGTATCGTTATATTTAACTGTATTATTTCCGTTAACTTTCTTATGAACATTGATAATAAGTTCTTCCGCAAGTTCCATCATACCGGAAAAATCCGAATAAGCTTCATAAACTTCAAGCATGGTAAATTCGGGATTGTGCCTGCGTGAAATCCCCTCGTTTCTGAAATTTCTGTTAATCTCATAAACTTTCTCCAATCCTCCCACAAGAAGCCTTTTCAGAAACAGCTCCGGCGCTATTCTGAGATAAAGGTCGATACCCAATGCGTTATGATGTGTTTTAAACGGTTTGGCGGCAGCTCCACCCGCCATATGTTGCATCATAGGTGTTTCAACTTCAATAAATCCGCGCGAATCAAGATAATCCCTTACTGATTTTATAATGGCGGATCTTTTAATAAATATATCCCTTACCTCGCTGTTCACTATTAAATCCAGATATCTCTGCCTATACCTTGTTTCAATATCCTTCAAACCATGCCATTTTTCAGGCAGCGGATGAAGCGCCTTCGCCAGCATTTCCATGCCTTCAGCCAATATTGTTACCTCTCCCGTTTTAGTTTTAAAAAGTTTTCCCTCAACCCCTATAATGTCTCCCATATCCGTCTTTTCGGCTATGTTAAACACATTCTCTGCAACTGAATCCTTTCTTATATAAATCTGGACCTTTCCCGACCGGTCATGAAGATCTGCAAACAGTGTTTTCCCGTGTCCTCTTTTTGCTCTGATTCTCCCTGCCACTCTGGCCTTTTTATTTTCAACAAAATTTTCGCCCAGATATTCCCTGATCGGAGAACGCTCAAAAGCTCTTCCATAAGGAAAAACACCGGAATCAAGAAGTTCTTTCCTTGTCTTTTTCCTTAATTCGCTCTGTTCACTTTGTTTAATATCTTTTTCCATCACCTGCTCCGGAAATATCGAATTCTTTCCACCTGTTGTAAATAACCAAACGGGTACCCGTATATTAGAGGACCCTGTTTGTTTATAACTTGACAAACAATTCAATATATTAAAGACTTCCACGTCGAAGAAGTCAATGAAAATATGATAAAAACAGTGCTCCGCTGTCCCTACTCCCATAAAAATATATACAAAACAATTTCAGATTGTAAAATATATGTTATATTAGGGAGTTTAAAATACATAAGGAAACCGGAGAATGGAGTCCAATTTCAAAAAGCTAATACAATTAACGGCCCGGCTCAGGTCTCCGGACGGCTGTCCGTGGGATATGGAACAGGATTATTCAACTCTTCAAAGCTGTTTAATAGAGGAAATCTACGAATTGATAGAAGCCATCAACGAAAATGACAAGCATAAGATGAAAGAAGAACTTGCGGATGTCCTGTTTCTTGTCATTTTCCTGTCGCGCATAGGCGAAGAGAAAGGCCATTTTGATATAAATGACGTGCTCAAACAGGGTATCGACAAAATGGTGTCCAGACATCCCCATGTTTTCGGAAAAATCAAAGTAAAAAACAGCGAAGAAGCCCTGCGTCAATGGGAAAACATTAAAAGGAAAGAAAAATCAAACCATAAAAGATTATCCGCTTTAGACGGAATACCTAAGGGTCTGCCGGCGCTTCAGAAGGCGGAAAAGATCCAGAAAAAAGCTTCCAAAGCCGGATTCGACTGGACTCAATCCGGTGAAGTTCTAAAAAAACTGGAAGAAGAATTAGACGAACTAAAAACCGAAATTTTCGCAGGAAGGAAAAACTTTGAGAGGATTTCCGATGAACTGGGCGATTTGATTTTCACGATGGTAAACCTTGCCAGATTCCTGAAAGTGGACTCTGAATATTCCCTCCACAAATCAATAAAAAAATTTGACGGGAGATTCAGAAAAATGGAAGAAATGATTAAAAATAAGGGAAAAGACATCTCAAAACTGACTATAAAAGAACTCGACAGCTGCTGGGAAAAATCCAAAAAATAAAAATCCGCCTAATTTTTCTTCCCCATAATCTTTGTGTACCAATCGCGCTTTGATTTTCTGAGGAAAGTCGGAACGTCAAGATCTATCCCATCTATTATTGACGGCTCCGTTTTGTCAAACTTACCCCTCGGTGCTACATGTATCAATGCCGGCTGTTCTTCTTTCGTGTCTTCCAAATCCGGGAGCAATTCAAACGCAGGATCTCTTTTCTCTTCAGAAATGCTTCCACTGGCAAGGACGGTAACATGCACACGGTCATTAAAATCTTCGTCTACAGTAACTCCCAGAACAGCATTTGATTCCATGCTGGTAATCGGATGGATCGACTTGAGTGAGTCACTGACCTCAAACAATCCTATGTCTCTGCCCCCTATCATGCTGATAAGGATATTCTTCGAATTCATAAGCCTGGCTCTGTCCATTAGAGGGCTTACAAGAGCCATTTCAACGGCTCTGATCGCTTTATCCTTACCCGTAGCATCCCCAAATCCAAGCATACATTCCCCTCCGTCTTCAAGGACCGTTTTAACATCCGCAAAATCAATTTTAATCAGGCTTGGTTTGGTAACCATGGCATACAAAGCATTAACAACTTCGCATATAACTTCATTGGTAGCCTTGAACGCATCAACGAAAGATGTGTCTTCCGTCATAATGTCAAGTAACCTGTCGTTTGGAATGATTATCAGGGAATCGGCGATATCTTTCAACTCCTTGACACTTTCGGCAGCCTGCTGCAACCTCCCCTTGCCTTCAAAATTAAAAGGTTTTGTAACAAGGCATACCACGAGGCTGCCGGCTTCTTTGGCTGCCCGGGCCACAACGTTTATGGCGCCCGAACCTGTGCCTCCCCCTAAACCCGCGGTCACAAAAACAACATCCGCATTATGGCTCGCTTCGAAAAATTCTTTATACGCATTTTCAGCGGCTTTTTTACCGATACTGATATTCCCGCCGGTTCCATGGCCTTTTACGGCAGACCCGCCTATTTCGATTTTTCTGTGCGCTGCGGACTTTTCGAGAGAGATCGGCTCAGTGTTTACCGCTATTAATTCCATTCCCTCTATCCCTTTGTTGATAAAGGTCTCCAGCGCATTGATACCTCCGTCGCCCAGGCCGAAAAGCTTAAAGACCAGTTTCTTCTCATTTTGCTGAAAATCAAATCTAAGCAATATTACACCCCGTTTTAACCTTTCTTTCTGAAAATACTTCCGAAATATGAAGAGAATTTTTTAAAAATACTCTTTGGAGAAAAAGAATAATAAGACCCCTCTCCTCCATAAAGCAGACCGAATTTAACCAAACCTATGCTTGCCGCAAATTCAGGCGCGTCCAAAACTTCAACCTGGCCGTAAATATCAAGAGGTTTGCCTATTCTCACAGGAATGTCCATCTTCGATTTAAAGAGCTGTTCAAACCCGGGTATATTACAGCACCCCCCCGTAAGCACTATACCGGCATTTAATAGGCCTTCGTAATTATCTACATGCCTTGCTATTATGGAAATGATTTCTTCAATTCTCATTTGCATAATTTCCACAAGTTTCATCCTCGGTATTCGTATTTTATCAGTGCTTAAAGCCCCTTCAATAAAAAACTCCTCATCCCTTGCAACCATAGAAGTCAACCCGCAGCCATACTTCTTTTTTATTTTTTCCGCTATTGGAATCGACACCTTCAACCCTATTGAAATATCATTTGTGATATGGTCTCCTCCCACCGCAAATACTTCCGACTGCCTTACCAAACCATCGACAAAAACAATAAAATCCGTTGTCCCTCCGCCCATATCAATCAATAAAACCCCCGAATCCCTTTCCTCTCTCTTTAAAACGGCAATACTGGATGCCAAAGACTGGACAACTACACCTTCAACATCAAAACCGGAACTTGTTACGGTCTTGATAATATTCCTTTCCGAAGCGACGGAACCGGAAATAAGATGAACATCAACGTCTAACTGGGTCCCTATCATACCTTTCGGATTCTTTATCCCATCCTGACCATCCACAACATATTCCTGCGGAAGAGAATGAATAACTTCCATGTCATCCGGCAGCGATATATTACACGCTTTATCTATAACCGATCTTATATCCTCATCATTAATTATATTATCTTTATTGGAAATTATTATCGAGCCTCTTGCGCTGCTGCTTTTAATGTGCGAGCCGGTTATTGTTATATAAACAGAATTAATATCCGTCTTCGACATTTTTTCCGCATCATTTACCGCGTCAATTATTGACTCAATCGTACTCTCTACATTTACAACAATTCCTTTCCTGATGCCGTGCGAAGGTTTAACGCCCGAACCGATTATTTTTACTTCACCGTCATCTCTTTTTTCGGCAACAACAGCGCATATTTTACTTGTCCCTATATCCAGCCCCGCGATTATATCTTCATTATTTTTCCGTAGAAACATCTAAGCACCCTTTTCTTTAAATTTAACAGGGACGCGGTCGAATCTCATATCTATAGATTCAACCGTTTTATTTTTTTGAATCGAATCCTGCACGATTTTAACCAGCCGATTGACCAGTCTCTCCATATTCTGGTCGAAGTCCTTCCTCTGAAATCTCGCAACTGTACCCTGGTTTATGATCATTCTTACTTCCATCTCATCTGAAATATCCACATCCCGGGGATTCACATAAGCCCTCACCATAACATCCAGAGTGTAAGCAATAAGTTTAAGGGCAAGCTTTATCTGGTGGTCGGTGATTTTACTGCCCGGGGCCAGTCCCGTGACTTCATAACCTTTTATAACGGGAAGATCCTCTTTTTTTATATTATACACAGGTTCAAGGACAATTCCTTCTTCGTCAACAAGATAAAACCTTCCGGATTCCACCTGCGCAACCGCCTCACGTTCATAGACCTTTACGAAGATAGTATCGGGTATGCGCCTGGTAACGCGGGCGGCGGCGATATTAGGAAGCAATTCTATATTACCGGATATGTCCTTCAATCCGACCGAAAAAATATTCTGCCCGTTACTTATATCCGCGGCCTCGATAATATCTTTCTTGCTGTAAAAATGATTGTTTGAAATAACAACTTTTCTTATATTGAAATAGGTTTCCGCGCGAATGTATGTTTTAAAAAACAACGCGATACCTGTGATGACAAACATGGCCAGAGGTATAACTATAAGAAAAGGAACCGGACCTTTTACATTAGACGCGAGCGTCCGGCCGAGTTTTTTCCTTCCGCCTGACTGGATATCCAGGATTTTATAATTTCTGTTTTTTCTGCCGAACATTAGTGTTATCCTCCGCCTGATTAAAATCCAACAGCATTTTCTTTGGCGGTCCGCAATTTTAAAAATCTTTCAAATCCCGACAGCAATATTCTTTCGCACAAGTCGTTAAAATCGATTCCCCTGCTTTTTGCGGCCTTGGGCAGCAGGCTCGTTTCTGTAAAGCCGGGAATGGTATTAACCTCAAGAACATAACACATCTTATCCGCTCCCAGAATCATATCTATCCTCGCAAAACCATAACATCTGAGCGCTTTAAACGTCTTTAGGCCCATCTGCTGGGCCTCCCTCATACATTTGGACGGTATTTTCGCGGGGACAATATATTCGGTCATGCCTTTTGAATATTTAGACTTGTAATCGTATGTTCCGCTTTTGGGAACGATATTTATTACCGGAAGAGGTTCTTCATCCAGGATACCTACCGTGAGTTCTTTCCCCTCAATAAATTCTTCTACAAGGACATATCCCTCATTTTCAAATCTGAAGGCATTTTTAATACCGTTCACATAATCTTTTTTTGTATTAGCGATTGTCACGCCGATACTTGAACCTTCAAGCGGCGGCTTGATTACAACAGGGAATTTCAGCTTTATAGGTCTGGATGGATTATCGCGATCTATAATTTCAAATTCAGGTGTTCTTATACCTTCCTGTATAAAATATTTTTTCGATTTTATTTTATCAAGGGAGACATTACTCGAAAAAACACCTGAGCCCGTATATGGCATTCCTGACTCCTCGAGAAGTCTTTGGACTTTACCGTCCTCCCCGAATTTACCATGCAAAGCTATAAAAACTATATCAGGCCCGGTCCTGTCCATACATTCCATAACCTCATTTTTATTTTCAGTCTTTAGCAACACCTCTTCAGCTTCATATCCTGAAATTTTAAGTCCTTCAACAATCGCCCTGCCCGATTTAATGGAAACTTCTCTCTCCGATGAAGATCCTCCCATAATAACCGCAACCTTTTTTATCTTATTGCGCATCCAACACCTCTGGTACAATTTTTATCTCTGTTTCCAATCCTATGCCGAACTGTTCAAAAACCTTAATCTGCACTATCTCTATCAGATTTTTTATATCTCTTGAAGTCGCATTCCCCTCGTTAACAATAACATTTGCATGTTTATCGGAAACCCTTGCGCCGCCGATCCTGACGTTTCTGAGGCCTGCCCCGTCTATCAGTTTCCATGCGGACACATTAGCGGGGTTTTTAAAAACACTGCCGGCGTTAGCCGTATTTATATGAGATTTATCCCTGCTGCTTAAAAACTCTTTTATTCTTTTTTCCACGGATTCACGTTCTTCCTTTAACAGCCGGAGAAAAACCCTGGTAACAACTGTATTAAATTGTGAAAGGCTGCATTTTCTATAACTAAAGCTGATATCGTTTGTCCCAAAAATTATTCTCTTTCCCGTTATATCTATTGATTCAACTTTTTCGATAACATTCCCGATATCCTGCCCGAAAGCGCCCGCATTTGTAATAATGGCGCCGCCGACAGACCCGGGCAGGCCGGCCATATATTCACATCCTGAAAGGCCCATTTCGGCCGTTTTATAAGCCAATTCGATCATACTCACTCCCGAACCGCAGATTACGGAGTCGGATTCAATCTCCAGTGTCCTGAAAGCGGGTTTTGAAAGCTGAATCACGGCGCCTCTGAAACCATTATCGGCAAAAAGAAGATTCGTCCCGTTACCTATCACAAAATACTTGATTCTTTCATCATTGATGATATCCAGGAAAGTTAACAGTTGTTCGACAGAATCGGGTTTGAAAAAATGTCGGCAGGCCCTCCGACTTTGAATGATGTATGGTTGCATAAAGATTCATCAAAATATACATCATCCAAAAACTGTTTCTGCAAGATTGTTCTGAGATTTGTGTTCATAATATTTATAAATAATCAGGCTACAATTTCTCCTTTATAATTGATTATACATGTAGTTTCAATTTTGTAAATCTCTTATTAACTCTTTTTTTATTTCATTTATATTCCCTGCTCCGAGTATTATCAAATAATCGTTTTTTTTAAGCCCGGGTTTTAAAAAAGCCGGGATGTCTCCGATATCCTTTACATAATCGCATTTAAGCCCTATTTTCCTGGCCTCTTTAAATATTAATAATCCGTCCACTCCCTCAATAGGCTCTTCAAAAGCAGAATAGACATCTGTAAAAACCGTATAATCGCTTTTCCCAAACGACAGGGCAAACTCTTTCCATAAATCCAGTGTCCTCGTGTATCTATGAGGCTGAAAAACCGCCAGAAGTCTTGAATCTTGATTTTTCAGGGATGCCTTTAATGCTTC
>DJVC01000110.1 GCA_002440765.1 bacterium UBP3_UBA6266 | reverse complement strand
AAAGAACTGTATCCTGTATTGCGCTGGTCCCGACAAAATCAAACCAAATAACTGCTACCATTTTATTTTTAAAATAATAATAATCAAGTAAATTCTATCTTCAGGCTTTCAATATCTTCTTTAGATCTCCAAGTTCTCTCTTTAGCTGTTCAATAAAACCTTTATCGAAAGATATTTTTTTCAAATCTTCCTTTTCCCTGTTTAATCTTGTTTTAGCCCCTTCGATAGTAAATTTTTCATCATACAAAAGTTTTTTAATCAACTGGACCATTTCGATATCTTTCTTCTGATATATCCTCTGGCCCTTAGCGCTTTTGGAAGGCCTCAATTTACCGAATTCTTTTTCCCAATACCTCAATACAAACGGCTCAAGCCCCGTAATCTCACTAACTTCGCTGATTGAATAATACAGCTTATCCTGGATTTTCATGATTATACCCCATAAAATATATAGTTTTAAAAGTGTTCGGGTTTCGCATCTCTGGTCATAAGGTCTCTCACAGCTTCCCTGGGAGATTTGTTTTTATACAGGACATTATACACCTCGGAACATATAGGCATCTCAACAGAATAAGCGGCCGAAAGTTCTACCGCTGACAAAGCTGTCTTCACCCCCTCTGCAATCATAGGAGATTCGGCCTGCGCGCTCTCAAGTGTCTTTCCCAATCCTATTTCATTACCCAGTTTAAGATTTCGGCCGTACCTGCTTATGCATGTCGTAACCAGGTCACCCATTCCCGCAAGGCCGGAAAAAGTTTCTCTCTTAGCTCCCATCTTCACTCCCAGGCGCGTTATTTCGGCCAACCCCCTTGTCATTAACGCCGCCTTACTGTTATCGCCAAAACCCAGAGAATCACAGATTCCGGCGGCGATAGCAATAACATTTTTCAGAGCCCCGCTTAATTCCACGCCAAGCACATCATCTCCGGAATAGACCCTGAAAAAATCCGTATGGAAGAGCCGCTGAACATCTTCGGCTATCTTCTTATTCCCGGATACAGCCACAACCGTGGTAGGCATTTTCTTCGACACTTCTTCGGCATGGCTGGGTCCTGATAAAACCGCAATTCTGTCCGACGACAGTTCATCCGCTATAATTTCGGTCATTCTTTTCAGAGACTTATTCTCTATCCCTTTACTCAGGCTTATACAAACAGCATCATCTCTGATAAAATCCTTAAACGAGGAGCATATACTCCTCATAAAATGGGAAGGAACCGCAAACACGGCATAGTTTGATTCCCGCATCGCGATTTCAATATCGTTTGTCACAAAAATTTCAGCGGGGATTTCAATACCCGGTAAAAATCTCTTATTCTCACGGCGCTTATTAATGTTGTCAACATTGTCTTTAAAAGCTCCCCATAATTTCACTTCCCCGCCTTTTTCATTCAGCAAAACAGCAATGGCTGTTCCCCAGCTTCCATCTCCTATTACAGTAATTTTATTCATTTCCGTATATCCTCTTTTTTTATGCTTTTTGCCGCCATTTCAGGGAAACTTAATCTGGGTTCCGTTTTTGTTACCAATCGCCTGATATTCTTTCTATGCATATAGACAACAAGCGCCGAAGCAAAGGAAATAAAGACCACTATCTTCAAAGGAGACGCGAAATACCACATTATAAAAGGCATAAGGATTGCGGCGGTTATAGAGCTTACGGAAATATACCGGAACACGATAAACACAACGACAAAAACACCAAAAGATACACAGGCGGCGGGAAGGTTTAACGCAATAATGATGCCCACTCCCGATGCGACGCCTTTCCCACCTTTGAAGCCCAGGAAAACAGGCCACATATGACCCAGAAGAATCGCTGCTGCCGAAATAAAAACAAGGTTGCTGTGAATACCATACGATCTTATAACTAAGAATACCGGAAGAAAGCCTTTAAAGCAGTCCAGCAAAAATGTTATCACACCGTATGTAAATCCGAATAACCTCGCCACATTTGTTGCTCCTACATTCCCGCTGCCCATGGTTCTTATGTCCCTTCCCGAAAGGAACCTGCAGATAATAAAAGCAGTGGGAAAAGAGCCTATTATATATGAAATTATAAAAATTATTAAAAAACTCATATCTCCTCAATAATATCCGTGTAACTGAATAATGATACAGCATTATTTCATATAATTGTTATAATATCAACTATAATAAGCAGTTAAGATATTAATACTTTCGCTGTATCTTATATCTGGACTCCCTGTTTCTGAATCTGATAAAAATCGGGGCTCCCTTGATACCAAAGTGGTTTCGTATACAGTTAACCAGATAGTTCTCATAATTCTTTTTAAGCAATTCCTTATTATTGACAAAAAACAAAAAGGACGGCGGGCATGTGCCGCATTGCGTCGCGTAATAAAATTTCAATCTCGAGTTTTTAACTATGGGAGGCAGGGTTTTCTGCATGGCTTTGTTTATCAGCCTGTTCAATTCCGAAGTGGGGATCTTCATTGAACTCATATTATAAACGCCCTGGAATATTTTCACTGTCTCAAGAATATTCCTGCCGGTCAATGATGATATAAAAACTACCGGGGCATAACTGAGAAAAGGCATTTTTCTTTTTATCGCGTCATCGTACGCTTCCTGTGTGCATCCCTTAACAAGGTCCCACTTATTTACGCCTATCACACAGGATTTACCCTTATTGGAAACAAATGAGGCGATTTTTAAATCAATCGAACCGGGCCCTCTCTGAGCATCTATTAAAAGAAAAACAATATCGGCTCTTTCTATGCTCCTTTCCGCCCTCATAACACTGTATTTTTCAACCGCATCCTTTATTTTTTTCCTTTTCCTGATACCTGCGGTATCTATAAGAATAAAATCCGTATTGCCGGCTTTAAATTCCACATCAATCGAATCCCTTGTTGTCCCCGAAACCTCGCTGACAATCACTCTTTCTTCAGATAAAAGTTTATTGATAAAAGAAGATTTGCCTGTATTCGGCCTGCCCACAACGGCTATCTTAACCGATTTTTCCGGAAGAATAATTTCTCCGGAAAAAGGAAGCAATGAAGTTATCCTGTCCAGTATGTCTTCTATTCCTATGTTATGCAAAGCGGAAACCCCGACAACCGGATCAATGCCCAATTCGTAAAAAAGAGAGATATCATTCAATAGTTCGGGGTTATCGCATTTATTAACCGCAAGGATAAGAGGTCTGCCGGACCTTCTTGCATGAGCCGCGACTTCTATATCCATAGGTATACAGCCGGCAGTAACATCTACAACCAGTATCAAAACATCCGACATTGAAATTGAATGGTCGGCATGTTTGAGAATCTCGGTTTCTATTAAACCCTTTTTGCCCGTAACAATCCCACCCGTATCATTCAACTCAAAAACACAATTATCATGTTTAAGTCTTCCCTCAACCCTGTCTCTGGTTACTCCGGATTCCGGATTGACTATTGATATTCTCTTTCCCAGCAAACGGTTAAATAACGCGGATTTACCGACATTAGGCCTTCCTATTATAGTAACTTTTCTGTAAGTAGCATTCATAAGATATTTTTTAATGTTGTTTTCTCTTCC
>DJVC01000023.1 GCA_002440765.1 bacterium UBP3_UBA6266 | reverse complement strand
CAACTTACCGCGCAACCCAATCTTGCGGAAACGATATTGAGGCATCTTAACAAACCTGTCGTGTTAAGGTTCCCGGGCCCGCCATCCGAAAAGTGGCATTTACCTGCTTTAAAAAAGCTGAATTCCGAACCTAAAGCGCTGATTTTCGGCGCGGGAGACGCGGTAGTAAAGTCACATGAGATGGGAATCAATATGGAGAATATTACTCAGGGTGTAGATTCGGATATATTTAAACAGGATTATATTGAGAGGAGCAAAATTCGCGCTAACTACGGTATAAAAGATTCCGACTTCCTGCTTTTTTCATGCGCGAGGCTGATAAAAGGCAAGGGTCTGGAATTTCTGATAAAAGGGTTCTGTAAGGCGAGCCTGAAAATACCGGATTTGAAACTGATGATATCCGGTGAAGGCATATTGGGTAACAAACTCCTGCGGATGATAAAAAAATTGAATCTGGACGGCAAGGTTTTCCTGTCCGGATTTTTGCCTTATAATGAGGTGTATAAATACTACTCCTCGGCGGATGCTTACGTACTGCTGTCATATTATGAAAATTTTTCAAACACAGTGCTTGAAGCAATGGCCTGCGGCCTGCCGGTGATTACCACCGACGTTGGTGGTTTCCCGATGCAGGTGAAAGCCGGTAAAAATGGGTTCATTGTGCCTTATAATGATATTGATGCCCTTGTTTCGAGTATATTCAAAATATATTCGGACGAAAAGCTGAGAAAATCTATGCGGGAAACCAATAGAAGTTACGTTGAAGCAAATTACAGGTGGGAAGTGACGGCGGAGAAAATGCTGGAATTATATAAAAGGTTAATAAATGACTGACAGGAAAAAAATTGTATTTGTTATTCCCAATATGGAAGGGGGAGGCGCGGAAAGGACTGTCTCCAACCTGTTAAAATGTCTTGATAGAGATAAAGGCGAGCTCTATCTTGTCCTGTATGAAAAAAAGGTTAAATATGATATTCCCGCGGATGTAAGATTTTTTTCTCTTAATGTGTCTCCATCCCCGAATATTTTCATAAAGATATATAATTATATCCTTCGTATATTTAAAATTTCAACGATACTCAGAGACATCAAGCCCGATACGGTTATAAGTTTCCTGACGGACGCCAACATTTCGGTGATACTGGCGAAATTGTTGGCTTTCTCGAAAAGCAGATTAGTGATATCTGAGAGAAACTCTATTTCCTCCGTTTATAATGCCGGATACCAGAAAATAAAAAAGTTTTTGATAAGGTTTTTATATGGATATGCGGACAGGATAATCACTGTTTCCGAAGATATATCCGGAGAACTTATGGGCTATGGAATAGCCAAAGAGAAAATAACTGTTATTCACAATATGGTTGATTGTAGAAATATAGCCGTTTTATCTGAAGAAGAAGTATTCGAAACAGATGTGTTTAATCAGGGATTACCGGTAATTATTACGGTGGGTTCATTAACGAAACAGAAAAATCATGTATTGCTTTTAAAAGCGTTCAAGGCAGTCTTGAATTATATTGACGCGAGGCTTCTTATTCTGGGTGAAGGCCCTCTTCTGGGTGAACTTACGGAACAGTCAAAAATGCTCGGGCTGGAAGATAAAATTGTTTTTATGGGTTTTCAAAAAAATCCTTTTAAATATATCGCAAGAAGCGATGTCTTTGTGCTGGCCTCGCTATGGGAAGGGTTCCCTAATGTCATGCTTGAGGCTTTTGCGTGCGGGACTCCTGTGATATGTGTTGATTGCGGAAATATATGCAGAAGACTTATAAAAGACGAAGTAAACGGTTTTATTGTTCCCGGACATGATGATAAATTATTGGCGGCATCCGTTGTCATGTTATTGAACAACCGCGGGTCGTCAAAGGCTCTTACCGCCGGCGCCCTTGCCGCAGCAGCTGAATATGATATTAAAAAAGGAATATCCCGGTATGAGAAGGTAATTTTTTGAAAAATGAATTGATGAGACAGTTTAATATCAGCGAGACTCTGGTAAGCAAAGTCTATTTTTACGGCGTTATTGCTTTGATATCCGTGTTGCTGGGGGTTTTGATTGCGGTTAACTACCATATCTTCATTCTGCTGGTGTTGATCGGTTTGGCCGCGATTTTTCTGTTTTATTTCGACTCGAAATATTCCTATATTATTTTTTTTATTACGCTTATCTGTGTGCCGACATGGGTGAATTCGTATTCTTTATTTGGAATAAGGTTCGGCATACTTACGGTTAATTATCCGCTGGTTTTTCTCTTTGTTTTTTTTATAAGGGATATTGTTGATGTCTATACCAAAAAAATCTCTCCGGAGATGAATTACATCGACGGGTTTATTATTATGCTGTTTTTATGGACGTTGTTTTCACTGTCAAAGTCCGTTTCCGCTGATGGAAAAAGAAGTTTTTATCTTTTCGGTTTCCCTCTGCTGTATTTTTTGTTTGCCAGATATTGTCCCCTGGACAGAAAAGGCTTCCTCGCCTGGATGAAGGTTATAATCTTCTGTTCTCTGCCTATGGCGCTTTATCTTGTTTTTGAGATGATAACGGAAATAAATATATTTTTCCCGCCGCAGGAGAGGTATAAATATTTCAGTTATATGTATAAGGATTCCAGCGGTTATCAGCCGGGAGGCAGTTTTCTCGGGCCCAATGAAGCCGGTCTTTTCCTGTCGATGGCGGTGGCTATGTCTCTTTATTTTTATAATACCTGCGCCGGAAAACTGAAGAAGTGGTGGACCCTGATAATAATAGTTTTGAGTTCAGGTGTGGCAATAACCTTATCGAGAAGCGCGTGGCTGTCATTGTTGAGCGTTTATATAATGAACGGTTTTTTTAACAAAAAAGACAGGATTAAATTATTTTATTATATTTTTACTTTTTTCATATGTTTTGCCATCGGTTTTCAGTTTTTTGACCTGCCGCGGACAGCATCCGAAAGATTGTTTGACAGCGATACGATTAATGCCAGAATCGAGGTTTTTCACGATGCATTGAACCAGATTAAAGATAACTGGCTGTACGGCATCGGATATGATAATTTCCGGTTCAGGCATTTCTGGATGGTAAAAGGTCCCACTCATAATGTGTTCACATCGCTGCTTGTCGAACTCGGGATAATCGGGTTGATTCCTTTCACCGCCGTGTTAATAGTTATTTTTCGCCGCTGGAAATTGTATTCGGATGTTAACGGCAGGGATAAAAATATCTTAACCATGTTTATCAGCGTTTTTGTCGCATATATTGTTACTGGCATGGCGCATAGCGTGAATCTTGCGTACCATTCGAGTTCATTGTTCTGGATTTTTGCAGCGGTTTATTTAAATAACAGAAAAACACTAATAATTGATGATAATGAAAATACTTTTAATAAATAAATTCCTATATCCGAGAGGAGGCGACGCTATCAGCACTCTTGAAACAGGCCGTCTGCTTGAAGGAAAAGGCCATAAAGTATGGTTCTGGGGAATGAAGCATCCTCTGAATCGGGCGTTCGAATATACCGAGTGGTTTGTCGATAATTCCGATCTGAACGCGAAACCGGGTATTTCTTCAAAGTTTAAGGCGGCGGCGAATATTCTGTACTCAAGAGAGGCAAAAGAGAAAATCGCTTTTATGCTGGACGAATGCCGGCCCGATATTGTCCATATCAATAATATATCCCATTATATTTCGCCTTCAATATTATATGTGATAAAGAAAAAAAACATTCCTGTCGTAATGACCCTGAGGGATATGCAGATGGTTTGCCCGACTTATTTGATGTTGTCCGGCAACAGACCGTGCGAAAAATGCAGGAACGGTTGTTTTTACTGGTGCGTTTTAAAAAAATGCACAAAAGGTTCCTACGCTAAAAGCGCTTTAAACGCTGTTGAAATGTATTTACACCATAAAATAATGCATATCTATGCCGCTGTTGATGTATTTATATCCCCCAGTATCTTTTTAAAGGAGAAAATAGCCGAAATGGGATTTGGCTATGAGGTTGTACATTTGTCTAATTTTATAGACGCGGAAGATTACCCGCCGATCGATTCCGCGGGAAGCCGGAAAATGGTTTATTTCGGGCGGTTATCTCATGAGAAAGGTATTTTTACGCTTTTAAAAGCGGCGAAAGGTATTGAAATGGAGCTTGATATAATAGGTGACGGGCCTATAAAGGGAGATATAGCGTTATTTATAAAAAATAATATGCTTGAAAATATCCGGATACACGGGTTTTTAAAAGGAGAAAGTCTTAGAGAAAAAATTAAAGAAGCTTTTGCCGTTATAGTTCCTTCCGAATGTTATGAAAATAATCCCAGGGCCGTTTTGGAAGCCTTTGCGCTTGGAAAACCTGTGATAGCGTCAAAAATAGGGGGAATACCGGAAATGGTGAAGGACAATCAGACGGGTTTGCTTTTTGAATCCGGAAATACCGCTGAACTGAACAGTAAAATCCGGTATGCGCTTGAAAATCCCGGGAAATTTGCCGCAATGGGCCGGGCGGCAAGATTGTCGGTGAAGAACGATTATAATCCTGATGTTCATTACAATAAGCTTATGGAAATATATGGGGCAGCGCTAATCAAGCATGAAAAAAAATATTAAATATCCAAAAGAAATGTGTTTTATTTCAACATACAGGTGTAACGCGAAATGCGTGATGTGCGGTATCTGGCGGAAAAATGGCGAAACAAAAAAAGAAATCGGGCCATCGGACCTGAAAAAGCTTCCTTCCCGCTTTAAAAGGATTAATATCAGCGGCGGCGAACCCGCTTTGAGATATGATCTTGCCGGTATTGTTGAAGCATTGAAAAGCAAATCGCGGCGAATCGATATCAGCACAAACGGCTATTTAACGGAACAGTTGGTTGAAGTGGGCCGGAAATTTCCCGATACGGCCTTCAGGATAAGCCTTGAAGGAATGCAGGAATTGAATGACAGGCTAAGGGGGCTGAAGGATGGGTTTAAAAAAGCCGTTGAAAGTGTTGAAAAATTAAAATCAGCCGGGGTAAAAGACATAGGATTAAGCGTTGTTATTTCTGACAAGAACAAAGATGACCTGTTGAGGTTATACAGTATGGCAGTGGAAATGGATTTGGATTTAAGCAGTTCCGTTATCCATAATTCTTTTTATTTTAATAAATTCGACAACAGGATTGAGGATGTTGAAAATACCGTTATCGAAGTGCAGAAATTTATCGAAGCCCTTCTTCAGTCGAAAAGGAAGAATGTCCGGCTAAGAGTGAAGGATTGGGGCCGGGCTTTTATCAACTATGGTATTATAAAATATATTAAAGGGGAGGACAGGCCTATAGTGTGCGGTGCGGCAAAAGATTTTTTCTTTCTGGACCCTTATGGGAATATTATGGCCTGCAACGGGAGCGATGTGCCCTGGATTCTCGGGAATATAAGGAATGAGTCTTTTGACCGGGTCTGGTTCGGCGAAAAAGCAACGGCAATCCGCGAAAAGGTTTTGCAATGTAAGAAAAAATGCTGGATGGTTGGAAGCGCCCGGCCCGCTATGAGAGCTAAACCGTGGGTTCCTGTCTTGTGGATAATAAAAAATAAGATGAAACTTTTAAGCGGACACGATATTTTTAATGAAAAATGATAAAAAAGGGAAACATATTGCCGTTATAGGAATAAAAG
>DJVC01000100.1 GCA_002440765.1 bacterium UBP3_UBA6266 | reverse complement strand
TGGGATATTCCCCGGAGAGCAATGCTCTGCTTGATAAAGCGGTTGACATTGCGTCAAATTCGGATATGGCGGTAGTATTTGTCGGGATATCATGGGAAGTAGAAGGAGAAGGGGTTGATAAACAGAATCTCAGGCTTCCTAAATATCAGGATGAACTGATAAAAGCTGTTGCCGCGGTAAATAAAAATACGGTTGTTGTTTTGGTGAACGGCACTCCGGTGCTGATGGATAAATGGATAGAGGATGTCCCGGCGGTGGTTGAGTCGCTGTACGCGGGACAGGAAGGCGGAGACGCCATTGCCGACATACTTTTCGGAGAGGCTAATCCTTCCGGCAGATTGACAGTAACGTTCCCGAAAAAAATTGAGGACTCGCCGTCGTATAAAAATTATCCCGGAGCGGGCGGGAAAATTTATTATGAAGAGGGTATTTTTGTGGGATACAGGTATTTCGATAAGGAAAATATCGAACCTCTTTTCCCGTTCGGCCACGGCCTTTCATATACGGCGTTCAAATATGACAACCTGAATATAACCAAAGGTTCGGACAAAATTGCTGCGACAGCCAGCGTTGATATAACCAATACCGGCAAAAGGGAAGGGGCAGAAGTGGTCCAGTTGTATGTGCAGGACCCGGAATGCAGTGTCGAGCGTCCTGTAAAAGAACTTAAAGGGTTTAAAAGAATAAACCTGAAACCCGGAGAGACCAAAACCGTAACATTCGAACTTACAAAAAGAGACCTTTCGTTTTATGATGTGAAGAGCAAAGGCTGGGTTGCCGAGCCGGGAACATTTAACGTGTTAATAGGGAGTTCGTCAAGGGATATAAGGCAGGAAGGCAGTTTTGAGCTGTAAACTCCCTTTCCCCGGGGAAAATTATTCCCTTTTTGCGGATATTACCGTCACCGGCTCCACCGGCACATCGCTGTAGCGGCCCGAATTAGAAGTTTTTACTTTTGCTATCTTATCGATGGTGCCCATCCCGTCTGTTACTTTGGCAAACACCGCGTACCCGTAATCGCGGACTCCGTGGTCAAGAAACTCGTTGTCCTTAACGTTTATAAAAAACTGGGAAGTTGCACTGTTTACATCCTGCGTCCTCGCCATCGAGAGCCATCCTCTCTTATTCTTAAGCCCGTTGTCAGCTTCGTTTTTTATTGAGGGTCTTGTCTTTTTCTGATTCATATCTTTGGTGAATCCTCCGCCCTGTATCATAAAGCCGGGTATGACCCTGTGGAAAATTGTGCCGTCATAAAACCCGGAATCGACATATTTAAGGAAATTCTCACAGGTTTCAGGCGCTTTGTCGGGATAGAGTTCGACCGTAAAGTCCCCGAGGTTTGTGGAAAAAATTACTTTGTGGTTTGAAGATTCGGTGTTTTTGCCGCCTGCTATTGAAGTATGAAGGAAAAGAAAAAATAAAAATAAAAAACTGCCCGCAAAAAAATATGCTTTTTCCATAAAAATCTCCTTGTTGAATTTTAAACCCTTATTTTAATTGTTTTTCGGCCGGTGTTCAATGATCCTTTTGTTTTTTTAGAAAATCATTTTATAAACCGGCCGGGATGTGCTATTAAATATATGTTTTACACGGCCTGCAAAAAGAGGTTTTTTTGTGGAAAAAACGGAGATAAGTCAGAAAAATACGTCATTGTCGCTTGTCGCGGCATATTTGGCGGCATTTCTGATTTATATAAACCGCAGTAAAAACAGGATAGGAGAAAAAGCAGAAACAGTATAATTGTTTTGAAGTATGTTTTTGCCGCAAATATTTTTTAAACATTATTTAACTGTTTGCGGGTAAACGGGCGGGAATTGGAATAAACAGATGGTAAATGCCGTCAAAAAACTGTTAAAAAGAGTGATAGTCGCAGCGGCAGTTATTCTGGGTTGCGCATATTTCTTCGGAGTCGGGAAATTCCCGGACAGAAAAGAAATTCTGCCGCAGTCGTATCGGGAACCTTCGCAGGTCAAATGCGCTGTAAAACCGTTTGAGGTAAAATCGGGTAAACTTACATATACGGTGAAACCCCTGTACGAATACCAGCTTTACGGGATGATAGTATCCCAGCATAACAGCTCAAGCTGGTGGGATTATTATCACAGGGTCTGGAAAGACAGTCTTAACATTAAAGACATAGGCGTTCTCTGGGGAGACAATTTAAAAACCGAAGTCTATAAGGATATGAAGTTTAAAAGCGGCGCGTGGACGCTGTATTGGTATTATCCTGATGCGGAGGTCCGCTCCAGGTTCAATGAAACTCACGGGTCCAATAACCACCTGCTTGCGGCGGACAGTGCGGTTATTGACGCCATAAATAAAGCCCATACCGGGGACCAGATCTGTTTTGAAGGATACCTTGCGGAGTACGGGTATCCGGGCTGGTCGCGCGGGACGAGCATTTCAAGGACTGATACGGGCTCAGGCGCCTGCGAAGTGGTTTTTGTAACGGAATTTAAGGTTCTGAAGCAGGCGAATGTTTTCTGGTGGAAGCTCCTGTCTTGTTGCAGAGTGACTATGGTAATTTCGTTTTTGCTGTTGGTTTTCCTTACTGTGAAATATCCGTTGAAATGACATCTATCCTTCACTTCTTCAGGTAGGGGCAAACCGGTTAAATGCCGGAGCAACAGTTGAATTTAAATAATTAAAAATTTTATTGTTTGGAAAAAGGGTTTTAACAAAAAACAGACTTTTCTGTTTAAACACTATATATGGTGGCTACTTCGGGAATGGATAACTATATTTAGTTACACCCTAAAAATCGTAGTTAATTGCCTGATATTATGCTTTTTACAGCGAAAAAAAATGTTAAAAAATTTATATTTTTTTCTTGACTTCATATTGCCAAGTATATATTATTGCGTCTCTGTGTGAGATTGTAATGCATTTCTTGACGGTAAAAAAGATTTCATACCGAAGAAAAGTAGCAGCAAAACACAAAAACTGATGTGTAAGAATTGCTACTTCCAACTGGAAGAAAATCTGCACATCTCGGGATTTTGCCGATGCCAGGGTAAGCAGGGTAAAACCTGCAACTTGGGGAAGTTTTTTGTGCTTTGCCCACGTAGCTCAGTTGGCAGAGCGCGTCCTTGGTAAGGACGAGGTC
>DJVC01000131.1 GCA_002440765.1 bacterium UBP3_UBA6266 | reverse complement strand
GCCAGGCCGAAAAGCCCGAACACTACGGATGGGACGCCCGCCAGGTTATTTATGCTCATCCTTATTATGTTCACCACATAACTCTTCGGGCTGTATTCACAAAGATAAATAGCGCACGCCAGACCGAGAGGCAGGGCAAAAAGTATAGAGCCCAGCGTGAGATAAAACGTACCCACTATAGCCGGGGCTACACCTCCGGCCGTCATCGCTTTCTTGGGGACCTGTGTAAGGAACTCCCAGCTTATGACGCTGAACCCCCGCGAGATTATAAAATATAGTATGCTACCCAGAAAAAACAGGGATATTATCATACACAAAAATAGAAGCGCGAAACCCAATTTTTCAGTCAGTTTTTTCATCTTCCAAGCCCGAGTTTGACGCGGAACCTTCTGCTGACTATCTCCGCAACAATGTTAAAAATAAACGTTATCATAAAAAGGACAAGCCCTATGCCGAAAAGCGCGTGAAAATGAGAACTCCCTATAACAGCTTCCCCCATCTCCGCCGCTATAGTGGAGGTCATCGGCCTTACCGGTATAAAGAAAGATTTAGGCATTACCGCCGCCCCGCCCGTAACCATTAAAACCGTCATTGTCTCGCCGACCGCCCTGCTCATTCCCAGAATTATTCCCGTGGATATACCCGAACCGGCGGAAGGAATAACAACTTTAATGAGTGTCTGCCAGCGGTTCGCGCCAAGGGCAAGCGACGCCTCGCGGAAACTTTTCGGGACATAACTTAAAGCGTCTTCGGATATGCTGCAGACCGTCGGAACAGCCATAATGCCTAAAATAACACTTCCCGTAAAAGCCGTAAGCCCCACGGGAAGGTTAAAAACTTTCTGGATCATCGGAGCCACAATAAGCATGCCGAAAAATCCGAAAACAATCGAAGGTATCCCCGCAAGTATTTCTATAACGGGTTTGAGTATAGCTTTTTGCCTGTTGCCCGCAAGTTCATTCAGATACAGCGCGCTGCCGACACCAAGAGGGACACAGACTAACAACGCTCCGAACGTCACCATTAACGACGCAAGCACCAGCGGCAGAATCCCGAATTCGGGCAGTTCATAGGTAGGATACCAGTTTTTACCGAACAGGAAATTAAAAACACCCGTCTCTTTAAAAATAGGAAGCCCGTTTAAAAAAAGCACCACCATAATGCCTATCAGAAAAAGCAGAGAGGCAAACGCCAGCACCAGGAACGCCAATTTATATATCTTTTCTCTAAACATGAAAACCTTATTATAACAACCATTGCCCGGGACCGCACCTGAAGCCCCGGGCAACTTATGGAGGTTAACTTTATTTTAAACCGACAAAACCCTGTTCTTCCACAATAATCTGGCCTTCGGCGCTAAGGACAAAATCCATAAAACTTTTTACATCGCCCGAAGGTTTACCGTTTGTGTACATGAAGAGAGGTCTTGCGAGAGGATAGTTCCCCGACAACACCGTATCCTTGGAACATTCGACGCCGTTAACGGTAAGCGCTTTAACCTCTTCGCTCAGGTAACCAAGTCCCGCGTACCCGATTGCGCCGCGCGTCTTGGCGACAGTAGTGACAACCGCCTGGTTAGAGGCACTCAACAGGGCGTCATTTCTTACTTTTGCTTTCTTCAACGCCAGTTCATTGAAAGCTTCATATGTACCACTCGAAGAATCCCTGGATATAACGACGATTTTCCCTCCTGTCCCGCCCACCTGGGACCAGTCGGAAACTTTACCTGTGTAAATATCTTTTATCTGTTCAATCGTAAGGTTTCCGACACCGTTCCCGGAATTAACAATAACGGCTATGCCGTCCATCGCGACAACATGGGCTTTAGGCTTTATCCCTTTATTCGCCGCCAGCACCAGTTCCTTATCCTTGATAGACCTCGACGCATCCCCGATATCACATGTTCCTTCGATAATAGATGCTAGCCCAACGCTTGAACCCCCACCCTGGACAGAAATATCAACATCAGGATTCTGGTCCATAAACTCCTCTGCCGCAGCCTGCGCTATAGGCAGGACAGTCGTCGAACCTTTAATCGTTATGCCGGCAAAAACATTCCCTGCAAAAAGAACAAGTGTCAAAAGCAATAATATATATGTTTTTTTCATTGTTTGAATCCTCCTTAAACAACTTTTTTAGAATTTAAACAGTATATCGGCCTGGAACAGATCTTCCGCGTTCCTGTGCCCGCCGGAATTTTTATGTATGGGCTCCATATGATAATAGTCCAATCCCATAATTACATTATCCAGAAGGGCATATTCCAGCGCAACTTCATGGCCTCTTACGCCCGTAGCTCCGCCATATGCGTCGGAATCGGGAAGGATATCAAGCACCGCATCCTGCTCAAGCCACCTGTAAAGGTACTTCATTTTCCACTGCCCTTTTTTGCCGACTTTTGAATCGCCTATTTTCACACCTATAATCCAGGCACAATCTTCATCGGACACATCTATATTATTGTAATATTCCCCGACGAACGCCAACCGGGGCAAATTAAGGTCAAAGAGATTCTCAAACGCTATCTCCGAACTTATGCCGATGGTATCATAATTATATTCAAGACCGCCGGCGCCTCCGTTAGGCCTTCTCTTGTTTGTTCCGGCCGAATGGTTAAGTATTTTACCTTTGACGCCGGATGTCCCGTAAAACACTCCTGCTGTATTCCATACGACTTTATCCATCGGTTTCCATTTGAATCCCGGTTGTATAGCGTAAAGAAGCGGATCTGCCTCATCTCCCGCAGATTCGTCCAGAACAAATATACCCGAATTTATATAGAAATCAAGGTTGTCGTAAATACCGTGCTTAAAGTTTACCGCTCCTCCCTCAGGAGTAATATCGCCATCCCAAACCAAATCGGTAGGCCGCCAGAGGGGATTTTGCATCTTACCGCCTATAAAAGTTATCCAGTCCGCGGGTGAATATTTCGCGTAAGCGTAATCCCACCTGACACTGGGTTTTTCAAACGAGTTTGTGAAAGTCTGGTTGGTTGAACGCGGATCCCCGTCACCCGTGGCAATACCGAAACCCACCGACACATTATCGACTACATAGGTCTCAACGCCAAATCTCAGGCGGTACCGTCCGCGATTCCTTTCAACCTGCGGAACGCCGGGATCTGTTTCCCTCTTTGTCCACTGGTAACGCAGACGGAGATCTCCTTTAAAACTCATTTTTTGCACCCACTTCGGAAGCCCGGGGGCTTCCATTGAAGCTACCTCTCTTCTTACTTCTTCCTGTGTTTCGGTTATTATCTGCTGGGCTTCGCCTCTTGTAAGAATCCCTTTTTCCACAAGCTTGTCAACCAGCAAATCTACTTCTCCCGCTCTAACTGCCGCCGCTCCGACCAAAACAGCCAGCATAAAGGCACCTATATATAACAGATTTTTCATTTTTATTTATCTCCCTTTAAGTAAAAATCACGGTTTTTCCATAATGTTACATTCGCTCTTTTTTGGCGCGTCTATTCGTATGAACATTTTTCCTGACAGAGCCGGGCTGTTCACTTTCGGCACCTCCTTTTCGCCCACTTTTCCCCCGAAAAGAAAAATGTATTAAAGAATACACCCGTATTTTTACACAGAGATAATTAAGCGGGTATAAATGATTTG
>DJVC01000002.1 GCA_002440765.1 bacterium UBP3_UBA6266 | reverse complement strand
GTCCCGCAAAACAGGCAGACCATGCTTTTTTCGGCGACGATACCCGAGGAAGTCGTATCGATAGGGACCGCTCATATGAAACTACCCATCCATATCGAGGTCGCGCCGTCGGGAACCACCGCGGAACGCATTATTCAGGAGTTATTCATCGTAAAAAAAGAGACAAAAAAAGAACTGCTGGGGAAACTTCTCAACCAGTACCGCGGTTCGGTATTGCTTTTTGCGCGGACAAAAAGAGGGGCAAACAAAATAAAACGCCTGATAACGGGAATGGGATATAACGCAGCGGAGATACATTCGGACCGGACGCTCGCTCAGAGGAAAGAAGCGCTTGAAGGTTTTAAACGGGGCAAATACAGGATACTTGTCGCGACCGATATAGCGGCAAGAGGAATAGATGTTGTCGGTATAGAAACAGTAATAAATTACGATATTCCGGACGACGCCGAGAATTACGTGCACAGGATAGGGCGCACAGGGCGGGCCGGGCATGAAGGGCGCGCTATCTCACTCGCCACCCCGGAACAGGGTAAGGAGATACGCAATATCGAGAAGATTATAAAGGCGGCCTTGCCTGTCTCGGAACACCCCGAACTTCCGGGTGAGAAATTCAGGAGTCAGACGGTCTTCCAGAGCAGGAACTGGAATTCGTTAAGGAAAAGACGCAAACGCAGGTGATCTAATACCTGTTATTTTTTACTGTTGTATCCGCTATTTCCGTAATATTTAATGGCAAGCAGTGTTATGTCGTCAGACTGCGGCGTTCCTTCAGAGAATTCATTGACCTTGTGATAGACGCTTAAGATTATTTCCTTAACAGTCATCCGGCGCGCCGCGTATACCGCTTCTTTCAACCGCTGTTCATCGAATAACCCGCCTTTTTTATCAGCGGCCTCCGTGACTCCATCGGTATACAGACAGAGCACATCTCCGGAATTAAGCTGTATTCTGTTGGTTCTGTACGCTACCTTTTCCAAAATTCCGACCACAATATCGCTGTCGCCTTTCAGGAATTCAACTTCTTCGCCGGCGCGTATGACCAGAGGCAGCGGATGCCCGCCGTTTGAATACAGAACTTCTCCGGTTTTTATGTTTAGAATGCCGCAAATAATTGTTACAAACATGCTGGCGTCGTTATCACGCGCAATTCCTTTATTCACCCTGTCCAAAATCTCACCCGGATTTGCCGCGTCTTTTGACATTGTCCTGATCATCGTTCTTGTAATCGCCATAAGAAGCGACGCCGGAACCCCCTTGCCGGAAACGTCTCCCGCCACAAAACAGAACCGCTCATCATCCATAAAAAAGAAATCGTAAAAATCCCCTCCAACCTCTCTTGCGGGTTCCAGGATGCCGTATATATCAAACTCGGTCCTGTCGGGAAACGGAGGGAATATCTTCGGGATGATTCCCATCTGGATATCGTGGGCAATCCGCAATTCGCTTTGCATCCGTTCTTTTATTGCCGTAGCTTCGGTAAGGTCCCTGATATATTTTTTCAGCGAGTCCCTCATATATATGAAAGAGTCGGCAAGCATACCCACTTCATCTTTTGATGTGATGCCGGAAAGTTCAAAATCGAGGCTGCCCTTCCCTATATTGCGCGTTGTGTCCGCCAGGATTTTAATCGGACGCGTTATTGACATCGCTATAAAAAACAGGATTATAAAAAGAACAGCCAATCCGAAAAAGCCGAGCGCAAGCACCACACGGTTGAGCCTGTTGATATCGGAAAGAAGTTCTTCGCGGGGAAAAATGACTCCGAGAGACCATCCTGAAGATGCTAACGGCGCATATGAAAGCCATGATTTTTTCTCGTTTACCATGCTGAAAAAAGAGACGAAATCATCCTCTCCCTTAACCATGCTTCTTCCTATTTCGCGTAATTGTCCATTCCCCGTTTCTTCGGCTAAGCTGAAAATAGTTTCATTCATAATTAATTTATTGTGGGGATGGGTGACAAATGTCCCGTTCCTGGAAATAAGGAATCCGTATCCGGATTTCGCGATTTTAATCGAAGAAACCATTTCCTGAAGCCACATCAGCGAAACATCCGCGGTTACGACACCCGTAAACTTCCTCTGCCCGCCCACATTCCGGTAGAACGGGACAGAATATGTGGCCATAAGGATATTCCCGCCGCCATCGTCATAATACGGTTCGCTCCAGACCGGCATTTCGATTTCTTTCGGTATCTGATACCAGTCAAGGTAAAAGTACTGGTAAAATTCTCCGCCCAGATACGTTAATTCCGGATTATCCTTTTTTCTGCAGTAATAAGGCGCGAAATACAGCGATTCGGGATCAAACGCGTATGGTTCGAAAGAAATTGTCGCGCCGTAAATCTCAGCATTAGACTCAACCGCCGAATAAAGTATGTTCAGCAGTTCATCTTTATCAAAAGTATTGTGTTCGAGCAGTGACGCGACTCCCTGGGGAACTTTCTGAACCCTGTACAATATCGAATCAACTTCATTTACGGTGGCGCGCGTCAGGTTTTTCGCGTTTTCAGATATATTCTCCGTAATCATTCTCTTTGAGAACAAATAGTTATACCCGAATATCCCGAGAAAAAGCGCTGAACAGCTGATGAGAATATATGATATAAGCTTAAAGGCTATGCTTTTGTGTTTCATCGCGTTACCGGCAATCCTTATAAAAATCGCTGAATTCAGAAACGGATTTTATCAATCCGCTTTCCCTGAGACAACCTGAAACATATATATAGTCGTTTTCCGATAATTGCCCGGACGGTTTCGCGGAATTTCCGTCCGTCATTAAATCTTTAATCCTTTCAAGCATCCATTTCTGATGGGCCCTGTTCGCGGGGATATGGGCTGCTTCCATATACTTCACTATGATGTCGAGCGCTTCTTCCTGATGCTCAAACGCGTATTGCCATCCCTCAAGCGACGCTTTTACAAAAGACCGGCACAGCTGCGGGTTTTTTTCAAAATAATCTTTATTGGCATAAACCCCGTCTTCGGGGAAATTGAGCCCGTAATCATAGTAGAAAAAAGTGGTTAACTCCCCCGCGTCATATCCTGAATTCAATATCGTATGATATTCGTTGTACCACATCGCTGATACGACATCAACACCATCGCGCAAAAAACGGTTAACCGAATAGGATTGCGGGATAACCGTTACCGTCAAATCAAACTTCCTGAAAAATTCGAGAGGCTGTATCCGGAATATATCACCCCACAGGCTTACCTTCCTGTTGTTAATATCCTCCGGCTTATATATTCCGCTCGACTTTTTAGCGATAAGCATCAACGCCGATTTCTGCATCATCTGCGCGATATTCACCATCTCCGCCCCCCTGTCATTTTCTCTTATGGCGCTGGAAAGCCACAAGGTTACGAAATCAACTGTTCCCTCTTCCAACATCCGGGCCGGCTGGATGTCGGGTCCGCCCTGTATAACAGTGATATCCAGGCCGTATTTCTTATATATGCCTTTTTCATACGCGACATAATATCCGGCAAACTGGGCCTGCGGAGACCACTGCGGCAAAAAAGATGCTTTTTGAAAAGTTGTCTCCGCCGGGACATGAGAGGTTGCCGCAAAAAACAGCGCGCAGATACACAAGAATATTTTATGCTTCACCGGAAAATCCTTCCTTATTTTATCGCAGAAGTTATTCTAACACAGCATAGCGGGGGTTACAAAGAAAAGAGGTCGGGGGGTTCAATACAAAAAAACAGGCGTGATAAGAAAACAGAAAATCATATCTTTAAATGTTTAGAATTTTGAAAATTATTATTTCAATATTGTTTAGGATTTCGTGCTTTGAATTTACCCTCCGGAATTTTAAAGAAATTCCGGGGATTTAGTCCCGGGAATTCTATGAATTCCTCGGGGGGATTTACATAATGGGGTTTTTAGTTCCGAGGAAAAGAAGAGCAATTAAGCCGAGAGACAGAAGGAACAATGAACTCGGTTCAGGGACAGGCTGGACATCCGCTATGGTATCGCCTTCCAGGTACAGATAGAAAGAGCCGGTGGCGTCAAAATTCTTTGCGGCATGCGCTCCGCCGGCAAGAAGATTACCCATATCAAAATAAGGCCATATACCTGTTCTCATATTGGGTATCAAACCGCCTGTATTATCAAATTCTCCGTCATAACTGCTCAGGGAAACCGTACGCGTGCCGTCGCTGAAGTATTTGTTATTCACATCCCAGTTTAACTGTGTTCCATCCAGAAGGAGCACAACATTCAGGACGAGGCGGCTATTAAGGAAGTTTTCCGCTGTTAAGCCGTCATTCCATACTTCAACGGAATGGTTGGTCCCCACCTGATTCCATATCCAGTTAAAAGACGGGTATTCCCCGCCGTTATAATTAAAAAGGTTTATCATGTCCGCTTCGGCAGAACCCGCCGAAGTCATAACTATCGCTATGCTAAACAATAAACCCAACAAATATGCTTTTCTCACGCTTTCTTCCCCCATTTATCGAAACGTTTTGCCATGTGAGCTACAATTTACCATATATTAAGATAAAGTCAAGGGGGGAGCAATAATAAGCTATGTTAAATGGGGACTAACCAACTGTCTTAACTTGCTTTCCTTAGCCTAAACCTTAACCTCAACCTTCTCTACTTTAGGTGTTTTTTCCGGGTTTCCGGATTATTGAATTAGTACCAGCTTGGGAATGTCTCTTGAATTACCGGTGCTTAACTTAGCGCCGCTATCGCTAACTTTCGCCTGCACTTTAATAGTATGTTCTCCCGAAGGCAGTTC
>DJVC01000028.1:863-36323 GCA_002440765.1 bacterium UBP3_UBA6266 | reverse complement strand
GCTTCTTCGGCAAAACTCGTAGTAAATGTCGAACCGCTTGTGACACCGGAGGACAGCTGGTAATACCTTGTTTCCATTTCTTCATCCGAAACATTCGCCGCGTCAGTAATTATCACCGCGTAATCGTCAATCCTGTAAACCAGTCCTTTTGCCCTTACAATATATTTTATGGCTTCCATAAGAGGGATATCTGTAAGAGAAATTGTTATAGTCTGATCCTCCATTCCCTGGGCGGCCGGGTCAAGAAGTATGTTGACGCCGCTCAAACCGGAAAGGTGCTTGACCACGTATTTAAGGTTAGCGTCTTTAAGTTTGATTGAAGGGACAACCTGCTCAAGCTCCTTTTCCATCTTCAGTTTTGCGGCAGATTTTCTTTCCTGTTCGGATTCAGATACTTTTTTATAAGTTTTGTCGTCGCCTATCATTTTCTTTTTAACCATCCAGTGTTCTCCCACCTGGTTAAAATAAACATCCTTCTCATCATCCCATATCTTGTCTGTAGTCTGTCTGACACTGGTAAGAGACATCTTAAGATGTCTCGCGGCATTGGCGTGGTCGGGGTTCAATTCAAGCGCTTTTTCAAAGAATGGGATAGATTCCTCATATCTCTGGTCTTTGAAATATAAATATCCTTCGGCATAAAGCTGGTCTGATTTCTGAATATTATCCAGCACTATTTTCTCTCCCTCTACGGTTACTTCTTCTACTCCGAATTCGCTTTCCGCAGACAGCGCCGCTCTTGACTTTGCCATATATTTTATAGCCTGCTTATTGCCCGGATCTTTATCTATCACATCCTCAAAAATTTTAACCGCATCGGCATAATTCCCTTTTTTATATTCATTGACGCCTTTGGACAATTTACCGGAAATTTCCCTTTTCATGGCTTTCCCTATGCCGGAATCAAGCTTTGACAACCTGACTCTCGCGTCTTTATTGCCGGGTTCAATTTCCAGGACCTGCTCGTATTCATCCTTGGCCTCAATAAGCATTCCGCGGTCCTCATAATCAGCCGCGGCCCGCATATGCCGTTCCACTTCGGCTTTCCTCACCTGATTTTCCAGCTCGAGTTCCCGCGCGTGCTCACTGGCAAGCCTCTCTGCCTCCATCAGGGTCCGGCTGTCAACCTGAGCAAAACCAGAACCTGCCGCAGACGCTATAACGACCATAATAACCGCTAGTACCAGCGAATTTTTTATTGCTGTATTCATGACATTATCTCCCTTTTTCATGATTATTCCTGCTCCGCAGCAAATGCCTCGCCGGTAGGCGTGAGCAGATTTGCAGTTACAAATATAATAAGGTTCCTCTTGCTGTTTGATTCCGTTTCATTTTTAAAAAGCCTTCCAAAGAAAGGAATGTCTCCGAGTATAGGCACTTTATCATCCGTTTCCTGAGCTGTCTCTCTCATTAAACCGCCCAAAACTATGGTTTCCCCGTCATTTATAATTACATTGGTGGTAACCAGCCTCGTGGATATCACAGGCTGGGGCAAATCAACATTGTAACCGATGATACCATAATTAATCCAATCGCTTAATTCGCTCACCTCGGGAATAATCGCGAGGTTTATCGTTTTATTATCGGCGCCGACATTAGGTATTACCTTAAGTATAACTCCTATTTCACGTGTTTCAAAACCTCCCGGAGCAACACCGGCGGATGTAATCGTCGCGCCCGTGTTATCCCATGTGGGAGGAGTAATCTCATATTCAGTCGGATATATCAACTCTGTCACAACTCTTATGGTAGCTTCCTGATTGTTAAGCGTTACGACTCTCGGAGATGACAGGACATCGGCGCGGCCGTCCTGAGAAAGGGCGTGTATTACAATCTGAAACTCCGGACTTGTCAAGACACCCGAAAGACTCAATACATTACCGAGAGGATTCCCTGTCGTATCCTGAAGAAATCTTAAACCGCGCGTTATGCCGTAACCCGATGATGCTCCGCCGGGATACTGGCCAAAACCGGGGCCTGCCGCAATCTTATTGGTAGCGGGTATATTCGCCGGAAAAAGAGAGTTGGCATCCATGGTTACACCTCTGCCCTGCCCGTCGGTCGTCAGGTGCCAGTCATTGGTAAGCATCCATTCAAGCCCGAGTTCCGATGCGTCAACTTCATTAAGGTCAAGGAATTTAGCCTCAATTTCCACCTGCAGGGCCGTAACATCCAATACCCTTAAAATATCATCTATTATCGCAAGATTAGTCGGTGTATTCCTCGCGATAAGGGTGCTTGTTCTTTCATGCAGGAATATCTTGCTGCCCTCCGGCCATGGCACCCCGCTTTGCTCAAGAACATCTTTAATGGACATCTGTTCGGTTGAAACATTACCGCCCATCACGTTCTTTTCTCCCGCTTCAGAAGATCCCTCAGTATGTATAAATGAGGTGAAAGCGCCCGTTCCGCTCTTAAGATGATAGTATTTTGTCTCCATCTGTTCTTCAGTGAGGTTTTCAGGGGTAGAAATAACTACCGCATAATCATCAACCCTGTACTTCAGACCTTTGGCTTTAACAATATATTTCAATGCTTCCCTTAAAGGTATATTCCTCAGGGAAATCGTAATGGTATCATCAAAAGCTGTTTCGCCTGTTCCTCTTTCAGCCGTCTCTGTTTCTGTTACATCTGTTTCTCCGACTTCCTCGGCAAGCAGGGCTTCAAGTTCCGCAAGCTCCTGGGCATCTTTGTCTTCAAGCAGCTGTTCCGCAGTCACATCTCCCTCAAGTATCACTTCTTCCGGGGATTTTTGTGTAGGAAAAACGCTTTCATCAAGGATAATGTTCACGCCGCTCATACCCGAAAGAGAAGTAATCAAATCCCTCAGATGAGCATTCGTAAAATCAATCAAAGGAATTATCTGGTCTAATTCTTTTTCTATTTTTTCTCTCTCAGCGCTCATTTCTCTGGGTTTTTCCTCATCAAGACCCTCAGGCAGCTCCTCTTTGCCATAATCTTTCTTCGGGAACCATGATTTTCTCAGGGTTATCATTTCTTCCTTATTCAGGGTTATCTGGTTGTCATCAACTATGGTCCGGATTTTTTCATTACAGGCATCGATGTATCTCATAGCCGGAACATGGTTGGGATTATAGGCTATAATTTCCGAAAATGTGTCCCTTGCCTCTTTATATCTTGAATTCTCGTAAAGAACCTTTCCTTTTTCATAAATCTGATCTATTTCCTGAACGGTAATACCCGGGTATTTATCAGATGCGGCCTGCTTCTCCATAAGGACTATCTGGTTATCGCATTTCTGCAGGTATCCCTGTGCGCCCGGATAATTCGGATCCACATTCAGGATTTCAGTGAATAATTCGGCTGCCCTCTTGTAATTTTTCGCTTTGTAATTCGAAACACCGGCTTTGAACTTGTTCTTTGTCAGGTACGTCTGTTCCTTGGCCAGTTCTTTCTCTACCCTATCCATATATTTCTGCGCATCCCTGTTTTGAGGATCAATCTGAAGAGCTTTTGAGAACTCAATCTTTGCGGCGTCAAAATCTTTATTTTTATAAAGATCTATCCCATTGCTGACCGCGTGCTCAGCGGCAATATTCCTTTCCTGCCGCCTCAGCGCCGATTCAGTCTCGGTATCCATCGATAAAGCAAAAGACTGCGCCAACAATACAAAAGCAACCGCCATCCCTGAACTTATAATTTTAATTTTTGACCTTTTGGAAATACTCATATCAGTCTCCTTATTTTTTCAACTTTAAAATATACTGCTCGCCTTTTTTATTTAATACTACTTCATTCGACCTGATTTCGACAATCTCAAAATTCAATTTTTTATCGCTTAGACTCATTCCGGCATTCCACATTATTTCTTTCTTTGTGATTTTATCGTAAACACGGGCAAAATATTCTTTGCCCTGTGTGACTTTTCCTTTCCGCAGAAGTATGGGGTCATCCCCCTTCATTTGTATAACGACTTCGGATTCATCAATTTCTTCGCCGGCGGGACGCCCGGGCTTGGGAGGCAGTCTCCTGATTTTTATATCACACGACACAACCCAATAACCCTGTATTCTCCCTCTTGAAACAATATCATATTCATCTTTGAAAAGGCCCTGCGTTTCCCTGTAGAATAATATTGCGTCAGCCAGCCGCTCATCTCCAAAGAATTTCACGATATCCTTTTTTCCCGCGCTGTTCAAATCCAGTTCAGCCGACAGAATATCCCTGACTTCCTGCAGCTTCGAAACCGGGACCTTGGCAATTTTCAGGAATTCCTTCAAATCCGTGAAGAAGCCGTTGTTTTTCCTGTATTCAATAATTTCTCCGGCATTATCCTCGCTAACTTTTAAAAAGGCAGCAAACTCATCCCGGGACAGACTATTGACATTAGCTTCTACCGTTACTTTATCTATGAGTATTTCCGTTTCCGCTTTTGATATCTGTATGATATCCGCGATATCGGATACATTTTTGATGATTCCTTTATCGCGATAATCTATTATTGCCTGGACTATATTGTAATCTATCTCGGGAATAATCAGGAATTTGTTTATTTTGCTCGCGTTAAGGCTCGGTTTCCCGACACTCAACCTGTCTTTTATCTCATTGAATTTATCTTCGGTAAAATGGAACCCTTCAAACCCATCGGGTTGATTCTCGCTTATCCTCCAGACCCGGGGAAAAAGGCTCACGTCACGCCAGTTAATCTGAAGATCCAGATACTCAGGGCTCCACTGCGTATATCCCATAAACAACAGAGAAACGTTTTCGCGTGAAATATTACGCAAAGTGTATCTCTGCAGCAGGTATTCCAATCCCTCGGGATTGCTTCTGGGGTTTGTCGGGTCAGTTCCCGCCTGATATTCCTGAAGATTTGTATAGGTATCTTTGTCCATATCTTCAATGGCATCGGAAGCCTTCCTCGGGTTCAATCCGTATTTCTTTTCCCACTGGTCAGGCATCCCGTCCTTATCCGTATCTACTATTTCGGGAGCCGTGATCCGGGTATCAACCTTCCTGTAACTTTCCTTGCTGAAAAGATCGCTGGCAATCCTGTCATCAATATCGGAATATTTAGTCTTCAATGTTTCGATATCGGATACAAGTTGATCATAACCGCCAAAACCGATTTCGCCCGCCGCCTGGTCCGTCTTGAGAGGCTGAAGCATAGGCCTCGTCTTAATATTTTCCCTGAAAAGTTTCAATACACAATTAATCAAAATAAAAAGCCACATTATCACAAGTAAGAAAAAGACCACCTTTTCAACATTCCTCACCAGGTTATCAATAAATTTAAACCTGAATAAACCCCCTAAATTAAAATTTGATATGTCAGGTAGTTTCATTCTGCTCTTTAATCCTGTTAAAGTTAATCGCTTTTAAATATATGGTTACGCTATTGGTTTTGTCCGACCTTACGGACATATCGTCAATTATCAGGAAAAATTTCTGGGATTCAAGACCGGCCATAAATTTAATCAGTGAATCCGTGGCGCATTCCATTTCAATCTCAAAATTAAGCTCTCCGCATAGGTCTTCTATCGACTTGCACTGTACCATTTTTGTTTCTTTTCTTATGATTTTGGAAACTTTGTTGACCTTTGTTCCGATAAACAGGTTCACAACCTCTTCTATTATATCCATTTGCTGCATTAAAAGGGGTATATCCTCCTTTTTGGGGAGTGTGACGCCTTCATACTCTTCAAATCCAAGATTCTTCGGCAGCTCTACACCTTTAGCCGTTGCCCTGTTAACCAATCTGGTTTCGTAAGACAGCAGCGCGTCTTTAAACCTTATGGGTTCAAGAAATTCCACTTTTGCCGTATCGACTCCATTCGAAAGAAGGGTTACCGCCCTGTCTCTTATTTCCTTAAGCCGTTTTTCCTGCTTCTTCAACAGCGATACAGTGGCAACGGAAATATTGTCCGGGCTTCTTAAAAGCACTTTATATTCGGTAATCTTCTTTTGCAGTTCATCTTCCTTCGCAGACCTGTCGGAAATGGCTCCTTTTAAAATAAAGAGGAACACTATCATAACAACGCACAATACGCCGAGCGTTATATAAAGCGTGACATCTTTTTTAATCTCTATCATTTATCCGCCTATCCGCCGTTTTTTGAAAATTTTAATTCAAACGTGAATTTTCTTATATCTGTGCTGTGTTTCTCGGCTTCCACAATCCTTGTTTCCGCATCATCAATGAAGAAACCCGATTCTTTCAATTTGTTAAAATATTTATTAACATCATCAAAAACCCCTGTCGTATTACCGGTTAAAACAAGTACATTCCCTCTTTCCCTTTCCGTTTCTTTTCCTTCTGAATCTCCGGCGCCGGCACCCTGGGTTCTCCTGCTTCTTCTTGCCCTCGAAGTATTTTGCTCTTCTTCCTCCGCAGCGCCGGTTTTGACAAACATTTTTGATATCCAGATGTTCTCAGGTGTTATTTTCTCAAGTTCAAGTATAAGGTCTATCCAGAAAACACGTTCATCAAACAGCGACTTGTAAACCTGTAACTGGTTCTCATATTTGCCGATTCTGTCCTTCTGGTCATTTATCTGCTTGCGAAAACCCTGCATTTCTTCAATAAGAAGCACGTATTGGTTTATCCTTGCGCTTATCATCCAGCTTACACCCTTCGAATAAAAAGTTAGGGTAAGCATAATTATATAAATGACCACGGCAGACAGAATAATATAACCCTTTCTTCTGGCTATTTCTCTCTGTCTGGCGATTTTTCTGGGCATAAGATTAACCTGTATGGCGCACCTGTGGACTTTCCTTAAAGCAAGCCCTACCGCTTCGGAAAACATATGTTTTGAAGAAGCTAATTCCTCGAGGCCGAGAAAAGGATCTATTTCAAGCTGGCTGAAAGGTTCTACCATTTCGGTCGTAACATTAAGTTTTTTGCCGAAATAATCTTTAAGGTTCCTTAATTGGCTGGTTCCGCCCGCAAACACGAGTTTCTTTATTTCCGAACCACCCGACTGGGTCCTGTAGAAACCTATCGAACGTGAAATTTCCGCATACAGTCTTTTAACAACTTTATCAATGCACACACCGATCTTTTTTTCCCTCTCCGTGAGATTTTCCTCATTACCCATTAAAACAAACCCTTCGGTTCTTTTTAATTTCTCCGCTTCGGCATACGGAAGGGCAAACTCCTTCTGCAGTTCCTTTGTAATCATATTGCCCGCGATGGGGATGCTTCTTGTCCACTCATTATCGCCTTCGATAATGACAAAATTGGTTGTTTTGGCTCCTATCTCAAGGACACCGGTGCAGTCACCGGAAATTGTCTGTTTCTGATTGAATATTATGCTGTTGCATAACGCCAGCGGCGCCACATCAACTATATCGGTATCAAGTTTTGCCACGGAAACGGATTCGATTAATTTGGATATTATTTCAGCTTTTATGGCTACCAGGACCACATTGAGTTCGGAACTGTTTTTATCCCCTATTATCTGGTAATCCCAGACTACCTCGTCTATGGGGAAAGGCACCTGCTGCTGGGCTTCATAACTTATTATCTGGTTTATTTTATTTTCTTCCACAGCGGGCAGTTTTACGTATCTTGTAAAAACCGACTGGCCCGGAACCGCGATAACCACCTGGGACGGTTTGATATTATTTTCAGTCAGCATGTTCTGGATGGAAATTATTATCTGGTTGGTCTGGTCTATTGATTTGTCTTCAGGGTCAAAATCGAATTCATGGATGGCGCAATTGACAAGCTTTACTCCTGTGGGTGTTTTTCTGAGTTCTACCAGTTTTATCGAGCTTGTGCCGATATCAAGCCCCAGAACAGGCTTATAAGGATTTAAAAAATCTAAATTAAAATTCATTGTTCCCGCACCAGTTCATATTCATTGAAATTGTCAAGCGCAAACGGACTCTCTTTTTTAGTTTTTAACAACCCTTTAACCAGTTTTTTTTCTTTCCACCACTGTTTACCACCCGCAAACCTGAAATTCTGGCTATCCTGCAGTTTATTCCGGTAATATATGTCAACTGTAATTTTCTGCACATCTCCGTACCTTGCCAAAACCTGCGGCGGAACATATATTACAGCTTTATGAGAAATACCCTTTTCCACGTTTGCATAACTTTCTTCGCCGTAAAGGATTTCCGACTTTGAACCGGCGCCAAGCGCGACATAATATGCCAGCTTTACATCGTCAGCCCACAGGGGAAGGCTTCTGTAATTTACATATATTGCCGCCCAAAAATGTTTTTTGCCCAGAGATGTGACCGAATTAAGCCCGCCTGAACGCTGTCCTATTTCTTCGAGCTGCAGGTTAGTGTCAACCCATATTTTACGGATTTCAAAATCTTTCTGAGCCGAAACAGAGAAAGAACATATGATAACTGCCGGTAAAATAAAAAACGCTTTTAATCTCTTTACCATTGAAAAATTTAACTTTTAACAAAGTCAATATCGATATGCGGTAACAAACGTTACCTGCTCACCGGATGTGAAAACCGGTAACCCCGGCCCATTTTGTTTTAATTATGTCTAACTATATGTCTAACTACAACTTAATTTGGAAAAGTATAACACCTTATTCTTTACTCTGTCAAGCCATAAATAGACGCTAACTATTTGAAACCGGGCAGTTTTTAATTTACATATTCCTGCGAAATAGTTTAATATTTATCGTAATTTGAGATTTAAGGTTGAGGTTAAGGTTGAGGATAAGGTTAAAGTTGGCAAAGATACAAGATAAAGAGCCGGGAGTTAAGTAAGTATTTCGAACGGATTCGGGAGCTGAGTTTTTATCTCAGCGATTGCCTCGGAATCCCGCCGCAGGCGGGATGAGAATGAGTGAAAAATATTTACTTAACTCTGCCGGCAAGTATGGTTAAAGAAAGTTTTAAAGATAAAAACAATGAAAAGCATAAACACTATCGTAGAAATACTGGTTCTGACGGGCATAATCTATTGTTCCTTCCGCTGGTTCGAGTGGCGGCATATATTCTACCCTGATAAAAAAATATCGGATATCCCAAGTGATTTCGGCTTGAAATACGATGATATCACCTTTTACTCCATTGATGACAAAAAACTGAACGGCTGGTTTATCCCCGATGACAAACCCCTCGCCACAATAATCTACTGCCATGGGAACGCGGGTAATATTTCACACAGGATAGATATAGCAAAACTGCTCAACTCCATGGGCTTCAACGTGTTTTTATTCGATTACAGGGGTTACGGCAAAAGCAAAGGCATCCCGGGCGAAAAAGGCCTTTACCTTGATGCCGAAGCCGCATACGACTACCTGTCCATGAGGGACGGCGTTGATAAAGACAGGATTATCTTATACGGTGAGTCCCTCGGCGGAGGCGTGGCCTATGACCTTGCGTTAAAAAGGAAAGTGTCCGCTGTAATAACTTTCGGCGCGTTCGCGTCTATCGCGGACATGGCCGACGTCGCATTCCCGAAAATCCCGTTAAAACATTTTATCACAATGAAATTCGACAACATATCGAAAGTAAAAGCCATCAAATGCCCCAAACTTATAATCCACAGCGCCGATGACACAACGGTTCCCTTTGACCAGGCAAAAAAATTGTTCGAATCGGCGTCACAGCCAAAGGAATTTTTTGAAACTTCAGGCGGGCACACTAACGACGTAATACTCTCCAATCCTCAATGCGTTGAAAAAATCAAACAATTCATAACACAGTAGAAAAGGCTGAGGTTAAGGTTTAGGCTGAGGAAAATAAATTAGTAAAATTCAAAACTGCTGAACTGTTTAACCGTTTTTCTACTGGTTAGCGTACCACATATTCCCGGCAAGTGTCTGCTGTAATGTAAACGACTGGACATGGCCGTCAAGCAGTAGATAATTTGCCCTGTTTGCCCTGTGCCGTTCCGTATCGGCATTATCCCAGTTCGGAGCGATAGAAGCAGGGATGCATGCTCCCCATTCGGAAACATCAGGCGCAGTCCTTCTTACAGGCCCAAGTAAAATGGTGGTTTCCCATCTCTTGTGGTACGAAGCTTTGTGGAAACCGAGAGAAGTGCTAACGGGAGGCAATCCTTTATTCCGCGCCCAGTTGCCGCTCATACCGTAGGTCGTCATCAGAGGAGCTCCGGGGTTCTGGGTATATTCATAATGGTCATTGATATACTTAGGGCACATCACGAGCTCTGACTTTTTTGTAGCCCATTCAGCCTGTATGTAGGGATACATTTTCTGGTCCCAGCCGATACCTCCGGCATTCTCGGGAGGAAGATACATCCTGTTTTCCTGCATATACATCTGAAAAGCAAGCCCCAATTGTCTTAAATTATTTATGCATGTCGCCTGATGAGCCCGTTCTTTTGCCGCCCATATGCCGGGCAAAACAAGGCCGGCTATAATGGTTATTATCGCCATTACAACCAGCATCTCCATCAATGTATAACCTTTTGTCTTGCGTCCCACGCCTGTCATCCCTCGTACTACGTTAATTATTGCCACTCAAAATAATTCCCTGCTTCGGCCGGAAGCAGAGATTCAACATGTCCGTCAACAAAAATATAATTCGAGCGCGGGTCATGTCTCGTCCACGCGACATGCCCCCCGCTAACATTATAAACCGATTCCCAGTCATCGGCAATCTCAGCCCCTTCATTCGCTTCCGCGACAAGTATCGCTTCCGCGTAGGGAAGGCTGCACCACTGCTTTTTTACATGTATATCATTCGACGCCGTATCCCATGTCCCGTCACCACCCGTTTTCCTCATGGAAGCGTTCATCCCGTAACTCCTCTTGATTGTAGTGCCCTGCCTTTTAGCCATTTTCTGATGCCACGGGCAGATGAAAAGCTCGCCGGGCGCCGCGTCAACCGCGATATTTTTATTGCTTACGTTGACATATCCTTTCCGCACGAGAAACACATCCCACCTGTAGTTGCTCCCCCCATCCGCGTTATACCTTATTTTAGGGTAAAAATAATTGCTGTCCAGGGTGTAGAGTTCAAGAGCGCTGTGTATCTGTTTAAGGCTTCCTATACAGGCAACACTGCTGGCTCTTTTCTGGATAACAACGGTTGTGGGAATAATTACGGATATTAAAATAAACACGATAACCACCACGACAAGCATTTCAATAAGCGTATATGCTTTATTATTTGATAGCTTCATAATCAGGCCATCCCCTTTTGTTGGGCCAGAAAACAACCGTACCGTCCACAAACAGATAATTTCTGCCGTTACCGTGATACTCTTCCGTGCCGGTCAGCGGGTCATCATACATCAGAACTCTTTTTGAATCTATTTCATGCTCGGGGCAGAACGGCATTCCCGCGACACCGTCGTCGCCTCCGGTGGAAGGATAATACCTTGCCATAATAACCTTTTCATCAGCGTCCATTTGCGCGGGTGACGCGGAAAAAGCAGGGTTTACCCTCGAAAAATAACTGTCATAATTATTCTGCGCGTCGGTGACATCAAACGCCGAAGGCGCGCCTGTATAGACGTCCCTAAGCCCGTCTGAAGGGCAAATGTAGCTGGCTGGGTCTGTTATATACCCCAGCGGATAAAAGAGGCGGTGTCCTCTGTTCATGGCGGTTCCGGCAAGAGGAAAAATCCCGTAATCCGAATAATATATCCTGAATACTATGCCGAACTGCCTTAAATTATTCGCGCAGGAAGCCCTGTTGACTTTCTCCAGGACAAGCCTGTAACTGGGAACGATTATAGAACCGAGTATCGCTATAACGGCTATAACAACCAGCACCTCGATTAAAGTATACCCTTTTTTATTCATATTTACTCAACCCATTCCAGATATTTTATAGTAAACGGGAAAGTTCCCCTGTCGATAACGGCTCTTAATCTCGCCCTGCCGATAATCTTATCTCCGTCGGCGGGATTATAATCGCCGCTTTTATCCGCATCTCTTATGACTTCTCCTACCGCAAAGACCTCGAATACATCGGAGTTCACCGTAACCAACGGTAATATATCACAGACTTTTTCAAAAGTAAGTCCCGAACTTGTGGCAAGATCATTGAGATCGGCATAAGGCCTGTTGCTTATTATAGATGACGCATCGCCGGATGTGATACCCGGCAGGCACTGGAGAACAGCAGAAGTCGCCGTGTTAACATTTATTTTCCCGTACATACGGCCCGCTCGCGGAATACTGTCCTGGCTTCTCCATGACGGGATATCAGGTATGTTTATACCCGCGGGAATGAGAACAATGTAATCAAAATACGCGTAACCGGCAGGAGTATCACCCCGCACGCTGATAGTCAGGGCACCGTCCTGCACCTTTACGGGAGTAAGGTCAACCGCGGAACCTATTGACCCCGAATACACGCCGCGGTGATCAGGCTGTAAGTCAAGATTAAACGCTGTTGTATCCCATGTAAGAGTAACATCATTATTATAATTATCCTTGGATGAAGCGTCATCGCCGCCACCCATGTTGGGATACGTCGGGTCGCTGTCAACCCCGTCGGGGCCTATCCACCAGTCCTTATATTTACCGTAAAATATCAGATAATAAAACCCATCTTCAAGGCGGACGCCGTTTACCCCGTTTTTAAATGTCCACGTTCCCGCTGAGCCTGTGCTGCTGCTGACATATATCGGCGTTCCCGACGGGCTGACCTGCTCGAGAGTATCATACCACCAGCCTGAACCCAGGTAACTCGGAACATTTGTGTAGGATTTTCCGTAAACTGCCGCTGAAGCATCCGCAAGGAGAGTCCAGCCGCCCGCCGTTACAGATTCTGCCTGTTCGGCCTGTATTATTATTTCGTTGCCGATTGTCACATACTGGGCGAGTTTTAAAATATCGGCATTGCTCAGTTTATTCGCACCGCTTGCTATGTATACCTGCGCCAGTTCCTTCAGGTTGCCTACAGGCCCGTCATTTATATAGTAACCCTTTGCGGAGTTAGAAAGGGACAGTTCATGGACATTCCTCTTTCCGGGAGTTCCGGTAATGCCGGCGGTACTATAATTAATAATAGTCCAGTTTGAACTGAACGCGGTCGAATCCGGAAGCATGGGGTTTATCAACTCCCACGATTCATTGCTGATTCCGCCCGTTGATGTCGGGGTATTATTGGTAAGTCCGCCCCAGGGAAGCGTAAAATCAGCTGAACCGGAATACATATCACACATAATACCATAATCATACAAATTAACCCGATCCAGTTTTCTCCATGTATCGGAATATTCTTCTATATTCACTATTCCTCTTGTGCGAACACACGCATAACAACCGGCATTCCAACCGCTGCCGTTTATAGTCCCCCCGCTTATTATAATAGGATTTTCTCCCATATTCTGCCCGATACCGGGGTTTGAAGACCCGGCTCTCTGCCATAAATCCCATTCATAAACCCTGAAATCTTCGCCCGTATCCGTGATAGGAGTCGCCGGGTCATCCGATGTTCCCGGAATCCTGTCGGCTCCCCACCTTGTCGCTGTGCCTCCCGTTAAATTCATAAACCACCATGTTCCGTTACTGGCAACTCTCTGGCCATATGGTTTACCTGAAGCCAATGAAGTATCGGAATAATCAACTGTTCCATTATTATTTGTATCCTGATCCCCCCAACAGGACTCAAAACTCATCAGATCCCACCAGTCATCCGCAGGGGTTTCATTGAACCTCGACTTTATCGTAGCGTCCATATCCTGGCAGAGAATAAGCCTCTCACCGGGATATATTTTTCTTATAGCGGCTGAAAGGTTCTGCAATGCAAGTCCTGCAAGTGAAATATACGATGCCGGAGAGCCCGAAGTTTCGCTTTCATCTGTGCTGTGCAGTTGAAGATAATCATAATCTTTTACGAGGTCAATAGTCTGGTTAGAAAAATTGGTTAACTCTATATAATCACTCTGCCCGTTCTGAGAAAATCTTATCCACTGCAAACCTGCGGTTCTATAAGGGCCCTCAGGGGAAGATGCTCCTTCCAAACCCCAATCTTTGCTGATCTGGATAGAGTTTGTGCCTGCACCTAACCAGACAACCAGGCCCGGATTCTCAATCTGCCAGCCGCCCGCATTATGATTTCCCACAGACCAAATCTGGTAATTGGGAGGATATGCATAAAGACCGCTTCCGGCAATATTTATATCAACCCTGAATTTTCTGTTTTCTCCCGCTGTATCATAAGTCATCAGCCAAGGATAATAATTGCCCGCTCTTTTAACCGTAAATGTTATATAACCGGTCCATGTAGTGCCGTTCCCGGATATTCTCAGACAGCAATTCCTTCCGCCCAATGTACCGGTAGTCCACCCTCCTAAACCGGAAAACGTTGTCATAGCATTCAACGCGAAATCCGAATTAGCGAATATTTCCGTAATACGCAAACCTTCAACCCCGGCCATTGTAGTCCCGCCGAGGGTTTTTCTTGTAGGGAAAATATCTTTATCAATATAATCTTCTATATTCAACGCTATCTGGTTTGTTGCGGCATCACTCCCGCCGATTTTACTCGCCGGGTTATCCGTGTTCCATTTCTCCATCATACCGAGTAACGTCGGCCCGCCGGGGCTGTCTCCCGAATCATTTATCCTCCCTCTGAATGACACTCTGGCGACTATTGACTGAGTAGGTTCGGTAAGAGCCGTATACTCACGCCACAGAGGGTAGTTAAGGTTAGCCTTCGGCTTCCAGTAATTATCCCTGTATGTAGCATCACTGCTATCAAGCCCATACCCGTCCGATGCGAACGCCATATTCCTGTCATATGAAAAGACCGTGTAATCATACCTCATATTATCCAGGTTAGTTGAAGATATACCTGAAATCTCTTCGACATTATCGAGGAACGCAAAATCAAAATCATCGCCTTCCGGGTACCACAGGAACTGTTCGTCGGGTTCATCAACTCCTTCGTTTGCTTCATCCACATTGGGTTCCCTGTATACAACTCCTCCAATATGAACAACGCTCGGTTTCCCGTCCTGCCAGCCCCATTCATTGGCGTTATTGGAATCACTGGGATACCCCGTCCCGACATCATCTGTAGAGGGGTCCCAGTCTCCGTCATTATCAATACCGTCATTCTCCAGAATCTTATTATCACCGTCGTCATCAACACCGTTTGAACCCGGAGAACTGTCCGTGCCGTACCTGTAACCAAGGACATTCTGGGCCTGAGCCTGTGTCAACGCCGAGTGGCCATCCATCGCGACCGCTGCGGGAGAAAATCCCTGGGCAAAATCTCCCAGCGCCGAATGTCCGGCAGTGTTCACGTTTATCATACCGCCCGCATCACGCACCAGAACTGCATATCTCCCTATAATGCCGCCCTGCGTACCGTGAGTCGACCACACCTCTATCCATCTGGAATCATCTGTCCCGTCACCGTCAAGGTCAACATCATTTGTCGTACTGCCTCCCCTTGTGGCATTATCTGCAAACATCACCGCCCACGCTTCATTTAAATCATCAGCTATCCCGTTGGAAGGGGTTGCATAATATGTCGTGAGATCGTTTTTAATGTCGCTGTACAGAGCTGCCGCCGCGTATTCCATAGCCGAACGGGCAAAGAACTTCGCTTCCATATGATGCAGGTTGTTTACCGCCATCTTTTCTTCCAGCCTCATCGTCACGGAAAATGTAACCGCAATCATGGACAGCACCGCCAGCACCATAAGCGTTATTACCAGCGCGGCGCCTTCCTGATGATGTTTCCTGTGCTTTATTATGGTTTTCATCTGTCCCACTTCCTTAACGGTAAATCAATTTCTGTTGTGAATATTTTCCTTGCCGCGCGCCGCGCGGTGGCGTCACCTGCAAACTTTTTCGCATCCGCGTCATTTAACATATATAAATCAACCCGCATTCTGGCGGGTAATTTTCCGCCGTAAGAAGGAGGCCACTGGACTTCCGCGGCTATTGTTCCTCCCGAACCGTCCCACGTCTCGGTCCCATCCGTCCAGTACAATACCGATATATTAACGGCATTATAAGCAATCACGTCAACGTTAGGATAACCGCTTGACCAGTTAGGCGCGCTGTCACCCGCAGTCCCCGCCCATAACCTTTCAAGCGTTCCGTTATTTATCCTGTATCCCACTTTATGGGCTCCGTCGCCTCTCATAGTCCAGAATATTACCTCATCAAGGGGATCCTGCGCCGTTCCGCCGGAAGTTCCGGAGAAATTCCTCAGGGATGAACTTGTATGCGCTCCCTGATATATAGCGTTTGAAATATCTTCCGTCATAAGGTCTATGGCAATCCTGGCGTTCTGATAGACCTGCATTCTTTTCGCTGTTTCCTGCCAGACTTTATCTATCTGCCCGAAAATCACACCGATGGAAAATAATATTATGGCAAGCACTCCCATCGCCGTGAGCAGTTCTACGATTGTAAACCCCTTATTATTATTTTTTCTCATAAAACTCACCTTCTTACAGCGGATTTGTCAAAGATACATAATACGAAAAAACGTAAAACGCGGGAACCCTGTCATCAAGCTCCGCCCAGGTATTGGGCCTGTTATCACCCTGAAATATAAACAAATCTATCCTGTATACGGCATCTACAGGTGAATCAGCGTAGTCAGCCCCATTGTATCCCGTTGGATCCTGCCTGTAATACAGGCTGTAATGCAGAATTGACCGGTAAGCCGCCCAATAAAACTTTGGATGGTTCTTAAAAGGATAATACGGCATATCGGAACTCCCGTTGCCGGTAATATCCGCTCCCGCTGTCCAGCCCGTAACATCCCATCTTATCCTCTCATACTGTGAACCGTTCCAACAGATATAAGGCCCGAGCCCGTGTCCGGTCGGGCTTGTATCCCCGTCGGCATATATAGAGCGCGGCCTGTCATACAATATTTCCGTCATCTTCAACTGTGCAAGCATGGCGGCAGTCGTCAGGTCATCGGCTCTTTTGTTCGCCTCTATGCCTACGGGGAAAAGAGAAAGTATGCTTATAACCGCTATAGCCAGAATAGCCAGAGCCGCCACTGTCTCAATGATTGTAAACCCTTCAATTAATCCTATTTTTTTCTTATTCATAATTTAACCTTATGTATCATTCAAGTCTTTTATCTGCACTCTGCCCGCGGAACCCGATGTTGTTATCTCATAAAAGTCATATCCTCCCGAATTATTCTGCCTTCTGCTTGTCACCCTGATGGTACCCGCCTGGCATGTTCCTCTCGAATAAAAGTTGATTCTCCCCCCGGCCCCGTATGCCGGAGTCGCATTCGTAATATCAACACTTACGGGAGGAACATAGGTTTTTTCATACATACTGCCGTTTGAATCGCTTATATATATTGAATCCTGAGCCAGGTTAACATCAACCCTGTACGTAGCGTTCATAGTTATCGCCATCTGCCTTGTGAGGCGAAGCATAGAGGCAACATTCTCAGCTGACTTTTTCAACTCCTGTCCGCTCCCGAATGTTTTTACAAACGGCACTATCATAGCCATCATAATAACCATAATACTTATGACAACCAGCAGCTCGGTCATCGTGAACCCCTTTAGAGAAACTTCATATAAATTATTGTGTCTGTCTTTCATATTCAATTTCTTTCATCCGTCATCCATCCCAGTTATTGATATCCCCTGTTTGCGTTCCTGAATTCGTCGAGGGCGTAAAGTCGGTAGTGCCGTTGAAATCCGCCGTTGTGCCGTCCACCCCCATCGAAAAGATATCAAACGAAAACCTGTTATGGTAAGGAGCATCTCCCCCCGCTCCATTGTCATCATTCGATTCATAACAGATTTCATTTCCCCACGGGTCAACTATCTCATACCTGTTATCTCCATCCCTGTCCGCCACACCTATCCTTTTATTCACATCGCCCTTAAATTCCATGTAAGGGCCCGCGCTGATACTGGCATTTGTTCCGCCGGTCCACTGGGTAGTAAGGCTGTGATAAAGAGCTTCCGATGAGCGGTTATAAGCGGCGCTGCTCGCATGGTTATCATCCGGCGGGAAGTCGCCGAAATCCATTTCATACATTTTTATCGCAACGGAAATGCTCTCTATCAAAGCCTTTGCTTTAACCTCAGCGGCTTTTTTCTGGGCGCTTCCGACAACGGGCATCAAAATGCCCGCAAGTATCGCTATTATGGCAATAACCGTAAGAAGTTCTATAAGCGTGAACCCCCTATATTTATTTCTCATGACCAACCTCCGTTACCATCTGTTATAATTTGCAATATCATCACCGCTGCCGGCGGTTCTGTCCGGACCGGCAGAATATATATCCACAGTAGCCGAATTATTCGCGGGGTTAATGGCGTCTATACTGTATCTTTTTCCCCAGGGGTCCATCAAATTTCCGGTCGAATCCAGATCATTGGAAGAGACTTTCATATAAGGGCCGCGCCAGAAAAGCTCCGCCTCATAAATCTCTTCCATTATCCCAAGATAATTTTGCACCATTAAAACACTTCCGTTAAGCGTAAAACCGGTAAGCCAGCTTATCAGCCAGTTTGTATTCTGCCCTGCGTTTATATTGGGATACCGCCCGAAATCCGACTCATACATGCTTATGGCAAGCTCCAGTTTACTTACCTCTGTTTTTGCTTTTTTTATCATTGCCGCCTGCTCGGCCCCTCTCAAAAAAGGGATTGTGATCCCCACCAGAATAATGATAACGGTAACCACCATCAGCATTTCAATAAGTGTAAACCCCGTTAGAGAATTTTTATTTGTGATTCTCATTTTGCCACTTCTTTCTGTTGTTCCAACTCCTGCTTTTTCATTTCAATATAATTTGTCAGTGGCATTCCTCTGATAGAAGAAACTTTCCAAATATTTCCCGATTTTTTCATATCAACTTCCAAAAATACTTTATCATCGTTAAACATGCTTTGGCAAAGGCCTGTCGCTGCGGCAATATACGAAAGATGAGCGTTTGCGCCGTCAATTGTTTCACTTTTTAACTCAATTTTTCCAAGAGATGCCCATATTGCATTGTTCTGGACTTTTTGATTTTTCTGCGCGTTATACCAATTTTCAATGTTTTGCAATTCCTTTTTGATGACTTCGTTGTCCATACCCTGTTCTTTCATAACTTTTGCGCAAGTTAATTTTTGTTTCTCCAGTTCCGCGGGATCTTCATATGTATATTTTTCAACGGTTTTCTCTTTATTAAGTTGCACAGCGGAAAGATAATCTCTGAAGCAATCATCAGGGCTCTTTGTTTTTGCGTAAGAAACTTCCGGGGCAAAAAATAGGATTGTTAAAATAACGGTAAGAACGAGCTTTTTCATACTTTTTACTCCTTTTCCACATTTAAAGTAGAGCAATATTTATGCCAACTGAATTCTGAACTTAAACTACCTATATTAAATATACCATATTGTTACAATTTATCAACATTGTTACCAAACAGTAACACTAAAACATAAACCTCCTGGAGTAAATAGACTGCAGAAGACCTACGGCCACAAGCATGGTTATGAGGGACGATCCTCCATAACTGACAAACGGCAGAGGAAGGCCTGTTATGGGCATTATGCCTATTGTCATCCCGGCATTTATAAACAAATGCACCAAAAAAAGGACCCCAAGCCCGCTGGCCACAAGCTTCCCTTTTTCATCCCTCGATTCATTCGCTATTTTGAACGCCAGAATAACAAGCACGGCAAAAAGAAATATAACAAGTATAGCGCCGAGAAAACCCCATTCCTCCCCGATAACGGAAAAAATGAAATCGGTATGGCGTTCGGGAAGAAAATCCAGTTGTGTCTGGGTCCCTTTAAGCCAGCCTTTCCCCAAAATGCCGCCCGAACCAACCGCTATTTTCGACTGTATAGACTGGTAGCCCACCCCCAAAGGATCATGCTCGGGATTCAGGAATACTTTTATCCTCTCCTGCTGATAAGGCTTAAGCAAAAAATAACCGGGGACAGCGCATAATACACCGGCAATAATAGTATATAAAATATCGACAGGCCTTGTGCCTGCGATATAAGACAGGGCAAAAAAGACCGGTATCAACACCAGGGCCGTTCCGAGGTCGGGCTGCTTCATTATCAGCACAATAGCCGGACCGATAAACAGGAAAGGAATTATTATGCAGTAAAAATACCCTTTCTTGTAACTGGGAAGACCGGCATAATATTTCGCGAGAAAAAGTATCATTGTTATTTTGAAAAATTCGGACGGCTGAAGCCTGAAAAACCCGAATCTCAGCCATCTTTGCGCGCCAAGCGTTTTTGAACCGAAAAAAAGCACGCTTAAAAGAAGTATGATATTTACCGCGAAAAGCAAATACGCCGATGACACAAAATGCCTATAATCGATTTTCCATATTATAAGGCAAAGGCATAATCCTATACTTGCCCACATTAACTGCCTTGTCGCAAAAACGGATACAGAATCGCCGGAATGGTAAGAAGCGCTGTAAATAAACAGAAGCCCCAGAGCAATGAGCACAAACACGGAGAAAGAAACCAAAAAATCACCGTGCCTGTACACATGGAATTTCTGCATTTCTATAAAACTTTCTGAATTATCAGGAAAGCCTCTACAACGAAGGGGTCGAAAAGGACGCCTTTGAATTTCCTGAGTTCATCGATAGCCGTTTCCAGAGTCAGCGCTTTACGGTAAGGCCTTTCTGTAGTCATGGCATCAACCGTATCGGCGACATGAATTATCCTGGCGCCGATGGGAATGTCTTCCCCTTTCAGACCTTCAGGGTATCCTGTGCCGTTAAATTCCTCATGATGATAAAGGATGCAGTCAAGCGCGTTTTCAAGAAACGAAAGGCCTTTCAACATTTTATAACCTTTTAAAGGATGCTGTTTGATAAGCTCGTATTCATCCTTTGTTAATTTTCCCGGCTTGAGAAGAATTTCATCTCTTATTCCTATCTTTCCTATATCATGCAGCAACCCGGCCTGTTTTATGACTTCAATTTCCTTATGCGGAAGTTTCATGATTTCAGCTATCTGAACGGAAAAATCCGTAACTCTTTTTGAATGACCGCTTGTATAGTGGTCCCTGGCATCCAACGCTTCAGCGAGTACTTCAAGGGTATTTAATGAGCTTTTCTCTATCTGCTGGTGGGCTAACTGGAGTTCCTTTGCATATATAAGGCTTTGCTGTCTTATCCTCTCCATCATTGAACGCGCCTTTTTCAGCTCGCCATCGCCTGTTTTCATTGCCTTAAGGGCGTCGTTCAACTCTCTGGCGTATATTTTGGCCTGGTCGTAGCTTCTGCTTATCTCGGACTTAAGATTATCATAACTTTCGATTAATTTTGTATGTATATCACCCGTAATCCTTCCGGGCGCCGTGTCGTTGTTTTTCTTTGTCATACACAACCCCACACTGCCGCTTATCTTCCAGTTTACACTAGCCCCCCAACCTTCCAAATAAACCGAAAACAATTATATCCCTGTTAAATTATACCACAAAAAAACCGTCTTTTTAATACTCAGCTGCCCAGCAGGTCTTCTACTTTCTTTATTAACTGAAGCGGGCTGAACGGCTTGACGAAATAATCATCGGCCCCAAATTGCTTGCCCTTTTCGATATCTTCCTCGGAGCCCTGGGAACTAAGCATAACAATAAAAATATTTTTGAATTCCTTGTCTTCTCTTATCCGGCGGCATACTTCAAAGCCGTCGATCTCTCCCGGCAGCATAATATCAAGAAGGATTATATCGGGTTTTTCTTTTTTGATAATATTTATGGATTCTTTGCCTTCGCTGGCTTCCAGGATTTTATAGTTTTCATTTTTTAGGGTGATGGTGACCAGCTCTCTTACTTCGGGTTGGTCATCAACTATCAGAATTTTTTTCAATTGTTCCTCCAATCAGATGCGGCCTAACAATGGTAACCTTAACAATAGACTATTAAATATTACGCTATAAAGATATTTTTTTCAAGTAATTAGTCTGTTTTTAGGAAAAAAAATCACATTATTTTTTTCTTATATCGCTCATAATATGATTTAAAAATACGTCCGGCAAGAGGGGCCGCGGATCTGCCGCCCGATTCTCCGCCTTCAATAAGCACTACAACAACAAGTTCCGGGTTATCCCTCGGGGCAAACCCTCCGAACCACGCGTGTGTTCCGCTGCCTGCCTGGGCAGTTCCCGTTTTTCCGCAGACATCGAAACCCGGCACCGCAGCCGCCGTTCCCGTTCCATGCGTCTCATTAACCACCCTCCACATGGAATCCTTTATCATCTTATGTTTTTTTTCGCTTATCGGGAGCGCGGACTTTTCAAACGGCAAAAACTCTTTGATTTTATCGCCCGTATTGTGTCTTACCACGGAAAGCGCCACTCTGGGCCTGTACACTTTACCTCCGTTTGCGACCGCGGATAGAAAAACCGCGGATTGCAGGGGAGTTGTTAAAATATATCCCTGTCCTATTGACAGGTTAACCGTATCCCCCCGGTACCAGCTTTGTCCGAATTTTTCCTTTTTCCATTCCGGCCGGGGAAGCTCGGGTGACGCTTCGCCGTAAATATCTATGCCTGTTTTCTGCCCGTAGCCGTAATTTTCCGCTGTTTCAATTATCCTGTCGGCCCCGCAATTCAACCCCTCATTATAAAAATAAATATTGCACGAATATTTTATGGCATCCGTCAGGTTAACATAACCGTGCCCTCTTTTTTCCCAGCAATTAAACACCCTGTCTCCAAAACTGAAACTGCCTGAGCAATGATGTTTTGTGTTTGAGGAAAAATCAGGCCTGTCAAGGGACGCCAGGGCAATAACCACTTTAAAGATAGAACCGGGAGGATACATACCGCCTATCGCCCTGTTCAGAAGAGGAAGGTCTTTACTTTTAATTATCAGATCGATTTCTTCCTGCTCTACAAAACCCGAAAAAACGTTCGGGTTAAAATCGGGTTTTGACGATAGCGCAAGCACCTCTCCGTTCCGCGAATCCAAAACGATTGCGGCGCCTTTAACGCCGGACATAATATTTTCAACGTCTTTCTGAAGGTCTATATCGATACTGGTGTATATGTCATAGCCTCTCGAGGAAGGATGTGATTTCAATATCTTATCCCTGTAACCCCGGCTGTCAACCTGCACCTGCATACCGCCTTTTTCGCCTCTCAGATAACGCTCATATTCTTTTTCAAGCCCCGTAATACCGGTCATATCATCCGCAGAATATCCTTTCTCTTTATTTCTCTCATAATCATCCCTGCTTATCCTTCCGACATAACCTATAATCGAACTTCCCGCATTGTTATAAACATAATTTCTCGCGGGAATTCTTTCCACAATGACACCGGGCAGGTCAAGCCTGTTTTCCTCTATTTGCGCAACCTCTTTTTCCGGTATATCCCTTTTAATCACAACGGGGGTATAGGGCCGCCACCTGTATTCCTTGAGTTTCTTCCGGACATAATCTTTGTCAAGCCCGAGAGCCTGTTCAAGGAAATACATAGTCTTATCCTTATCTTTAATATCTTCTTCAACCAGACATACATTATATGAAGGCCTGTTGTCGGCAAGCAGCCTGCCGTTTCTGTCATAGATATTTCCGCGGAGAGGCATTGTCCTTATGATGCGGATCCTGTTATTCGCGGAATATTCACTGTATTTCGGGTAATCCACAACCTGTATAATAAAAAGTTTAATAATCAGCACAAGTGTAAGGATTAAACCTAAAACAGCGATAATCCTCAGCCTGGGATGCATTTCATTTAACAGGCCTGGACCGATCATTTGTAGCGGACCTCTTTTTTGAAGATAAAGTCGAGCAGAGGAATTAAAATACAGCAGAAAGCAAGGTTAACAAACGCGAACGCGCTGAACTCTATATTCAGCATTCTGACTTTTCCGATGTCATGCATAATATTGGTAAAATTCACCGACACATACGCGAATATATACGAACAAAGCCATATCACGGTAAACTTTGTCGTCAGATGCTCCTTATACAGATGTTTCCTTATAAAAGTAATGACAAAAACGCTGATAAGAGACGCAATCATCATGCTTCCCATGGAACCGCCTGAAAAACAATCACTCAGGAAACCGGATGCAAAAGCCACAAAACACCCTGTTCCGAATCCGAACAACAGCGTCGCGTAACATGTGATTATCAGCATTAAATCGGGCTTCACTCCCATTATTCTGGTCGGCCGCAGAAAAGCAACCTCGATAACCAGGGCAATAAGAATCAGAAGAATAAATTTAAACTTAGCCAAAACAGCATCTCCGTTTAACCGGCTTTCAGTCTTTCTCGACTTTCATGATAAGGACATTTTCAATCCTGTTAAAATCCACCTCGGGCTTCACTTTCGCGAATTTATTCAGTTCATCTTCTTCCGTATAAATACTGATGATGGAGCCTATAAGAAGCCCTTTCTGGTAAATTCCGCCCATTCCCGAAGTAACAACGATATCATCTTTTTCAACTTCGGAGTTCCTGGATATGTAAGACATTTTAAGCCCGCCGGCCCCGTCACCGGATACAATGCCCATATCCCTTGTCTCCTGTATCATAGCGCTGCATTTGCTTTTAACATCATTAATAAGCAGGACACGGGAAACATCTTCATGCACTTCTATAACATTTCCGACAAGGCCGGCTCCGGATACTACAACCATATTGCCCCTGATGCCGTCCTTTGCCCCTTTATTTATGAGAATTGTCTTGTTCCAGTTTGAAATGTCTCTGCCATCTACCTCGGCGGGAATTGTCTGAAAAGGAACTCTTCTTTTAAATTCAAGAAGCTTTCTGAGCTGGGTGTTTTCGATTGCGGCTTCTCTGGATTCAAGGATATTTATTTTCAAGAGGTCATTTTCCTCTTTCAGGCGCCTGTTTTCCGCGATTATGGCCCTCAGTCTCGTAAAATCGGACAAGGACGAAACATTGTTCTTGATACTTTCCGTAATATTAAGGAAAGGATGGACGAGATTAACACAAAAATTCTTAACGGAGCCTGAAAACGGGCTGAAGGCAAGTATAAAAAACAGAGTGAGGATAATTAATAGTACAAAAGCCCTTTTCCGCCATAACATTTAAAGTCTACCTAAGTTCCGCGCTTTCTCCGCACCTGAATTTTTTCAAGGAATTTCAGCTCATCAAGGACCTTGCCTGCTCCAAGGGCAACCGCAGACAACGGGTCATCGGCAACATGTATGGGAAGCCCCGTTTCTTCGGCAAGAAGTTTGTCAAGGCCTCTCATTAACGCTCCTCCGCCCGCGATAACTATACCCCTGTCAACAAGATCAGCCGCAAGTTCCGGAGGACATCTTTCGAGTGAAGTTCTTACAACTTCGATTATCGTGTTAACCGGCTGCATAAGAGCTTCCCTTATTTCTTCGGAACGGACAGTCAATGTTTTCGGAAGGCCTGCGATCTGGTCTCTTCCTTTGACTTCCATCGACACTTCTTCATCCAGCTTGTACGCGGAGCCGATTTTTATTTTTATATTTTCAGCGGTATTTTTACCGATAAGGAGATTATACTGGCGGTTCATATATTTTATTACTGCTTCATCCATTTCATCGCCGCCGGTCCTTATGCTTCTTGAAAACACTATACCCGCAAGAGAGATAATAGCCACTTCCGTCGTGCCGCCGCCGACATCAACTATCATATTGCCGGCCGGTTCCTGCACGGGAAGACCCACTCCGATAGCCGCCGCCATAGGTTCTTCGATAAGGAAAACCTTCCTTGCTCCGGCATGCTCGGATGACTCAATAACAGCTCTTTTTTCAACCTCGGTAATACCCGAAGGGACAGCTATCACTATTCTCGGTCTGACAAGCGCTTTCCTGTTATGTACCTTCTGGATAAAATAACGCAGCATGTTTTCAGTTATTTCAAAATCGAATATCACACCGTCTTTCATCGGCCTGACGGCGACAATGTTTCCCGGCGTCCTTCCCAACATCCTTTTTGCTTCTTCTCCGACCGCCAGGACATTTGTCGTGCCTTCCTGTATGGCAACAACAGACGGCTCGCACAGGACAATACCCCTGCCTTTGACATAAACCAGTGTGTTGGCTGTTCCCAGGTCAATACCTATATCGCTTGAGAAAAGACCGAAAATAGAATCCAGAAACATTTACTCCCCCTATCATGAAAGGCGTTTTAAAGCCGGTAGTTTAATTTCGATTTTTTATCTGAAAACAGTTTATAATCCGAATTTTTTATACCAAACGGAACGGATAAAATCAATACTTTTTATTTTGCCGTTCTTCTTGTATTTTGGGAACTTTTTGTTTTTTTGGGATTCTTGCTGTTTGAATTTGATTTATTGTTAATGTTTATATCTTTCCGGAATCTGGCGTAAGGGAATTTTTTTCCGGGGCATTCGGTGGATTCCCCTTTGATTTTTCCGTGAAAAAGAACTTTATCCTGCGGGATATTATACTTCTTCATAAGATGCTTTGTCAGCCATACCAGCGACCAATACTGTTTCTCTGTCATACATTTTTCGTTAAGGTTCCCGACTACGCATATACCTATCCCCTGGATATTAAGCCATCTTTGCCTTACGTGTCCGCCTTCTATCTGGCGTTTCCACCTTGAACCGGTTTCTATCTGTCCGTCCCTTCTTTTGCCCGTCCCGTTATCTATCACAAAATGGTAAGCAAGCCCGTTTTTCATTCCCCTTCTTCTGTGAGCCTTATCGAATATCGCGGCATTTCCGGTTTCGGTCGCGCTGTGGTGTATGACTATATATTTCCAGTCGCCTTTTTGCGCTTCGGCGGGAATTGGAAAAACTTCAGCGCATAAAGATATAAACAGCATTACCAAAGAACAAAAAATAAAAGCTTTTCGGCTGCCCAACATCCGCAAGATTCTCCTTTAACTATATTTTCTCATTTATATTTAATCTCCCCCTTAACCTCCACCTCGACCTACTTTCTGTATTTTTTCATCTCAGCCGACAACCTTGCCGGCGCTTCCGCCATGATTATTATCTCGTCATCTTTATACTCGACCTTTTTCACGTTTCCCATTTCATAAAATTTATTTACAAGATGATACTCTTTAACGGGTATCCTGTATTCCTGCGTTACAAGAATTTTATCTATCTCTGACTGGATTTTATCGTTAAGTTTTTCAAAACCCTGTTTTTTAAGGGCCGATATTTCTATCCCGTCCGGATAAAACCTCTTAAGCCCGGCGATGTTACCCGCGGATGTTTCGATATCGCATTTATTGAAAACTTTTATTGAGGGCTTGTCGTCGGCTTTAAGTTCTCTGAGCACTTCTTTAACGGCTTTATCCTGTTCAAGCGCGTCTTCACGGCTCGAATCAATGATATAAAGCAACAGGTCCGATTCGGTAACTTCCTCAAGTGTTGCTTTAAAAGATTCGATAAGGCCGTGCGGAAGCTTGTTCAAAAAACCGACGGTATCGGTCAAAAGCACCTTCTGGCCCGACGGAAGAAAATATATCCTTGTTGTGGTATCAAGTGTCGCGAACAATTTATCTTCGACAAGGACTCCGGCTCCGGTCAAAGAGTTGAGTAACGTTGATTTGCCCGAGTTGGTATAACCTATTATGGATATGACAGTGACAGGGACAGCCTGGCGTTTTTTTCTTCTTAAACCCCGCGCTTCCCTCAGTTCCTTAAGTTTGCCGTTTAAATGATATATCCTCTCTTTAACCCGCCTCCTGTCGACTTCAAGCTGTCTTTCCCCGGGGCCTCTCGTCCCTATCCCGCCTTCCTGCCTCGAAAGATGGGTCCACGCCCTCGTCAACCTGGGAAGGAGGTATTCAAGCTGGGCCTTTTCTATCTGAAGTTTGCCTTCAGCCGTGACAGCATGAAGAGCGAATATATCAAGTATAAGTTCGGTCCTGTCCAATACCTTTGTCTTGAGCTCCTTCGTCAGATTCTTTTTCTGGGCGGGCGAAAGGTCATCATCAAAAACCACCGTCGTCACACCAGCGCCTTCGCAAAACACCCGGATTTCCTCGAGTTTACCTTTGCCGACAAAATAAGCGGGCGTCGGAGCTTTTCTTACCGTGGTAAACTCTTTTATGACCGTCCCGCCGGCAGTATGTGCCAGCTGTTTAAGTTCGGCAAGGGAATCCCTGACATGCCATTTGTCGGACTGCCCGTACTGCACACCGACTGTAACAACTATCTCTTTTATTTTCTCTTTGCTTAACTCTATGATCTTTTTCAATATTGCAAATCCTCCAATTCACAATCAAACGCATACTGGTATAATAATTCTGCTGGTAAAATAAGTTAAGTAAATGTTTTTCACTCATTCTCGCTCCGCTACTCAACCTATTTCGCCTTAACTTTTATCTCGTTCTTGTTTCTAATCACATATTGTTTAGGTAGCAGGTTTTGATGGGTTTTTTTTGTGAGCGACCACGGTGCCCGAAGGGCGGGCGAACAAAAAAGTCAAGCGTAGCAAAACTCGGAGGGATTTCAAGTGTCCCCGAAAAATTTGCTATCTAAACAATTTTCCCTTCAATTTTCATTTATCCTTTTCTGTTTTCTCCAATATTCTTTCCACAACCTCTTCCTCCGCCACATCATCAACCTTTATCCAGACTATCCCTTTTTCCTTCCTGAACCACGTGAGCTGTCTCTTCGCGAAATTTCTCGTGTTCTTTTTAAGCGCTTCAATCGCTTCCTCCAGTGTAACACTTCCTTCAAAACAGGGTATAAATTCTTTGTAACCTATCGCCTGAACAGCGGTGGAATATTTAAAATCAGGGGATTTAATAACTTTTTCGGCCTCTCCGGCCAAACCGGCTTTAACCATTTTGTCGACCCGTTCTTCTATCCTCCTGTAAAGCCCGGCTCTGTCCGTATCAAGTCCGAATACAACACATCTCCTTCCGAATATCTCGGGTTCTTTTGTGGTATCCCAGTTCCCTTTTTCCGAAAACTTCTTTCCGGAAACATAATAGACTTCCAAAGCGCGGATAATCCTTCTCCTGTTATGAGGCCCGATCGATTCCGCCGCTTCGGGGTCAGCGGATTTTAACTCTTCATAAAGTTCTTTCGCGTCTTTTAACTCCGCTTTGCCCCTGAAATCCTTATCTCCGGGACAGGTTTCTTTGAGACCGTAGAGCAGACCTCTCACATATAGTCCCGTCCCTCCCGCGACAATGACATTCTTCTTTTTCACCAATATCTTTTTTATGCATTTTAAAGCGCTCTCGACAAAAATTCCGGCGTTATACTCTTCATTAATGCTTTTAATATCTATAAGATGATATTTTATTTTTCCTAATTCGGAGGGGGACGGTTTTGCTGTCCCTATGTTAAGACATTTATACACCTGCATGGAATCGGCTGAAACTACCTCAGCGTCTATCTTTTCGGCAAGTTTAACGGCGATTCCGGTCTTGCCTGCGGCGGTAGGCCCGACAATAAACATAATGGGGAAATTTTTACTGGTTTTAATCTTTATAATCCCTTTTAAACCATTTTTTTATCATATCTTTTTCTATCCTCACCTTAACAGGCCTGCCGTGGGGACAGGTATCGGGATATTTTGTCTTAGATAATTCGTCCAGTATACTCTTCATACCGAGCATATCAAGCTTATCTCCCGCTTTAATAGAACGCCTGCAGGCAAACATCTTCGCTATTTTCTCGGTTCTCTCTTTCATATCCTTGTATTTTTCTCTTACCATCATATCCGCTAAATCCTTAAACGCGATTTCGATATCGAACGAGGGAAGGAACGAAGGCATTCCCGCTATCCTGCAGGTTTCCCGCCCGAACGGTTCTATGTCAAAACCCATTGATGTAAGTTCTCCCGTTATTTCCGACATTTTCTCGAACTGGGCTTTTTCCAGCTCGAATACCACCGGACTTAAAAACAGCTGGACAGAAGGTTTCTCTCCTTCAAGAGAACCAAGCAGTTTTTCGTAATTAATCCTTTCCTGCGCGGCGTGCTGATCTATAAGAAAAAGCTCACCGTTCTCCTCTATGATTATATACGTGTTATCAAACTGTCCGATTAACCTGTATTCGGGCACTTCTCTTCCCGCGGAAACAGTAAATTCTTCCTGTTTTTCTTTTACATGCGGGATATCCGACGCTTCAGATGAAGAACGCTGCTTTTTATATGACGGAATGCCTTCCCTGATTTTATCTTCAAAAACCGCGGAAACAGCTTCCGACACCAAAGACTTTATGCTCTTACCATCTTTGAATTTTATCTCTCTCTTGGACGGATGGACATTCACATCGAAAGCGGACGGCTCCAGCTCTATCATCAATAAACACACGGGATAGCGGTTTTTCCCTATCGAATTCCTGTACGATTCAGTCAGGGCATAGGAAAGAACGCTGCTTTTAACCGGCCTGCCGTTAACAAAAAAGAACTGCTGGCCTCTGTCCGAACGGTTTAACGGCGGCTTGCCTGCCATGCCTTTAACGGAAATACCGCCGGATGAAAAATCTATTGCCGTATATTCCTTTGCGAGTTCTTCGGATATGAGTTTTGACACAATATATTCCAGTGAATCTTTTTCCGAAAAAACAAACGCCTGTTTGCCGTCTTTAGTGTATTTGAAAAAGACATCCCTGCGCGAAAGCGCATACTCGGCCATCACCCTGTCGCACCAGTATTCTTCCGTCGCGGTGCTTTTTAAAAACTTTTTTCTGGCGGGGACATTGAAAAATAAATCCCGGATTTTAACCGTTGTCCCGTGCGAAGCCCCTGTTTTTTCCACAAATTTTATTTTCCCGCCTTCGACAAATATCCTGTTGCCTTCGCTCTTGCCGCGCCGCATGGATATTATCTCCGTTTTTGATACGGCGGAAATGCTGGAGAGGGCCTCACCCCTGAACCCGAGTGATTTTAAGTTGTCTATATCGGCAAAATCTTTTATTTTACTTGTCGCGTGGCGTTCGACGGCAAGTATAAGGTCGTCCCTGTCCATCCCTTCACCGTCATCTTTTATAAGAATGGACGATTTGCCGCCTGCGGTTATCTCTGCTTCTATCCTTTTCGAACCCGCGTCAATGGCGTTCTCGATAAGTTCCTTTAAAACAGAAGCCGGCCTTTCAACAACCTCGCCTGCGGCTATTTTATTTATGACACTGTCTGATAAAATCCGTATCTTTCCCATGAGATAAGAACCTGTTATTAACCCGCCACAATAAATCGGCGGGCAGGCACCGCCACAAGGCACAGGCGGGCAGGGTTATTAATTAGCTGAATTATCAAGTTTTTCCTTAAGTTCTTTCAGTTTCAAAAGCCCCTGTATGGGGGTCATATTCTCTATATCTATTTTTTCAAGCTCTTCCTCCACCGGATGCTTGCCTTCAAGGAAAAGATTCATCTGGCCCGCGTCGCCTGATTTCCCCGCCCGGGACTTCTGGATGGTGATATTTTCCTGGGCGTTTTCCTCAAGTATATCGAGTATTTCCTTCGCCCTGTTGATTACCGGCCGCGGAAGACCGGCAAGCCGCGCGACATGTATCCCGTAACTTTTATCGGTTCCGCCCCTGACTATTTTCCTTATGAAATGGATTTCGTCATTCCATTCCTTCACGGCAATATTGTAATTTTTGATTCCCGGCAGAAGCTCTTCAAGTTCCGTCAATTCGTGGTAATGCGTGGCAAACAGTGTCCTGGCATGCGCTTTCCTGGAATTATGCAGGAACTCGGCAACCGCCCACGCTATGCTTATACCGTCGAACGTACTCGTTCCCCTCCCTATCTCGTCTAAGACAACAAGGCTTTTTGACGTCGCATTGTTAAGTATATTTGCCGTCTCTATCATCTCAACCATAAAAGTGGACTGGCCTTTTGATAATTCATCTGACGCCCCGACCCTCGTAAATATCCTGTCCGTCGTGCCTATCACGGCCTTATCGACAGGTATATAGATTCCCATCTGCGCCATAAGCACTACAAGCGCGGTCTGCCTTATATACGTTGATTTTCCCGCCATGTTAGGCCCGGTTATTATAAGTACCTGATTTTCAGAATTATCCAGGTAAACATCGTTGGGTATGAACTTTTCCCCTATAAGAATATTCTCAAGAACGGGATGCCGCCCCGCCTTGATGTCTATGATATCGTCTTCATTTATTACCGGGCACGTATAATTGTTCTCCACGGCAAGCAGAGCCATTGAAGACATCAAATCAAGCAAAGCGACAGCGGATGCAGCTTTTTTTATCCTGGCCGATTCACTCACGATTTTATCTTTTATCCCGAGAAACAGGTTATATTCGAGTTCCTTCATCTTCTCCTGCGCGTTGAGGACTTTTGTCTCGTGCTCCTTAAGTTCCGGCGTAATAAAACGTTCGCTGTTAACAAGCGTCTGTTTCCTTATATAATTCTCCGGCGCCATATCCAGATTGGATTTAGTTATTTCGATATAATATCCGAACACTTTGTTATACCTGACTTTCAGGCTTTTGATTCCTGTCTTTTTGATTTCCTCTTCCTGGAGTTTCTTCAGCCAGTCGTTTCCTGAAGTCGTTATCTCTTTCAGCCCGTCAAGTTCGGTATTATACCCTTTTTTGATTATTCCACCGTCTTTCACGGAAACGGGAGGGGCGTCTTCAATGGATTTTTCTATTAATTCGGTGACATCATCAAAATCAGATATATCATTCTTTACTCTTTCGGCAAGAACGGAAGAATAAATCTTCAGGTCTTCTTTTACTCCCGGAAGAAGAAGCAAAGCATTTCTGAGGGAGACAAGGTCCCTTCCGTTGGAATAACCGCAGCTTATCCTGCCAAGCGTCCTTTCAACATCTGTCATTTTTTTTAAGCTGTCTGCGATTTTCCTTGTAACGCTCAGGTTTGAAATAAACTCTGTAATGGAATTCTGGCGGTTGAGTATATCGTCTATCCTCACCAGGGGCTGTTTTATCCACTGCGAAAGCAGTCTTGAACCCATTGAAGTGGCAGTCCTGTCCAGCACGGCAAAAAGGGTATTCTTTTTCTCTCCCCTTGAATTTTCCAATAATTCAAGGTTTCTCAGTGTGGCGGTATCTATCATCATAAACTCGGACGACGTGTACAGCCTGAATGTCTTAATGTGGTTAAGCTGTTCTTTGAGCTTATCCTGCGCGTAATGGATAGCCGCCCCCGCGGAAGATATGGCGGGGAACATCCCCTTCGCGCCGAAACCGTCAAGCGACTTCACTTCAAGTAAATCGGCTATCGCGGAATAAGCAGAGGAATAATCAAAAAGCCAATCTTCAAGGATGGCTTCGGGGATATTCATTTTCTTTCCCGCCCTCGAATATTCTTCATCGTCAGCGAGTTTACCGCTGATAAGAAGTTCTGAAGGCCTTACTTTTTCAAGCTCGTTGATTACATCTTCGATATAAGAAAACTCGGTCGCCAGAAGCTCACCCGTGCTGACATCAAGAAAAGACACACCCCAAACTCCGCCGGCTTTGCATAAGGCGGCAAGGTAATTATTGCTTTTCTCATCAAGCACCGACGCGTTAAGCACCGTCCCGGGAGTAATGACTTTCACGACTTCCCTTCTGACGATACCTTTTGCCTTCGACGGGTCTTCCATCTGCTCGCATATGGCGACTTTAAATCCCTGCTTGATAAGTTTTGCTATATACGACTCCGCGGCATGGTAGGGAATACCGCACATCGGCACGCTGTGGCGCGCGGTCAGCGCCAGATTGATAGCCTTCGAAGCCGTCTTGGCGTCGTCATAGAACATCTCATAAAAATCACCGAGCCTGAAAAAAAGGATACAGTCAGGATGATCTTTCTTGATCTTCCTGTATTGCTGCATCATCGGCGTCAGGTTTTTGTCTTCCGTCATCTGATTATCATTGCTTCCGGGCTTTTGGGATAAGTTTTTTTAAGCATTTTGATATAAGCCTCGGCGCTTTCTTTTTCCCCGAGGTTCTTAAAACATTCCGATATCATAAACAGCAGTGTCGAACTGATTTCGCATTTGGGGTTCATATTATGTACCCATGTGTAAACATTCAGCGCCTTGCGGTAATCTTTATCGGTAAAATATGAGTCTCCTATTCCCGCCTGGCTCAGAACCGACTTTTCAGAATTAGGGTAAGTGTCCATCGAAAGCTCAAAGAACATCCTCGCCTTCTCGCCCTTCTGCATTCCCAGACAGCACTGCCCCATCCAGTAATATATTTCGGATTTGACGGAATGGTCTTTTACTTCTTTGGCTTCGCCCTCGTAGATATCAAAAGCTTTCTGGTATTCTTTCCGGCTGTAATAACCCGCCGCCTTTTTAAAATCCGCGGGGCCCGCCGATACCACAGCATGGAACAATAAAGTGAAGACAAAAATTAAATATCTATGTTTTAACATCATTTATCCGTTAATTTTCCGCGAAGAACCGACGAACTGGCCAAACGGGGAATAAACCCCGCGACATCGCCTTTGCCGTGTTTGCCGGACTCAAATAAGGCTATGACATTCTGCCTTGTCCTTCCCGTTGAGATGTTTTTATCTTTTCTGCTCGGGCCTTCGATAAGAACTTCCAGTTTTTTCCCGACAAATTTTTCGTTCTTCCGGACACTTATCTCCTCCTGAAGATCAAGCAGTTCCCTGTTTCTCTCAAGCTTGGCTTTAAAAGGGACATCATCATCCAATTCAGCGGCTTTTGTTCCGCTTCTTGGCGAATATTTGAAAATAAAAGAGCTGTTAAATTCTATCTCGTTAAAGGCTTTTACGGTTTGCCGGAAATCTTGTTCGGTCTCACCCGGAAAACCCACTATTATATCCGTGCTGACGGCAATATCCTTAACATTTTTTCTAAGTTTATCAACAATTTTCAGATAATCCGCGTAAGTGTAACCCCTGTTCATCAGTTTCAGTATCTTATCAGAACCTGATTGCAAAGGAAAATGTATACTTTCACATACCTTATCAAGTTCCGCGACCGCTCTTATCAGCCTGTCCGAGATATCTTTGGGATGAGAAGTCATAAACCTTATTCTTTCAAGCCCGCCTATTTTATTTATCTTTTCAAGAAGCCCCGTGAAATCTATTTTCTCATCAAGTCCTCTGCCGTATGAGTTTACATTCTGCCCCAGCAGACACACTTCCCTGTAACCCGCGTCCGCCAATTTCTTTATTTCATCGATTATCTCAAAAGAAGGCCTGCTTGCCTCATGGCCTCTCACGTAGGGCACAATACAATATGAACAGAAATTTTCGCAACCCCTCATCACATATATAAAAGCTTTTACATCATGCATCCTTTTATATACAGCCGGCTCGGTTATTTTTCTTCTGCCGCAAAGACGCGATATCTGCCGCCTTCCCGCTACCGCCTCGGCTACCAGTCCGGGGATTTCATCTATTTCCCTTGTTCCGACGGCAAAATCAAGATGCTTAAACCTTTTTAACAGCTGCTCGCCTCTCTGCTGGGCAAGGCACCCTGCCACGCCTATCACCAGTTTTCTGTTGGCGTCTTTCAATTTTTTAAGTGCGCCTATCTTCCCCAGCGCTTTCTTTTCGGCGAGGTCTCTCACTGTGCAGGTGTTGAGGATTATCACATCCGCGTCCTTCTCGGAAGAAACCATCTCATACCCCAGTTCCGACATCGCCCCAGCCATCGCCTCGGAGTCGAGTTCGTTCATCTGACAGCCGAAGGTACGGATGTAGACTT
>DJVC01000028.1:0-733 GCA_002440765.1 bacterium UBP3_UBA6266 | reverse complement strand
CGATTTTGATGTTTTTAAAAAGCAGTCCGGCCATCTGCCGTTTCTGCTCAAAATTCACCGTGGTCAACCCGTCATCATAGCCATCAAGAAAGTCTTTTACCCTGTTTAAATACCCTTCTGATCTCTCGCTCTCAATCTCTCTAAGTTCATATCCCGCAAGGAGTTTTTTCAATCCATCTTCTTCCCCTCGCAGGGTTTCCATTTTATCACGATACACATCTTCACCAAGCAAATTTTCCAGATAAGCGTCTGTAAGTTTTACCTGCTTCTTATGGTTATCTTCAAGCTTATTTCGCAACAAAGTTGCGTCAATTTTGGTATTTTCGCCAAAATCGGGGAAATTTGCCTCACTTGACAAAGTCCCTGTCGTCCATCGGTACTGTTTCAACCGGTCATTTTCTACCAATTGAGCGACTATCTTGGTAACTTCGGGCTCAATATCCTCTGCCTTGACTGCTCTGTTCGTACATCTAACACGGCTTACATAAGGCCCTGAGCAACGATACCACCGCTTCTTATTATTTGTCCGGTGATTCGATATTGATGAAACGCCATGATATCTATGACTGCACTTAGCACAAGAAAGCAGACCCGCTAAAAGATATTCTTGATTTTTTGCTCTCGGCCTCCACCGTTTCTTTTTCACCGCTAATAGTTGTTGCACCTCCTCAAAATCCTGCTTATCAATAATCGGTGTATGCTTGCCTTGCGCGATTATAATTTTCGAAGGATC
>DJVC01000087.1:5379-9729 GCA_002440765.1 bacterium UBP3_UBA6266 | reverse complement strand
CCGACGCGGTCGGCATGTCCACCGTGCCCGAAGCAATAAAAGCTTTTTCCGGCGGATGTGAAGTCGCCGCATTATCATGCATAACCAATTATATTTTTGATAAAGAATCCTCAAGGCACACAGAAATAGTAAAAACCGCGGCGCTTATTTCGCCCCGACTGGTAAAAATATTCAAAACCTATTTAAAGGAGCTAAAATGAAATTTACCGCGATAATAGACCGGATTGAAAACAATAACTGTGCGGTCCTGGAAATTGTCAAAAAGGGCAGCATCGTTCTCCCCCTCGGCATCCTTCCCAAAGGAAGCGCGCCGGGCACAGCTATTGATATTACAATAAACAAGAATGAGCGCTATGAAAAGAAAAGAAGAAGCGCGATAATAAATCTCCAGCAGAAGCTCCTCCGCAATAACGGATAAAATGAACATATATGGAGATATGGAGTGCTTAGATACCTGATAAAATATTTTCTGATATCCGTTCTGCTTATATTTCTGCTTCTTTCGCTTCTGAGCATTTATATCAATCACCTGTACTTATCCAAGGACGGGAAAATCCTGGCGCAAAAGCAGCTCGAAGATATTGTGGGGACCAGGGTTTTTTTTAAAAATATCTCTTATGACTTATTTAACGGGATAGTCTTCAAAAACCTTGTTATCACCGATCCTCTTGATGATAAAAAAATCATTTTTTTCGCCGAAAGGTCGGAAATGAGGATTATCCTGACCGATATCATAAAGGGAAAATATATTATACAAAGGTTAACTCTGTCTTCATGCGAACTTTTTATAAGAAGAGACGCAAAAGGCTCTGTCAATTTATCCGGCTTTAAAACAAACAGCGTACCGGGCATAATACCCAATATCCGTATCAAAGACGGAAAAATCCACTATGAAGATATGTTTTACGGCACAAAAAGGAATTTTTCCCTTTATAATGTGAAAGGCGCTATAGAGCCCTCGATAAAAGGGTCTGTAAATTTTGAACTGTCGGGTTCCATCCAAAAAGGCAAATACAGAAACGTTATGCTTGTCGGCAGCCATAATATTTTTTCGGATAAGTCACTGCTCAAAATACTCGGGAAAAAAATAGATGTCGCCGTTTTCAGGGATTATATAAGAGATTTCTTCGATATAGACCTTAAAAAAGGGACCGCAAAGATCAATTTCCGGGTGGAAACAGTCTCTTTCTCAAAAACCCATATATTCGGGAAGTATGACCTGGACGGGCTGGAAGCGGAAAATGATAATTTTTCGTTATCCGGAAATTGCCATGGCATGCTGAAAACATCCGATAAAAGCAGCAGCGCCGGAAATTTTATCGGCAGGCTGTCTCTTGAGGATTGTACGGCAATCAACAGGAAAAAGGACTTGAACATCAAAAATATCCGCGGGGATTTCTTCTTTAACGCGGTCGGTTTTTTGTCAAAAAATCTTTCTTTCGATTTTTTGCAACACCCTTTCAATGCCGAAATAACAGCAACCGGTTTTAAAAAGCCCTTCTATAACATAAACCTCAAAACGGCCATTGAAAACGACTGGTGTTCCACCTCTATATTCAAAAATTATATTAAATATAATAACCTGAAAGTTTCCGGTCCGGCCGAATTGTCGGCGGATTATAAAGGTTTCATCGAGGATATTTCCCCGGAAAAGCTGTCGGCCGTAATAGAATTAAACGGTATTAATATTAAATGCCCGTATCTTACAAGGGAAATCAGGGATGTCAGGGGGAAAATATCTTATGATAAAAATATCTTTTTGAGCAATTCATTGACCGGAAATCTTACCTATAAATTCAATTTCAAAGGTTCTTTTAACACAAAAGACAAAAAGAAACTTGCTTTCGAAGCCAGTTATCCCGACACAAAACTCGCGGGAAATGTTGTATTAACGGAAAACACCATTTCAATAGCGCCGCTCGAGATACGGCGAATGAATTCGGATCTGACCCTGAACGGACTTTTCACGGACCTGAAATCACCGTCATACAACCTGACACTTGAAGGGAACATCGATTTAAAAGATATTTTTTCTCTGGATAAACTGAAGGGATACCCTTTGCCGGTACACAGCGGCAATAAGATATTTATTAAGGGCAGCGCCAAAGGAAAGAAATCAAAATCAGAAAACCTGACGCTCGAAGTTGATTTTTCATCGGACGCGATAACTTACAGAAAAATGGGATTGGAAGGAATTTCGGGAAGGCTTAAATACACGCCGGAAAAAGCGTTAATGGAATTTTCGGCCAAAAATGTCTGTTCCGGAAGCCTGACAGGCAGTATCAGCCTGTTATTTAAAAACGGACCTCCGGCTTCCTTTTCTCTGGAAACCCGGATAAAAGATATGGACTTAGAGCGGTTTTCCGGCGCAATTCTCGATAAAAAACAGAGTGTCAGGGGGAAAACCGATTTCCATATTAAACTCGGAGGCATAACCGGTAAAACCGAAACGTTCAACGGCAAAGGCGTATTAAAAATTTCGGACGGAAGATTGTGGAATATGCAGCTTTTTGACGGTATCTGGCAGATTCTGGTCATTAATAACCCAAACCTGAAAAAAGCGGTCTTCACGGAAGCCGAAACGGACTTCGAAATCAAAAATAAAAAAATATTCATTCCGAACGCGGTATTCTCCAGCGAACATTTCCTGTTAATGCCCAGAGGATATATAGGATTTGATAAAAAGATAGACTTCTGGGTAGAAAGCGGTTTTTATGAAGACTCCCGGGATTCGGGGCCGGAGGTCCTGGCGAAAAGAATAGGCAATATCAAATGCAGGCTGACAACTATCCACGCGACAGGCAACATAGAAAAACCGGTTTTAAAAACAGAAATGAAACCTTTAGGCGAAATATTCCGTTAACTTCAGGATTCCCTGTTAATAAGCCTTTCGAGCATCAACCTTGATTTTTCGATTGCGTTTGCCCTGTGGCTTATGCGGTTTTTCACTTCCAAATCAAGCTCCGCAAAACTTTTACCGTATTCCAACTTCGCAAAAATGGGGTCATATCCGAAACCTCCGCCGCCCCTTGGCTCATTTAACACAATGCCCTCGCAGCTGCCGGTTACCGTCCCTATTAAATCTTCTTTATCGGCAAGCGCTATTACACAGACAAATCTGGCTCCCCTTCTTTCCGGAGGAAACCCTTTCATCCTGTCCAGCAGTTTCATCATATTTTCCATATCGGTGGCATTCTCTCCCGCATATCTTGAAGACCTCACTCCGGGCTCATTATTAAGGACATATACTTCTATACCCGAATCATCCGCAAGCGTAAGCTTTCCCGTATGTTTCGCGATTTCTTTCGCCTTCTTGATGGCGTTTTCCTCAAATGTATTGCCGTCTTCAATCACATTTTCGATGTTTTCGAAATCTTCAAGGGTGTAAAACTTTATCTGGAGCCCTTTCAATATCTGCTTTATCTCTTTTATCTTATTCTTGTTGTTCGTCGCCAATACAAGCTCGAGCATATATCCTCCGATAATTTAAAAGCCGTTAATTTTCCAAAGCTTTTTTCTGCCTGTTTATGATTTTGCTGACTGAACGAGAAGCAAGCAAAAGCATTTCATCCAGCTGTTCCCTGGAAAAAACCGATTCTTCCCCGCTGCCCTGCACTTCAACGAATTTGCCTTTTCCCGTCATTACAACATTCATATCGACTTCAGCGGAAAAATCTTCCTGATAAGAAAGGTCAACCAGTATTTCGGATTCCACGACACCGACACTGACCGCAGCGATATAATCCCTGACAGGATTTGTTTTCAATATTTTTTCCTCAAGCATCCTGCCGACGGCAAGGCTCAGCGCAATAAAAGCTCCGGTTATGGAAACCGTCCGCGTACCTCCGTCGGCTTCTATAACATCGCAGTCAATCCATATGGTTTTTCTGCCGAGTTTTTCAAGGTCTGTGACAGACCTTAACGCCCTGCCTATAAGACGCTGTATCTCATGTGTCCTGCCTCCGATTTTTCCTCTTGAAGCCTCCCTCTGTGTTCTAGAAGGGGTGGACGCCGGAAGCATGGAATACTCCGCAGTTACCCACCCACAGTCAGGAGATTGTTCTTTCAGCCATCTCGGGATATCATTTTCCACCGTCGCGGAGCAGATCACCCTTGTATTCCCGAACTCAATAAGGACAGATGCGGGATTGTGCCTTATGAATCCTTTGGTTATTTTTATTTCCCTGAGCTCATCTGTTTTTCTTCCATCGCTTCTCATTTAATAAAACTCCTTTGATATATCGTATTTTTAAAACAAACATCAGTCAACAATAATTGGCGCGCCCGGCGCGACTCGAACGCACGGCCTTCTGCTCCGGAGGCAGATGCTCTATCCAACTGAGCTACGGG
>DJVC01000087.1:0-5326 GCA_002440765.1 bacterium UBP3_UBA6266 | reverse complement strand
GCAAGGTGTTGTTATATCAGAAATCCAGTTGCCCCCTTAACCCATATACATAAACTGTCTCATCCCTTCCTGTATTATCCGACGGTCCTTCCGTTTTCGAACCCGCCCCGTAAGGATTCCATATAATCTGAAAATCCGGAGAAATACTAAGGTATTCATTAACATGAAAACTATAATATATTTCAAATACTCCTTCCTCTTTGTCTCCTCCGTTATTATCTGTTTCAGCCCATTTGTTTCCCGGTATATTCTGTCCTATGCCGGCTCCAATCATGTCATTCTTTCTTCCCCAATATTTCCCGTTCAGATGAAAACCGGAACCCCACGAATATTCTACAATACTCACTTCAGGGTCCGCCCATCCAAACCTGCCGAAAACACCTATCGCGTCAACCAATTCATGGTCAAAGCTGACACCGAATCCATAGTTATAATCTCTATTAATCTGCCCTGATGTATCCCATATCGGGAAATCGTCGCAGGCATGAGCATACCATCCATAGAAACGATAATTGCCTTCACGGTACCCGCCTTCGCTGTTCTGAATCCAATTGGGCTTGAAAGCCACTTGCGCCATACCCGTAAGATTATTCCCTATATTGTCCCACGTACCACCGGTAGTCCCTCCGACCAGATTGAAATCACACCAATCGACAGGCTCCCACGCAATTCTGACACCGGGACCGCTATCCACTCTCGCGCCATTATTAAACGCCGTACTGTTGATAAAAGCACAATTCAAAAATTGGGTTGTTTCGTCATTGGCATAAGCATTATCATCCACATAGGCACAGGGATCTATTTTCCCCGCCGTCAGTATAAATCTCTTATCGAAAAAATAATGTTCATACCACACTTCGCTAACCTCAACTGTTGAACCGGCTCCATTAACATCCCCATTTACATCGCTGAATAACTGCATTCTCCCGTTGCCGTCCAGACCTCCTCCGTTATCATATTCCAGAGAGGCAAAAACCATACCCCATTCATCAAATGTCTTTTCAATCCCTATATCAACAGATAAGGTCGCATCCCACGGATGCTCATCCTTTCTTTCTGCGGTTCTATTCCCTTTTGACGCTCCCTGAACTATAAATGTGGCACCCACCCCGATATCAAGACTTTCTGTTAAACCTTCCGGAAACAGTTCCGCGTCTTTTTTCGGCATCATTGCAATGCTATTCATGTTTTCTGATATTTTATTCTCACTTGCAGATTGATTCTCCTGCAACTGCAAAACCTGTTTTTTCAGCATCTCGATTTCGCCGGCCTGATCTTTTATCATATCCAACAGTATCTGTTCATCGGCTTTGCTGCTTGCCGAAAAAGAAAAAATCACTATTCCCGCAAAAATCGCAGTTAAAAAAAATGCCCTTAACCGGAATCCGGATTTGATATTCATAAAAACCTCCGATAAATATCACAGTTCCTCCGGTTATCCGGCCGGCATCTGCATCAATGCTTCTGTTTAACGCTGCTGGCGCAGTAGTGTTCTAAAACCTTATTTTATTTCTTTTTTCTATCTGCACTATTTTCGAGTTGTGTTTTGTTATCACCACCTCCCCGTAACTTATATCGCAGACGGCTTTTATTATTTCTTCCAAAACTGTTTTATCAAAACCGCTATTATCGCACTCTTTTATCATGGCAAAACATTCCTCTCGTAAATCCGTTCTTCAATTACCCAAACCAAAAAGATTTCCGACCTGATAGACAATACAAGCCAGAACCCATGCAACCGCGGTCGTATAAAAAACCGTAAATATGGGCCAGCGCCATGAGTTAGTTTCTCTCTTTATAACCGCAATAACCGCAATACAGGGCACATATAAAAGCATAAAAACCATGATAGAATACGCAACCAGAGGATTATATGTCTTGCTGCCGTCGGGGCGCACAGCATTCTGCAATGCTTCTTTGAGAGGGACCGATTCTTCATCTGCTTCCCCTACCGAATAAAGAGTGCCGAGCGTGCCGACAACAATTTCCTTAGCGACAAAACCTCCTATAAGTCCCACGGGCAATCTCCAGTCATGAATACCCAAAGGCCTGAAAACCGGAGTTATCGCCTTTCCAATGATACCGGCATAACTCTTTTCGAGCTTCTCAAGGGATTTTTCATTTTCCAGCCTTGTGACAAGCTCCTGATTGTCGTCCGCTTTTTCAACTAACGCGTCAAAATCTTTCGAATATGAAGGATTCCACGGGAAATTGCTCAAGAACCAGATCACCAGACAACCGGCAAGGATAATGGTTCCCGCTTTTTTCAGATAAACCATCCCTCTCTGGCACATATTAATCACAACCGCCTTCAGGGTAGGAATCCTGTACGGGGGAAGTTCCATAACAAATGGAGCCGCTTCACCCCTAAAAACATATTTACGAAAGACCTTAGCAGAAACAACCGCGACCATAATACCCAGCAGGTATAAAGAAAATAAAACGTTTCCCGCAATCTTCTGGGGGAAAAAAGCTCCTATAAACAAAGCGTATACCGGCAATCTTGCGCCGCAACTCATAAAAGGGCTGACAAGGATTGTAACCAGCCTGTCTCTCCTGTCTTCTATTGTCCTTGTTGCCATAATAGCGGGAACGTTACAGCCAAACCCCAGTAACATAGGGATGAAAGATCGGCCGTGCAGCCCTATTTTATGCATTAATCTGTCCATAATAAAAGCAGCCCTGGCCATATAACCCGAATACTCTAAAATAGCAATGGCGAAAAACATTAAAAATATTATCGGCACAAATACGAGAACACCGCCTACTCCCGCGATCACCCCGTCAACCGCCAGCGATTGGATCGGACTTCCTTCGGGAAAAAATTTGCCGACCAAGTCACCCAACAACCCTATACCCGTTTCAATCCAACCCATAACGGGCTCGCTTACCTTAAAGGAGAATTGAAACACGAGCCACATCAATCCCAAAAATATGGGAAAGCCCAACACCCTGTTTATCATCACCCTGTCAATTTTATCGGAAAGAGTGTGTCTGTCTTCTTTTGTAATTTTTGTAGCCTCGGAGCAGGCTCCGCTTATAAAACCGTAACGGCGGTCGGCTATAACCGCCTCCGCTTCATCGGAAAATATTACTTTCAGATGATACATGCTTGTCTTTAACTGTTCAAAAAACTCGTTCGCAAACGGGCTGTTCCTCAACCTTTTTATCACTTCTTTGTCATTTTCCAGAGATTTTATCGCAACCCAACAAGGGGAATACCTGCTAACCAGTTCTTTATCTTTTATAATTATATCTTCAAGTTTTGCTATCTCGCCTTCCAGATCTTTCCCATATCTTATATTGACATCTCCTATATGAAATTTGCCTTCGATAAGACTGATTGCCTCTTCAAGGATTTTTTCTACCCCTATCTTTTTGGTCCCTATAACAAACACTATCGGTCTTCCCAGCAGTTCCGACAGCAGATTTTTATCAATCTCGACACCATTCCCGAGCGCAATATCATGCATATTGAACGCCAGGACCATTGGAACACCCAGCTCCATAATCTGGGTAGATAAATACAGATTCCGTTCCAGATTCGAAGAATCCACTATATTAACAATAACATCGGGCTTCTCTTCGATAATAAAGTGCCTCGCTACAAGTTCATCCATAGAATTGGCAGTTAGGCTGTATGTACCCGGTAAATCAATTATATTGATATCGTATTCACCGTATTTTACCCTACCCTCAACTTTCTCAACGGTAACTCCGGGATAATTCCCCACATGCTGGTTGGAGCCGGTCAAGGCGTTAAAAATCGTGGTCTTACCCGAATTGGGATTGCCTGCCAGAGCTATAGTAATCTTTTTTGCCATTTAGAACCTCCTGTATCATTCCATTAAATCGACATAAATATTTGCCGCTTCGCTTTTACGTAAACTAAGGTTATATCCTCTAACTTTAATTTCTACCGGATCTCCCAGCGGAGCAACACGCACAACCGTTATTTCCGCCCCCTTACTTATCCCCATATCAAGAAGACGGCGGAAAATTGAACCGACGCCGGATACTTTTGTAATTATTCCTTTCTGCCCTGATTTTAAATCTTTTAAAAGTTTTAAATTGCCCATTTATACCTCTTTTCTTCTTAAAAATCCTTTTTGTCTTAGGTAAATATTGTTAGTCTTCCCTAACTTACATCACAAAAAAAATTGAACTGCCTCTGCTAAAATACAACCACGCATCACCATCCCGGCCTGAATATATCGCTAACTTATTTCCTCAACTAAAATTTTACAACTCATACCTCTTCCGAGCGCCAATCTCATACCAGCTTTAGAAATAACAATAGGACCCCCTGTCGTATTAACAACCCTTACAATATCTCCCGTCAAAATTCCCATATTATTCAGTTTCTGGTAAAAACCTTTTCCCGCGTCAATTTTTACAATTTTAACGATTTTCCCCTGAAGCACTGAATTTAACGGTACCATAATTATAAAATACTCCTTCTTTATTTTCCTTTTTCAGGTTTCGGGCAACAGGGCGGACGCTTATTATGTTTCATAAAATAATGAAAGTTATTCAACCAATTCGGTTTCTGCTCCGCTGAAGGCGCTGTTTCTATAAACCGTATAAAATTTACTATTCTGTCCAACGTTTCCTTACTTAAGTAATGTTCAATCCTGCAAGCATCTTCCCCTGCTGTTTTTTCATCGATACCGAGAATCTCATTAAAAAATTTCTTAAGTATATTATGTTTCTCATAAATAGATTCCGCAAGTTTATGCCCTTCGGATGTAAGTTCAATGTATCCATAAGGTTCGTGTTCCACCAAACCTTTGTCCTGCAAATGGTTTAGTGCCTCAATAACAGAAGGAGGCTTGACCCCCGCAAATTTCGCCATATCTTTTACTCTTACAGAACTTTTTTTAGCGTTGATAATAAATATACTTTCAAGATAATCTTCCAGTGCCGGACTTATATTCACCTGCCACTCCTTCTAATATTAGGTATGCCTAAATATACTAGGGTTGCCTATATTTGTCAAGTAAAAAAATTATTTCTTTTAATTAAACACCTTCACATCCCGGAAAATTTTATATTTTCCTTTATATGGCAGGCAATTCTGGTATAATTTCTTCCCTATTATAAAACAACTACTCCGGGATGGCGTAAATACATGAAATACGAACCTAAAAAAATAGAGAAAAAATGGCAGGATAACTGGGAAAAATCCGGTTTATACAAAACCGGAGAACAAAGCATAAAACCTAAATATTACTGTCTTGATATGTTTCCCTATCCTTCCGGCGCAGGCCTTCATGTCGGGCACTGGAGAGGCTATGTGCTTTCCGACGTGTGGTCCAGATACAAA
>DJVC01000137.1 GCA_002440765.1 bacterium UBP3_UBA6266 | reverse complement strand
TGCCTTATAGTGATAATATAAACCTTCCTGCGTGGGTTTATTATAATAAGGTGTTATCACCAGCGCCGCATCGGCTCCGGCATCATAAGCATGCTTCGTATATTCTATGGCTTCCTTCGTATTGTTTGAGCCCGTGCCGGCTATAACAGGAATCTTTTTCGCCGTCTCGCTTATCACTATCTCTATCACCTTCTTATGCTCTTCGGGTGTAAGAGTGGCTGATTCTCCCGTAGTACCACAGGGTACTATCCCCGATGTGCCGTTTGCAATATGCATCTGTACAAGTTCTCTTAAAGATTCTTCGTTAAGCCGGCCGTTTTTAAATGGAGTCACTATAGCGACAAAAGAGCCTTTAAACATTTTTACCCCCCGGAATATTTAGTTTAATCACATCTTCAACCTGATTTTCAGAAACCATATTCAGCAACATATATTAGCTTTGCGGGTCCGGTCATGTAAACATTTTTATAGGATCCGTCTCCGAATTTAAAATCAACAATAATACTGTCTTCGCTTTTTGTAATCACCTTCACGGGCGCTTTCACATTTTTTTGTCTGTGTGAAATTATCGCGGAAGCTACAACGCCTGTGCCGCAGGCAAGAGTCTCTGCCTCAACCCCGCGCTCGTAAGTTCTGACTTTTACCAGGTTGTCAGGGCTTATTTCAACGAAATTTACATTTGTCCCGGAGGGTCTAAACTCAGCCGCATTCCTGATTTTTCTGCCGAGCCCCTCGACATCAACCTGTCCTATTTTTTCTACAAATAATACCGCGTGGGGAACACCCGTATTTATAAAATCAAGCTTTACCTGTTTATCCGGAAACGAAACGTAAACATCCGTCTTTAGATCAAACGGGTCACCCATTTTGACTTTTATCATATCACCTTCAACAGAAGCAGACAGCATCCCTGCCATAGTCTCTATTTTCATTTTCCTACCCGCAATCTTATTGTCACAGGCGAATTTTGCTATACACCTGGCCCCATTACCGCACATTTCGGCTTCCCCACCGTCAGGATTAAATATCCTCATTTTAAAATCAGCTTTTTCGGAACTCTGGAGCAGTATGACACCGTCAGCACCTATGGATTTCTTGCGGACACACATTTCAGCCGCAAGAGAATGCTCCGGAACAGGAAATATTTTTTCTCTGTTATCGATAACTATAAAATCATTTCCCGCGCCTTCCATCTTGGAAAATCTTATCCGCATAAAATAAAACCCCTCGTATCTAAATATTCGGATTATCAAGACGTATCAGGTCAAGATATTCTTCTCTCTTCCTGATCATTACATCTTCATTTCCATCCACCAGGATTTCCGCCGCCCTGGGCCTGGAATTATAATTACTGCTCATAACAAAACTATAGGCCCCGGCGCCGAAAACACAAAGATAATCATTCTGCGAAACGCGCCCTATTTTTCTGTTTTTCGCGATAAAATCGCCTGATTCACAAACGGGCCCGACCACATCGCAAAGAACGCTGCCGTTATCATGTTTAGTTACAGGTTCTACCCTGTGGTATGAACCGTAAAGGCTTGGTCTTATAAGGTCATTCATCCCCGCATCAACAATAATAAAGTTTTTCTCCGCCGATTTTTTCAGGTATTGAACCTGTGTAAGCAGGACGCCGCTGTTACCGGCAATATACCTTCCGGGTTCAATTATCAATTTTACGCCCAGAGATTTTATCTCTTTTACAATAGCTTCGGCAAAAGCCGGAATATCGAAAGGCTTTTCATCCTCATATACGATACCCATCCCCCCTCCGATATCCAGATAGCCGAGCGGGGCAATATCTTTTGCCACTTTTTCGGCCAGCCGTGTTATTTTCCTGACGGCATTTATATACGGTTCTATCTCGGTTATCTGGGAACCTATATGCATCTGAATCCCTTTAACCGCCAGGTTCTTAAGACCGGACGCTTTTTTATACAAGTCATAACCTCTCTCTATATCAACCCCGAATTTATTTTCGCTTTTTCCCGTTGTTATATACTTATGGGTTTTAGGATCGACATCGGGATTAATTCTTATGGCGATATTGGCCTCAACCCCCAAATCTCCGGCAATCGCGTTAATCCTTTCCGCTTCCTGCTCCGATTCAACATTAAACATCAGTATGTTCTGCTCAAGGGCGTATTCTATCTCGTCACATGTTTTACCGACACCGGCAAAAACGACTTTCGACATATCCGCGTCAATCTCTTCAACCCTGAACAATTCACCGCCGGACACAATATCAAAACCGCTGCCTTTTTCTTTCAAAACCCTGAGCACCCCGAGATTAGAGCAGGATTTAACCGAGAAACATATCAAATGGTCGATTTTTTTAAACGCATCCGATAACCGGTCAAAACCGCCGCAGACAGCTTTTTTGCTGTACACATACAAAGGTGTCCCGTATTTTTCTATAAGATCTTTCGCCCTGATATCTTCACAGAATAACTCGCCGTTACGATATTCAAAATCATTCATTTCCGCTTATCTCCATCACCAAACTCAGTATTCTTCTCCTTAAATCTTCATCTGTGTGAGCCTGAATAAAAAGTTCAATATTGTTTTTCAGGTTTTCAGCCGGAGCGTAATTAAAAGCGCTGTCTTCGGCATCAAGACTCTTGAGGATATCATTCTTCTGCAAATCTTTCATCGCCCTGTAAACAACAAGTTTATCGGCCCCGATTTTCCTGGCCACCTCACCGGGCGCTTCAATCGAACTCCTGTTCCGGTAAAAATGAACAAAAACTTCCAGATGAATAAGAGACTTAATAACATGTCTTATAAACCAAACTACATGTTCATCAAGTCTGTATTTCTCTGCCAGGCTTTTTTCCGTAATATTCTGACGACGGAAAAATATCATAGGTTTTATCTGCTTTTTTTAAGCCATTTCCCGATTTCTTTTTTAACTCTGACAGGTGCTGTGCCTCCTTGAGATTTTTTGTTCGCCACAGAGTTTTCTATATCCAAAACCGCCAGTGAGTCAGATCCAAATTTATCCGAGAAACCGCGCAGTTCTTCAAGTGTAATTTCCCGCGGGTTCATTGTCGCTATCTCAGATAACATCATTTTACCTATAATATGATGCGCATCCCTGAAAGGCACTCCTTTACTGACAAGGTATTCAGCCAGATCCGTCGCTAAAAGCCCGAGGTTTGATCCAAGGACTTCATTTAATACCCTGTTATTCAATGTAATTCCCCGCATTAAATCAGCCATGATTTCCAGGCAGGATGACACCGCGTCAATCGAGTCAAATAACGGCTTTTTATCCTCCTGCATATCCCTGTTATAGGTCATAGGCAAACCTTTCATTGTCACAAGAATTGACACAAGATTGCCTACCATGCTTCCGGTCTTACCCCTTACGATTTCCGCGACATCGGGATTTTTTTTGTGGGGCATCATACTCGAACCTGTGCAGAAATCCTCCGGAAGATCGACAACATTCACGGCTGACGAAGAATAAAAAACCAGATCTTCGCAAAGCCTGCTGAGATGTATGCCTGTTATCGATATAATAGAAAGCATTTCAATAATATAATCCCTGTCCGCGACCGCATCCATACTGTTCCGGCTTATTTTTGAAAATCCAAGTTTTTTAGCGACATAAACCCTGTCAATCGGCAGGCTTGTGCCCGCCAACGCGCATGAACCGAGAGGCATCTCATCCAAACGGTTAAAAAGATCCTTCAACCTTTCCTTATCCCTCTCAAGCATATATATGAAGGAAAGCAGGTAATGGCCGAAAGTCACGGGCATAGCCAGCTGCATATGTGTCATCCCGGGAAAAACCGTATCCGGATAAGCATAAGCTTTTTCCGCTATTACCTCCTGAAAGGCTTCAATAAGCGCGGTTATTTGCTTCGCGGCATCTTTTAAATACATTTTCACATCCAACGCGACCTGATCGTTCCTGCTTCTCGCCGTATGCAGTTTTTTGGCGGCCTCACCTATTTTTTCGGTCAACGACCTTTCTATAGCCATATGTATATCTTCATCGGAAACAGAAAATTTAAAATCGCATTTTTCAATATCTTCCCCGATTTTCTTCAGTCCGGCGATTATTTTAACGCTGTCTTTCCGGGAAATTATGCCGGTTTTGGCAAGCATTTCGGCATGAGCGATACTACCCTCAATGTCATACTTATACAACCTGATATCCACGGAGAGAGATTCGGTAAAATGCTCTACCCCGGAATTTGTGGGNNGGAAAACCTTCCTCCCCACAATTTTTTCTTATTTTTTCCCATATTTTTTACCATCCAGAATTTTCTTAATCCTCATCCTTAATCCGTTAATTTTTATAAAACCGCCGGCGTCTTTCTGATCATATACGCTGTCTTTCTCAAAAGTGGCAAAATCTTCGCTGTAAAGGGAAAATGCGGATTTCCTGCCGGTAACAATACAATTTCCCTTGTATAATTTCAGTCTGACTGTCCCGGATACTTTTTCCTGTGTTTCATTAACCGTATTCCTTAATATATTCATCTCGGGAGAAAACCAATAACCATTATACACAAGTTCGGCATATTTAAGAGCAAGAGAGTTTTTAAGATGCTGAACCTCCCTGTCAAGAGTTATTGATTCCATGGCAATATGAGCTTCCCTCAGTATGGTCCCTCCCGGAGTTTCATAAACTCCCCTTGATTTCATGCCGACATACCGGTTTTCAACCATATCCACCCTTCCTATGCCATTGGCCCCGCCGGCTTCGTTCATATACTGCAGCAGGACGGCAGGGCTCATTTTCCTGTCGTTGACAGCTACAGGAATCCCTTTTTCAAAACTGACCTCGATGTAAACCGGCTTATCAGGAGCTTTTTCGGGACTGCAGCTCATAACAAACATATTTTCCGGCGGNNTCCGGCGGCTCCACCCATGGATCTTCCAGTATCCCTCCTTCAAAACTGATGTGAAGAAGGTTCCTATCGGAACTATAAGGATTCTGTTTTGATACCGGAATCGGTATTTTTTTCTTCCTGGCATAATTCATCAAATCCGTCCTTGACTTGAAATCCCATTCCCTCCACGGAGCAATCACCTTCAGCTCGGGCGCAAGAGCCGCATATGTAAGTTCAAACCTTACCTGGTCATTACCTTTACCCGTAGCACCATGAGATACCGCTTTTGCTTTTTCCTTCAGAGC
>DJVC01000036.1 GCA_002440765.1 bacterium UBP3_UBA6266 | reverse complement strand
TTTTCTATTTCTTTCCATCTATTTCTATGTATTTCCCTTATTTCTACCAATTTCTATATATTTCAATTTATTTAATTTTTTCAACCCATGCATCCCCTATATAAAGATTGCGATCCTCTTTTTCGTTTCCGCCGTCGTTGATAAACATTATGCTGATGATTTTGGGCCCGCCGTCTGAATTAATACTAAAGGAATATTCACTCCAATCATCCGTTTTCACAAAAGTCTCGCCTATAATCTCATCATCCAACAGAACAATCATATAGGGCCACATATCATCCGATTTTGCGCCTTTGGCGGATATCTTGATTTCAGACTTGCCGGGGGAAAATCCGGCGGCTCCGAAGACAATCCCGTTAAAAAACATATTACCGCCGGAAATATCCTGGTCTCCCTGTTCTGAAATTCCGACCCATATGCTCCCGTCGATATTTTTCCCATTGGCCTCATCCAACACCGAAAGGAGTTTATCTTTTATCTCTTCAATCCGGGCCTTTTTGCCATTCAATTCATCTGTATCGGCATTTTGTTTTAATTCCTGTATTTTTTTGTATTGGCCATGCCATTGTTTAATCAACTCCGGATCCTGTGTCATAAATAAAAACAACAATTCATTTGTAATAAGGGTATCAGGCGTTATTTTCTCAAGGACAGAATACTGTTTTGTCGAATTCCAAACTATGGGATAAATATAAACGGAATACCATGGCCTTTCATTTAAAGAATACTTCAGACGCCCGGCAATAAAATCTTTATCATTGCCTCTCAGTATATTATATATCTGAATACCATAATACCCAATCACATACGAGGTATTAAAACCGTTGGGATCGTTTGCATAAGCTTTCCTAAAAAATTCCATTGCTTCTTCTGATAATTTACCTAGCGTTTTCGGAAATTCTTTACCTGCTATACCCGTCAATCTTATTTTTACTTGAGCGATTTTTAAAGGATATTCCCGCCAGCATGGATTTAATGAATATGCCCTGGCATACAAATCCCCCGCCAAAAGCAGTAATTCTCCTGTGTTCTTCGAGAAATTACTCTGATATAATAAAAAATCCGCATAATCCGAGTAATAGTTTGAGTTATACGGATTTGCGCTTATTGATTTCCGGAAAAATTTTTCCGCTTTATTCCAGAGGTATTTATCCCTGCATAATTCGGCCCTCTGCCTGTCGCGGAAAGAGATATAATTCTGAACAATCGCAAATACAAGCAATGCGGACACTGTTAAAATCGCTATATTTAAAACAAATCTTCTCATTATTCTTTAATATTGCCGTTCAATCCTTATCTGAAACGCCTCTATTAAATATTCCTAAGTATTTCACAATATATGGTATTATAAATAGAGTTTCAGGTGTTTTCTATATTAATTATTAAAATTAAACCCTATTTAAAAACAAGAGCATTTAATGAAACTTTTTGAGCACCCCGCATGTTATAACAATAAACTTCTGCTAACATTCTTTGCGGCCGTTTGTTCCGCCCTGATACTCATAAATATGGGCAAAATGCAGACTAAATGGCTGTTGGTATTTATTATGCTGGCGTCATTCCCTATTTTTATGTTTATCATCGGATCGCTAAAAAAATCCCTTTTGGCAATACTAATCTTCAGCTTCTCCATGAAAATGGATTTTAACCCGTGGTACAGCAATTCGGGTTTCGGGATACCTGTCTCACTCTCCGGCATAACAATACTCAGCCTTTATGCTTTATGGTTTATTGAAATAATGAAAAAACAAGAGCGCCCGAAGCTGTTCCCTTCCGTCACCATTCCGATAGCGTTGTTAGTTCTTTGGTCGGGCTTTTCCTTTATGGTAGCCGCAAAACCCTCAAATGTCTTATACGGATTCGTATTTGCCATGGAATTCCTGCTTTGCTACTTTTATATCGCCAACCTGTCAGATTCAAAAAGTTATATGCCTTTTATCCTGAACTGCATAGCCGTCACGGTGATGTTTTCATCAGCCATAGGCATAATCCAGTATTTTTTCCCTGGCCGGCTGAATCTTCAGTTTCTCGGATGGGAGGATGACGCGTTAAAACTGAGATACGGAAGCGCGCTGATAATCAGGGCTGTCGGGTTTCTCGGGCACGCAAACGCGCTGGCAAAATTTTTAAACTGCTGGCTTCCCGTATTATTCGTATTTTCTTTTATCTCGGAAAAATCAAAATATAAAATATTCTATATTGCGGCATTTTCTCTCGGTGTCTTAACCCTTATCCTGACTTTTTCAAGAGGCGGATGGCTGTCTTTCTTTTTCTCGATTATCCTGATTATGGCCATACTGATATCCAAAAACGAAATCAATATAAAATTCGCCAGGATTGCCCGCATGCTGATTGCGATAGCGGTTGTAATCATCATCGCGGCGTTGCCTTTCTACCATCACATACACCAAAGGCTGAAAAGAGATGATTACGACGCCGCGGCAAACAGAATTACACTGGCAAAAACAGCTTTCCAAATAATAAGAGAGCGGCCCCTAACCGGAACCGGCCTTAAGAATTATGAGTCTATGACATCTTATACCCCTTTTGTCGGAAACACACCTACAGTGCACAATGTCTATCTTCACACAGCGGCGGAGCTCGGCATCCCGGCGGCTTTAATATTCATATATATCTACATAGCGTTCTTTTTTAAAGGATTTAACGCGCTTAAGCGCGGTGACAGGACCGTTGTTTTATTTATCCTCGGATTAATCGCGGGCCTTGCCGCAAATTTCCTTCACGGGATGTTCGAACTCGGTAACATAGGAGACAGCGCTTTCCTGCCTGTCGCTTTTATGGGAGGCCTCATAATCTGCCTTAAGAATTCACAGGAAGGGAATAATTTAGGACATATATGAAAATAGCCATAGACGCCCATTGCATAGGTAAAAACCTCGCGGGGAACAATACTTACACAGTAAACCTGGTCAATAACTTACTCAACTTATATCCCCAGCATAAATGGATAATTTATATCTCTCATGAGGGAAAGCCGTTTATCACAGGCCACAACCCCAATCTAAAATTAATAACTCTGAAATCAAAATCACCTTTACAGCGTTACCTGTTTGAAATGCCCAAATCATTAAAGGAAGAACAACCTGACGTTCTCCATATACAATATCACGGGCCATTTTCAAACGATTGTCCGACAGTTCTGACAGTACACGATATAAGTTACGAGATATTTCCCCGTTATTTTACCCTTCAGGAAAGATTAAGACTGCATTTTTCCGTTCCTTACTTTATCAAAAAAGCCAAAAGCGTAATCACCGTTTCCGAATCTTCAAGAAAAGATATGATTCAAAAATACGGACTTGAAGAAAGCAAAATAACGGCGATCCATAACGGGATAGACCACGATTTTTATACCGAAAAAGCGTCTCCTGAAGACACAAGACTGCTGGCGGAAGCGGGCATCAAAAAACCGTTTCTGCTTTCGGTCGGTTCCCTTCAGCCGAGAAAAAACATAGAGGGCATTTTGCTTGCCGTAAAGAAAATATATAAATCCCTGCCGGAATTACGCTGGATAATCACCGGCCCGGAAGGATGGCTTTCCGGCGGAATACATAAAACATTCAAAGAAAACCTGGAATTGCACTCCATAATAAATTTCACAGGACACGTCCGGTCCGAAACGCTCAGGGCTTTATACCGCAATGCCCTCGCGATGATTTACGTGCCGTTCTATGAAGGATTCGGACTGCCCGTGCTTGAAGCCATGGCATGCGGGGCGCCCGTTATAACATCTAACGTCACTTCCCTGCCGGAGGTCGCCGGAGATGCCGCTATCCCGGTCAATCCGAATGACACCGGCGAAATCGCGGAAGCAATAAAAAAAGTCTGGCTTTCTGAGAAGCTGAGGGTGGAAATGTCTAAAAAAGGGGTGGAAAGAGCCCGAAATTTCAGCTGGCAGAAAGCCGCAAGAGAAACTTTTTCTATACTGGAAAACGCGGCCGGGTAAAGACGCATAAAAAAATGATAAAATTATCAATCATAATAGTAAACTGGAATACAGAGAAAATACTTCGGAAGTGCCTTTCTCTTTTATTGAAAAATATCGGAAATATATCCTATGAAATCATTGTTATAGATAATGCCTCCGCTGACAAATCCGTAGCCATGATAGAAAAAAACTTCCCGGATGTAAAAATCATACGTAACCGCGAGAATATCGGTTTTTCCAGGGCAAACAACGCAGGCATAAGAGAAGCAAAAGGAGATTTCTTGCTTCTCTTAAACCCCGATTGCTTCATTGAGGACGGTGCATTGCTGGAAAAATGGTTTGAATTTATGTCCTTACACGCTGATACCGGAATGAGCGGCTGTAAACTGGTATTTCCGGACGGCAGACACCAGGTCGGAGATGCAGGGCACAAACCATCTTTCTCTACCGCCCTAAATTACTATCTTTTTTTATCAAAAATATTCCCGTTTTTCTTTAAGGGGCTTTTCCTGAACTCTGAAAAATATGAAGAGGAAACCGAGGTGGACTGGATTTGCGGGGCAGCATGTATGGTCAGAAAATCGATTTTAAGCAAAACAGGACTGCTTGACGAAAATATCTTTATGTTTTCGGAAGACATAGAATGGGGATGCAGGATAAAAGCATCGGGATTTAAGGTTTATTATCTGCCTTTTTTTAAAATAACACACCTTCAGGGAAGCAGTATCAATATGCAGGACAACCGTACGCGCTTTTCCTTTCTCTGGCTGGAAAACCTGCGTAACATCTACGCTCATTTCAATAAACACTCTCTGATATTTTACGACATAACAGCCGTCACCGGATTTTTACTAAGATTTCTTATGTATTACTTAATATTTTTATTCACCGGAAATAAGATGAAAAAGGATAAGGCGATTCGAATGGGTAAATGCTTCATTTTCACATTGAGAAACATATGCAAACCGGCTAATATATAGCCTGCGAAACAACCGGACTAAGGTCTAATTTTATGCATCGGAAAGGCAAAAAGATTATTATATCGGTTATAGTCCCGACGCATAACCGCGCCGATATCGTGGTTATGTGCCTGAAATCCTTAAGGAGCCAGAGCCTGCCGGCGGATTTATTCGAGGTCATAGTGTCGGATGACGGTTCCGATAATGACATACAACCGCGCATACAGAATTTTCTGGATGACTCATCCTTTAACTGCGTCTACTTAAGGCAGGAAAAAGCGGGCGCTAATCCGGCAAGGAATAATGCAATCAAACATTCACGCGGGGAAATACTCCTGCTGATAAATGATGATATACTGGCCTCGGCAAAAATGCTTGAAGAACATTTTAACACCCACAAAAAATATCCCGCGGAATCAGACGCGGTGTTGGGTAAAGTAACGATACACCCTTCAATAAAAGATTCTTTTTTTACAGCGCTGCATCTTGACGCGAGTTTCGACTTGTGGGAAGGCAGGAAAATACTTGACTGGAAAGCTTTTTACACATGCAATATATCGGTTAAGAAGTCTTTTCTGGATAAATACGGATATTTCGACACAGGGCTGAACTGGCATGAAGACCTTGAACTTTCCGAGAGGTTATCACATCATAATCTCAGAGTAATTTACAATCCGGACGCATTGGGGTATCATTACCATAATCTTGACGAAACACAATTCCTCAATATTGCAGAAAAGGAAGGCAAAGCGCTGGCAATATGGCATAAAAAATCGCCTCATCTGAAAAAGACTCTTGCTTCAATAGGATTTTATCCGGGGCTTCCTTTTTACAATAGGATAAAATATATATTCGCGGACATTATAATGAATAAATACAGCATTTCTCTTTTTATACCGCTTGCAAGATCGTTGCAGGGAAAACACCCTCATCAGGCAACAGCGCTGTACAGAAAAATTTTCCAATCCATCAAGAGAGAGAGTATAAGAGATGAATTACAAAAAAAGAATTGCAAGTAATCTCGCTTTATGCGGGGGAAAACCCTGCCGCGCTAAAAAGAAATTCCTGGTTTTCGGCTCACCTGCCATCGGGAAAGAAGAAGTGATGGAGATACAGGACTCGATAAAAAACCGCTGGATAGGGACGGGCCCGAAAGTTGCCAGGTTCGAAAATGATTTCGCTAAATATAAGGGTTCACCTTTCGCAATTGCGCTAAACTCATGCACTGCGGCCCTGCATCTTTCCATGTTGGCCAGCGGAGTTGGCCCGGGCGATGAAGTAATTACCACCCCTATGACATTTTGCGCAACAATCAATGCAATCATTCATTCAGGGGCAACGCCCGTTCTTGCGGACTGCGACAGGAAAACGATGAATATCGACTACCGTGAAATCAAAAAGAAAATAACAAAAAAAACAAAAGCTGTTCTGGTTGTCCACTTTGCCGGCCGGCCCTGTAACATGGGGCAGATAGTATCCATCTGCAAAAACCATAGCCTGGCACTCATCGAAGACTGCGCCCACGCCATTGAATCGGAATATCAAGGCAAAAAAACCGGCACCTTCGGACAACTGGGATGTTTCAGTTTCTATGTCACGAAAAACATCATAACCGGCGAAGGCGGTATGGTTATAACAAGAAACAAAGAAATGGCATCAAAAATAAAAGTCCTGGCGCTGCACGGGATGAGTAAAGACGCATGGAAACGCTTTGCCGATGAGGGCTATAAACATTATCAGGTTATTTATCCGGGCTTTAAATATAATATGATGGATATTCAGGCAGCAATAGGAATCCACCAGTTAAAACGTATTGATAATTACTGGAAAAAACGCAAAGCCATATGGGAAAGATACAACAGAGAATTTGCCGGACTGCCCTGTTTGCTTCCGGCAAATCCGGAACCCCACACAAAACACGCTTTCCATCTTTATACACCGCTGATAGACATCAAAAAACTCGGGAAAACACGGGACTGGGTACTTCAGGCCTTAACTGCCGAAAACATCGGAGTGGGGGTTCATTACATTCCTGTTCACCTGCACCCTTATTACGGAAAAACTTACGGTTGGGAAAAGGGTTCTTTCCCTAACGCGGAATGGATTGGAGAAAGGACAATTTCACTGCCCCTATCCCCTGCTCTGACAAGAAATGATGTTCAGGACGTCTGCCGCGCCTTTAAAAAAGTCCTTAAGGTAAAAGTATGAGAATCGCGATACTGTCCACAGTATATAAAACAACACCGCCGAAAGGTTACGGCGGCATAGAACGTGTTGTTCATATCCTGGCAGAACAACTGGTAAAAGAAGGCAACGAAGTAATACTCTTCGCTAC
>DJVC01000076.1 GCA_002440765.1 bacterium UBP3_UBA6266 | reverse complement strand
AGGATCATTTACAGGGGCGATAGCACGGAAACCCGGCAGGTTTGAAATCTCCAACAAAGGGACCGTTTTCCTGGACGAAATAGGAACCCTTTCCCAGCAGATACAGGTCAAACTTTTAAGAGTCCTTCAGGAAGGGGAATTCGAAAGAGTCGGAGGTACTGAAACCATAAAAGCCGATGTCAGAATCATCGCCGCAACGAATGAAAATTTAGAAAAAGCCATATCCGAAGGAAGATTCAGGGAAGATTTATACTACAGGCTAAAAGTCATTGAAATATTTATCCCGCCTTTAAGGGACAGAAAGGAAGACATACCCGAATTGGTAAAATATTTCATTGACGAGCAGAAAAAATCAATGGGAAAAGCCATAACTTCGATTGAGCCGAAAGCAATCGAACTCTTAATTTCCTATGAATGGCCCGGGAACATCAGAGAATTGAAAAATACAATAGAAAGAGCGATGGTGCTGGGAAAATCGGATGTACTGAGGGCCGAAGACCTTCCCTCCGAGATAAAGAGCAGGAATATCCCTCTTATCAGTGAGTTCTCGTTAAAATCAGCTGAAAAAAGCCATATCGAAAAAGTCATGAAATATTCCCATCACAATAAAAGCAATGCCGCCAGGCTTCTCGGGATATCCCGGAACCGGCTTGACCGAAAAATCAAAGAATACAAAATGGTAACCTGATTCCGGTAAAAAAATTACTTTACAAGCAGTTATTAATGTGGCAATAATTTCTCTTTGTTCAGACAATAAAAAGGTTTGTTATGTGCGGAATCATCGGATACATAGGAAAAGGTAACGTTAAGGATATTCTGGTCGAGGGGTTAAAGCGCCTTGAATACCGGGGATATGATTCATCCGGTATAGCCGTCATCAACAGGGACCGGATCATCTGCACAAAAGCGGTCGGAAACATATCCAGACTCGAAGAAAAAATCAGAGGCAAAAAAATACCGGGAAATATCGGTATTGCCCACACCCGATGGGCCACCCACGGTTCTCCTGTTCTGAAAAATGCCCACCCTCATATGGATAGCCGGAACAGAATTGCCGTCGTACACAACGGCATAATAGAAAACTTCCAATACCTGAGAAATAAACTCATAAAAAAAGGAATAAAATTCAGAAGTGATACGGACAGTGAAATTCTGGCGCACTTGATATCTCAGAATTTTAAAGGCAATCTGTCCGAAGCGGTAAGAAATTCTCTCAAGCAGGTTGAGGGAACATACGGTGTCGCGGTTATATGTTGTGAAAATCCCAACGAAATAGTGGCCGCAAAAAAAGGCAGCCCTCTCATAGTGGCTGTCGGGAAAAATGAAATGTTTGTAACTTCCGACCTTTCGGCCACACTCAGATATACAAAAAAAATAATTTCCCTTGAAGACAATGAAATGGCAATCATAAGGCCCGATAATTATGAAATAAAAGATATAGAAAATGTACCCGTTTTAAAAAAGATAGAAGAGGTTTCATGGAACATAGATATGATAGAAAAAGGCGGTTATAAGCATTTTATGCTTAAGGAGATACATGAACAGCCCGAATCCATTACTAACTCCATGAGAGGCCGCATAGACGAAGCCCTATCAAGTTCCAGGCTGGGAGGCCTTCTTGTTTTCGGAAACAAACTGAAAAAAGTGGAAAAAATTATTATTTCCGCGTGCGGCACATCGTGGCATGCCGGATTAATAGGCGAATATATGATAGAAGACCTCGCCAGAATACCCGTCGAAGTCGAATATGCATCCGAATTCAGGTACAGAAACCCCATCCTGAACGAAAAAACACTTATTATCGCAGTAAGCCAATCGGGGGAAACCGCCGATACCTTAGCCGCCATGCGGGAAGCAAAAATGAAAAATTCCATTATTATGGGTATTTGTAATGTGGTGGGTTCATCAATCGCACGCGAATCAGACGGCGGTATATATCTGCATGCAGGTCCTGAAATCGGTGTCGCTTCCACAAAAGCATTTACCTCGCAGGTCACAGTCCTTCTTCTGCTTGCTCTCCATTTCGGAAGGATGAATGACCTTTCAAAATCAAAATCAAAAGAAATAATAGACGAACTCAAAACCATCCCTTCAAAGGTGGAAACAATTCTCAAAGAAGAAAACAAGATAAAAAAACTGGCGGAATTATACTTCAATAAAAACAATTTTCTTTACCTTGGAAGAGGATACAATTTCCCGACCGCGCTTGAAGGGGCTCTGAAACTTAAAGAGATATCCTACATCCATGCCGAGGGTTATCCCGCGGCTGAAATGAAACACGGCCCCATCGCACTGATAGACAAGGATATGCCCGTTGTCGTAATAGCGACATCCGACACCGTTTATGACAAAATAATATCCAACATCCAGGAGATAAAAGCAAGGAACGGAAAAGTAATAGCCATAGTCAATAAAGGAGATACAAAAATAAAGAAACTGGCGGACTACGTAATATCCATACCCAAGACCATGGAAATTCTCAGCCCCCTGCTCACAATAATCCCCATGCAGTTGCTCGCTTATCATATTGCGGTAAAACGAGGGTGCAATGTGGATCAGCCCAGAAACCTGGCTAAAAGCGTAACCGTTGAATAGCTTTTAAACAGCCGATGACCTGAAAACAATCCTGCCTTCGACCATAGTCATCAAAACATCAAAGGTTCTGTCTTTAAGAATAAGAATATCCGCGTCTCTTTCAGGCAACAGACTGCCTTTCCTGTCAGCTACCCCGATTATTTTGGCAGGATTAAGAGACGCCATTTTAAGGGCATCATCTATTGTAACTCTTCCGGTATCGACTATATTTCTGACGGCCTTGTTCATAGTCAGGATGCTACCGGCAAATGTCCCGTCAGAAAGATGCGCGGCTCCGTCCTTAATGTAAATTGTCCTGCCATCCGCCTTGAATTTTTTGCCGGCAAGCCCGGCAAAACGAAGAGAATCCGTTATCAAAGCAAGTTTGTCGGGATGTTTTGATATTAAAAGCAAGGTAACAACCACGGGATGGACATGGTGAAAATCCGCTATAAGCTCCGCAGTAACCTCATTATTTATCAGAACAGTCCCCATTACACCCGGATCTCTGTGATGGATTCTTCTCATGGCATTGAAAATATGTGTTACATGGTTTATTCCCGCATTAATTCCATTAATAGTTTCTTCATAATTAGCGTCCGAATGGCCGACTGCCGCCCTGATATGAAATTTCCTGCAGGTCTTAATTATATCTATAGCTCCGGGAAGTTCGGGCGCAATGGTAATCATCTTGAGCGTGTTACCCGAATCCTTTATAAACTGCAAAAACTCCCCGATAGCAGGTTTTCTGAAAAATTTCTTTTTCAGCGCGCCGCTTCTCTTCGGGTTCAGATAAGGCCCTTCCAAATGCGACCCCAGTATTTTGGCTCCTTTATCGTAATTTTCGTCCATTACTTTTCTAACTGTTTTTAACCGTTCCGCAATTACCTTTTTGGTATGCGGATATATAGTTACAAGCATTGATGTCGTTCCGAACCGGGCATGGGCTTTTGATATTTTTTTCAGGGAATCTATATTGCCGTCGGAAGTATCTCCGCCGCCCCCGCCATGACAATGGATATCGATAAAGCCGGGAACAACTAAATTGAATTTTGCATCTATGATTCTTGCTTTCCCGGGAATAAGCTTCAAATGGTCTTTATCAAGAACATCAAGTATTTTACCGTCTTTAATAACTACGGCACCGCCGTTGATAAACATCCTGGACGTAAATATTCTTCCGTTTTTTATTACACAATAAGGATTTTTATCCATAATCATTCACCCATGCTCAGGTCGCCTTCTATTCTTGTTGATAGTCTCTCTTTCTCAGTCAATTTATAAAGATACCTGAATAGCTCTTTCTGCTCTTTTGTCAACTTCACCTTTCTCCGGGCCATAACCTTTTCCGCCACTTTCAACGCTTTGTCGGTCTGGTAAACTACAAAAGCTCCGCTCGCTCCCCAGGTAAAGGACGGCACAAATTTCGGCGGCAACTGAGCTCCGAAGATATTAACATTGATACCCACTACAGTCCCCGTATTAAACATGGAATTTATCCCGGTCTTTGAATGGTCGCCCATCGTCAGGCCTACAAACATTTCCCCTGTATCAATAAATTTCCCGTTTACATAAACCCGCACATTGCTGTAATTATTCTTTAAATCACTGTCATTAGTGTCAGCCGCGATATTGCACCACTGCCCGATATAAGCATGCCCGAGAAATCCTTCGTGCTGCTTATTTGAATAAGAGTGAATTATTGATTCCTCAATCTCCCCGCCGGCTTTACATACTTCACCGATACTTGTCCCCCCATAAATTTTCGCGCCGATTTTGACGGTGCTGTTATCCCCTATATATGACGGGCCTTCTATAACGGCATTGGGGAGGACTTTTACTCCTTTTCCTATATATATGGGACCCCTCTCGGCGTCCAGGACAACTCCGGGTTTAACAATAGCGCCGGAGCCGATAAAAATATCTTTTTTGTTAATCAGGTGTACTCCTTCGAAAACTTTGCCCAGTATCCTGCCCTTGCCGGCTATGTCCTTAAAATCGATTTCAATCTGCGCCGCATTGGCCTTAATAAATTCCCAGCTGTAATCAAGCAGGTTGTCATCTTCCGCTTCACGGCACGGAACCCTGAGCTTTAACATCCGTAACGCTTCCCCGCTGATAATATTTTCCGAGGTCATTATGACGGAATTATCCCCTTTGAGCCTTGCATATAAAATCGAAGAATC
>DJVC01000069.1 GCA_002440765.1 bacterium UBP3_UBA6266 | reverse complement strand
ACCGGCCGCCGCGGCCAGGCTGTTAAGGTCGGATCTATACACCGTATATTGATTATTCTCTATGCCGCAAATAAGCAAATACCCAAAGAACGGAACCATAAATTTCCCAATTGGTATATCTGGATGCTCCTCTATCGTTTTGCCGTCAAAACTCTTCACTGTTTCTTTGCCGTTTGTAAATATCCTGCGCCCCAAAAAAGGAATACTGGTAACGGGCTCTGTTGTTTTAGCAAAAAGCTCTCCCACATCTTCGAATGAATTTCTGATGCTTTTATATAAATGGCCGTCGTCTCCGGCTACAAGTATGCTGGACCCGAATTGCGATACATCCCTACTCTCACTTACTCCCGATATAGCTGAACCGTTAAAAGGATATTTTCCCTTCCTTTTCCTGATTTTTTTCTTCCCCCATGGCTGCATATTCATCGATTCCGCCCATTGATTAGCGGCAATGGTATCCCCGTCATTTATCCCGCCGCCGAGGTCATTGATAAAAATCGATTTTTGCGGTATCATTCGCCGATATCCTCATTATTAACCGTCTTGGATTTCAAAATCCTGTTAAAAACATCATCCTCGAATGCGTCTTCCATTGTTTTTAACATAACGGAAAGTTCTTTGATATTGTCGTCAGCCAGCGCTTTACACATCAAAATCGTGCGCAACACAACCATATCGTGGTAAGCTTCCGGAAAATCCGTTAAATCCGTGCTGTTCAGTTGTTTAATATAATGCTCTCGGATAACGCTGGATTTAGATGTATTGGGAGTAGGCACTAATTTCAGGTAATTTCCCTGTAAATAGTATGCGAGAGGAAACCCTGATGAAGCATATTTATACTTTTCCGGCGGCCGGATCTTATCTAATTCTTTCCACGTACTTCCATCCAGTATCTCCGGAAATTTCAATTTTCTGAAATCAGCAGGTAATGCTACCTCCGCTATGCCGGCAACAATATCCGCAGGAGAAGCTCTAACCGTAAAAAAATAGTCTTCGTTAATATCTGCTATCTTTTGGCCGTAAAACCGCTTGCTGGTTATAATTTTTTTTGTGAGCTGGGTATCAGTCCATCTCTCTGCCGTCGGCTCCTCAATATCCGCCCTTAAATCTGCCAAAGCTTCGGTTATATCCATCAGTCTCTCCTTAACTCATAGACAGTGTTACTGCCCTCTCATGCCGGTCTTCGCCGTCTCTCACATATTTGCCCGCTTCATCGTGCAATAGCCCTTTCTTTTCTGCCCAATCATGCTGTTTCCTCCGGGCATTTGTCGCTTCTATTTCTCTAATCCTCCTTACCTGGTCCCGGCGCCGGCCGTCTATTTCGCAAAGATTTTTTATGGTTCGGTTATCCAGGGGTATATATTTCCCGTTTTGCTCGACAACCAGCACCCTGTAAGGCACATCTTTCAGGACTTCAAATAAACCATAATTCACATACTGTTTTCTATGCATCCATATTTCCCACCTGATGCCGGTCCATATCGGATACAAATCTTTATCCACCATCTTTAGCCTACTCAAAAACCCCGCAGACGCTTTCATTCTTTTGCTCCTGAAATTCTCCGGCGGGATAACCGCCGGAGAATTATTCCTTATTGCACATTAAACATTATTATCAACAAGCTCGTATTCAAGAGTTACCAGCACTTCTCCTGTCCCTGTTTTGCTTCCGGCATTCGTTAATATCAACGTTGTGCCGGCCGGGATATCCGTTGCAAGAAGCGTAACTTCTTTTGTGTACCACTGGGATTTAGACACCTCTGAAGTCTCGTCGAAATAGTGATTATCATCTGTTTGGTGTCCGAGTTTCAGCGCCACTCCGGCATCGGCGGACGATGCTTCCGAATATGTAATATGAGCTTTCAATCCCTTCGCGGCAATAGGAAAATGACAAATCAGGATACTCTCAGCCGAACCTGATAAATCAGCCGCGTAAGGAGCTGATTTCACCCTTCTCTTCGCGTCAATATGCATATTTCTGTTCTTAATCATTTTTTACCTCCGAACAGTTTTCCCCTCTTCTTCCCGGGTTTGCCGGCTTTGCCTCTTTTTACAGACTTTTTGCTGCCGGTTTTCTTCGCTCCGGAATTTTTAGAGGATACTTTTAAGTTTTTAGCCAGGCTTATTCCCCTGGCCCGCATAACATCAATTTTTCTTTTAACTTTTCCCATACATTCTCCTTTCCCTTATGCTTTAGAGGGCGGCGGCGCCCATGGGATAAGCGCCGCCGGGATAACACTAAGCAACGTCCAGATCATCAAGACGGACGTTAGTATTGCATCTCTTGGCCGCGAAGTTATCATATAAGCAGATAACTCCTTCATACGCGGCCTCTCCGGACACCTTCTGCAGAATGTTGCCGTCTTCATCCATCCATTCAAACTCACTGAGAGGGCACCTCATTAATGTTGTTTCATCAATGAAATTTATCTCTCCAGCTACAGCTTCTGCATCGGCGACAACCGGTTTCCCGTTATACTCAACAGCCTCAAATCCGCCGTCCAGTTTCAGGGAATTTACAAACCTCTTATCGCTAACAAGCAGGTTCACATACTTGTCTCTTTGTGTATGATCACAAATAATCAGAGATATGTTCCCGCCCCTCTTGCCTGATTCACTCATTGCCTGCTGCATTAAGGCTAACGTTAATGCTCTTGGTATTCCGCTATTAGCCAATACCGGAGCTTGCCACATATAGTCTGCTGAGCGGTCAATGCCTTGGAACGTACCTGAGGCAGATATAATCAAACCTAATCCTGCCATTTCAAGGCCTTTTGATCCGGCGCGGTAAATAACGTCGTTGGTTGTCGGAGAGCCGGAACAAACACAGGTAAACTCCGTTGCGCTTATTATTGTCGCTATTTCTATACTTATTCCGTTTGTAACCGGTGATGCTCCTGTATAAAAATCAATCAGCATCCCTTCTCTGAGTCTCCAAGTACTGTCAACAACAACCGTCAGAGTTCCTGATCCGGAAACACTTGCGACTGTACCAAGCAGTCCCGATCCATCTCCATGAAGCTGCCTGTTGACATCCTGCCTCATAGCCTCAAGAACACCGCCTAACTCGTCATCAACTGCGTTAACAAAAGCTCCTTCATTGTTCTTGGATGCTTTAATTACGGCATCATAAATCTTTACCCTGCCGAAATTGTACGTAATGGGAACAACTGCATCTGTGTACTTGTTTGCTCCCGCGGTAGGCAATGTTCCGTTATAAGCTCTTGCGCCTGTGCCCTGGCTGTAGGATTTTCTTAACGGAACCGTGAACGATTTACCGGACTGATTCATTCTTTCAATCTCTTTTTTTACCCGGGTTAACAATACAGTCCCCTTAGACATCTGGTCATATATTGCCAGGGCGTACTTAACTTTCAGCACGCTGTTAAATGTAGTTAGATCAACTCCCATTTTATTGCTCCTTTCAAAAAATCACCAACCGGTAGCTGATCTAAAAAAACATTATTATTTCTGGGCATTTAACTGCTGTATATAAGAAACAATATCGCTTTTCATCTCAGGACTACCGATTTTTAGGCTTTTAGGTGGGTTGTTAGGCGGATTACCACCCGGGCCTATGATTCTCTCGTTTTTATTATCGTTCTTTTTACTGTTGATATAGTCTTGTATAACCTTTTTGTCGTGATCTTCTTGTTCTTTTTTCATACGTTTTGCGAGCTCGATATAATCAATTTGGCCGTCTTCTCCGAGTTTCTGGGCCTCAACATAACCCTCAATTAAGAGCTTGTTTGCTTCGAGCCCATTCTCTCCGGCTATTTTTTTGATTTCAGAAACGACTTCAACCATTTTCGCCTGCTCGATTTCATTCATTCTTCTCTGCTCGCCCTGGTCAACTTTCTCGGCCACAGCTTTAAGAGCTAATTTGAGGTCATGAATTTCCTTGTCTTTAGGATCATCAAAGGTTATTTGATCTCCGTCGTCTTTACCCCCGTCGAGAAGATTCTTTAACCACTTATCCATCTTCTCATCGGCAACTCTTTCGGCGGACGTCAAAATTTCAGCGTCGATGTTTTTCCTCAGGGCCGCCAGGTCCTGAGTCTTTTTCGTGTAATCAAATCCCTGCTGTCCCAATTCGACAAGTTCTTTGAGAGTAACTTCTTTGTTTTCCCCACCGACTTTAATGGGAATTTTCATCTCGAGGTTAATCTCGTCGCCGTCTGGCTTTTCCTGTCCAGCATTCGGTTGGTTAACTCCTGCCGGCTGTTCCTGCCCGGCTACTGGTTGGTTAACTCCTTCTTCTGGTTTTTTCTCGTCTAACATCTTTCTGCTCCTTTTTTTGACTGGCTTTCGCCTTGGTCAATTTATACGACTGCCCGGACTTCCCGGACTTGGTCGTTTACTCCTTTTCTGTCTTTTGCTTTAAAGATTCTTTTATATCATCCTGAAATTCTTTAGATCCGATTTTCTTTGTCTCCTTCTTCTCTTCAAATTTCCCGGATGTTAACTGGACGGTATAACTTTTCCTGTTCTTACTCTCCTCAATCCTTGTCAATTCAACCTCTGCGGTTAAAATAAATTTTGCGCCAGTCGTTTTCCCTCTCAATGCTGGGATATCCTGGTTGTCAAACAGGATGTTAGGATAAATTATTTCATTCTCCTGCTTTTTGCTGTCAAGCATCCCCCCATACCGCTCTTTGCTCTTGATCCCGAAATCTTTCATTCCCATTTTTTTATACCTCCTATGTCGCAGGTTGCCCCGCATCTCCTAACTGGATATTGCTTGCCTGGGCGAGCAATATAAAATGAAGTTTTACATAATTCTCAAGCGCCTGTTTCACCTTGTCCGAATTTTTCTGATACTCCGGAGAATTGCGGAATTTATCAGCCTCTTCTATATGAACCTGATGATTATTATAAGCCTGCGGCATCGGATATTTCCCGTCTATTATTTGCTTGATTTCCATCCGCGCCAGGCTCCTGGACACAGCTATATCATCGTAAATTTCTTCTATGTTCCCCATCTCCAGCAGGCTCATAA
>DJVC01000067.1 GCA_002440765.1 bacterium UBP3_UBA6266 | reverse complement strand
GACAACCGCCCGCAATGATTCAAAGACATAAGACGGCGGCAGGATCTTTGATACAACCTGCATCCATTGCGGCAGGATGGAAATCGGATACAAAACCCCGGCAAACGGAGATATTATCGCGGGTATCGGCCAGATAAACCATTCCGCCGCGGGCCCCATACGCAGGACAAGCGCGCTTGCGGCAATGCCCAGGGCAATTCCGAACATAAAAAGTATCAGCAGTATCGGGATAATAACTATACCGTAACTGAAAAACGAGAGGCCGAAAACCACAATGGCGAGAAAAAACATAACGACGATACCCACGGTGCTCGTCGCTATACTTGAAGCCACAAGACCCGTAACATATTCATATATCGAAACAGGCGTGGAAAAGATATTGATAAAATTACGGGACCAGACATCTTCGAAAAAAGCCATTGTCACGCCCTGCATAATGCGTATAAAAAAATCCCACAGCAAAACAGCTCCCAGCAATGCCGGCACAAAATTAAAATCCGCGTCGGACACCGCGTTAAGATAGCGTGTCAGAAACCCCCACAGGACAATATCCACAGCAACCCAGATAAACAGCGGTAAAACGCGCGTGGTGCTGCTGCGTATCAGATAAAACTGTCTTAAGACTATTGCTCCTACACGTTTAAAATCCATGGATTACATTCCTTCCAGAGAAAGCGGTTCTCGCGCAACTTTAATAAAAAGATTCTCCAGATTGTCTTCGCCGTATTCACGGGGCAGCGTTTTCGGATCGCCTTTCAGAAGAATTTTCCCGCGGGAAAGAAACAGGACGCGGTCGCAGACAACCTCCACTTCATGCATATTATGGGATGTCCATAACACTCCGCAGTTTCCGCCCCCGACAAATTCGCATATATTCGAGCGGATATCACGGGCAATCGCGGGGTCAAGGGACGAGGTCGGTTCATCCAGCAGAAGCAGGTCCGGGCTGTTTATCATGGCTTTAGCCAGGCTGACGCGTGTCTGCTCTCCCGAAGAAAGGACACCGCATTTGGTATTGCGGAATTTTTTAAGGTCAAACCGTTCTATCATCAAATCAATCTGCCGCACGACATCTTTTACCCCGTATAACAAACCGAAAATATGAAGATTCTGATAAACGGTCATATTGCCGGGCAAAGCCGCGTACACAGCGGCAAAGTTAGTGCGCTTCAAAGCCTCAGAACGGTCAAGGTTAATATCCATACCGTCTATAGTGATAGAGCCGCTTGTAGGCTCGAGTATTCCCAGTATCATATTTATTGTCGTTGTCTTTCCCGCGCCGTTCGGCCCGAGCAGCCCGACAATTTCGTTGCAGCCCACTTTAAATGAAATATCATTTACCGCAACCATATTACCATAAATTTTTCTCAGATTTTTGACTGAAAGCGCTTCTTCGCCCATAACTATCCTCTATTTCATTATCCTCGGCGTCAGTATGATATCAAGGCCTGAGGATTCGGAAGATTTGAAAAACGTTCCGGAGAAATCCCTGTCCTGAATAAGCCCGCCTATGGAAATAGGTTGCCCGTCGACCGCCATCACAGTTGTGGAAAGACTTTTTATATCTATAACCTGTTTCTTTTTATCTATAACGGCGCTTATCTCGGGCACAAGCTGCACCTCTATAAGATTACCTCTTATTTTAGGAGTAACCTTCAGGCTTGTGCCGACCTTTTTAAATGTTATATCTTTGGATATTATGTATCCGTGTCGGTAAAGGTACTCTATATAATAAGTAGCAAACGGCACATCCTGCCCCACCCTGATGGAGGCGGTAAGCCCATCGGTAACCACCACATACTGTTTTGTATATTTTGAACTTGTCTGATTGCGGATTACGATATGGTTTTTAGAATACTGCACCGCGCCGCCCGACTGTTTAAACTCCACCTCTATGGAAATATTACGAGGCAGGGCAAAAGCCGGCATACAGAAGAAAACCAGGAATGCAAAAAAGCAAACAATATATATCTTTTTCCGTGTCATTTAGAGATATTATAGTTAACAGGTTAAGCTTCAGTCAATTTAATTAGGATAACCTATCCTGATTTCTTTTTAGCCGTAGCGGAAATAAAACTTACCGGGCCGTAGACATTCCTTCTGACAATGCACTCCGCGTTACACACCCGGCAGAGCTTATTCTCTTTTTCAGTCTTTGAAATGAAGTAACCGTTGCTTCTCAAATACATACTACCCTCCGTTTTTTAAGGGGATAGTAACATACCCCGGCGACATCATAATGTCGTTTCCCCACAAATTTCTTTAGAAATTTAAGCGTGGGGACTATGTGTCCATAAATTTTTTAAAGACTTAGGCGTGGGATTAGGGCTAGAGCGCCAGAAATTTTCAAAACTCTAAAACTACAGCTTTGGATCTATATCTTGATTTACCGAGTATGACTTTATTCTCTGCGGGAAAGAGTGCTACATCGCCGTCATCCCTGTCGCCCAACGGGTGTTCACGGACAATTGTCATAAGCAGGCGGCCGTACTTCTCACCCTCAGGCGTATAACCTTCATCAGTATCGAACCGGATAAAATAAACATTCCTGAAAACTCCCGAACCTCCGCCCGAACCGGTTATAAGTACATGGAGGCCGTTATCCAATTTGCCGAGCCATTTATAATAAAAATATTCAGCGCTGTCGGGTTCCTGATAAGTAACATATCCGTTGTCTTCAACTTTAACATCATCATCACTGTATTCATTGGAGTGAGGAGCGCTTACATCCACGGAAATGGTCGTGGGCGGCCCCTTATCCGAATACCAGCTTTCAAATTCCTGAACCAGGCCGGGATGAATAGGTTTCCCCCGATATGTGAATTGAGATTCGCTTTCCGCAAAAAGATTCAACGAAAAACAGAAAAATAAAAGCAGAAAATAAATAATTTTTTTTACCATATTAGTTAAAACCTTCCCGTTTTTTTACTTTCTTATGATTTTCCTGCCGCACGAAGGACATTCAACTTCATCGTCAAGAAAGAGGCTGGCAGATATCTTTTCCCCGCAATCAGGACACGTTACGGTATCCGAACCCATACCTATATCGTATTCAAGAAAATCGTCCATCAGGTCATCATTTTCGTCATCACCCATCATAGTGTTTTCTCCTTTTTTCCAGAACACATTACCATAGCCCGGCGACAGCATTATGTCGATTCCATATTTCCTGTAGCAGTCTTTTTAAAACCCAACCGCGTCCGAAGCGAAACTTCGGGCAGTTTTGGATCTGATTTTCCTTCTTCCTTATTTGCTTATTTATTTCCCTATATCAGCGAACCCTTTTACTCTCAGGGAGAGGCTTCGGATGTTCTTCGACCACCGTAGGAAGCCCTATCCTGTTAAGTATCTCTATAAACGGGTCGGGGTCGAGTTCTTCGACGTTCGCCATAGTTTTCACGTCCCACGGGCCTTTCGCGATAAGCATCGCGGCGGCTACCGGCGGAACACCGGCCGTATAAGAAATCGCCTGCGATTCGACTTCCCTGTAACACTCGGCATGGTCGCAGGTATTATAAATAAATATTTCCCTGTGTTTACCGTCATGCTCCCCTTTAACATAATTGCCTATGCAGGTCTTACCCGTATAGTTAGGGGCAAGAGATGACGGGTCGGGCAGAATCGCCTTAAGAACTTTCAGCGGCACGACTTCAACTCCTTCGGCAGTTTTAACGGGTTTTTCCGAAGTCAGGCCCAGATTCGTCAAAACGGTGAACACATTTATGTAATGGTCGCCGAAACCCATCCAGAAACGAATACTGTTCGCATCGATATTTTTCGAGAGGGAATGAAGCTCGTCGTGACCGTTTAAATAAACCGGCTGTTCCCCCACAACGGGGAAATCGTACATCATCTTTATCGAATGGACTTTTTCCATGACCCATTTCCTGTCAATCCATGTCCAGACTTTCTTGAACTCGCGTAAATTGATTTCAGGATCTAAGTTTGT
>DJVC01000052.1 GCA_002440765.1 bacterium UBP3_UBA6266 | reverse complement strand
GCCGGTTTTTTTTAAAATTTCCCCAAATCCGCCCGATTCCCTGCTTGACATTTTTTAAGCCCCGGTTTAAAGGATTGAAGCCTGCTCCGGCGAAAATAAATATTGAATTTGATATTAAGGAGGATGGGTTATGAAAAAATTTGGAAAGTATGTTGTCATACTGGCATTAGTCGGCTTTTTCGCCGGGATTTTGTCTGTCGGCATCTCGAACGCACAGATTATAAGGGTAAACGAAAAAGTAGTAATTGTTAAGGCGGACCGCCCCAACAACAGGCTGGAAGTCAGGGTCCATCCGGACGACAATCCCAGTATTCAATATGTCCTTATGGATGACCAGACGAAATTTTCGACAGGCAACAAAGAACTTACTTTTGACGAAGCATGGAGCAGGTTCAAGAAAGATATGATTATACGGGTAAAGGGCGGCTATACCGTAGATTTGAAAATCAAGGCAAGGTATATTTACTGGTAAAAAAAGAGTTTATCGAGCTGAAACCCCGCTGTAAAGCGGGGTTTTTATTTTGCGGTTAAAACCGATGTCCGCACAGATCACCGCGGGCGCCCCGGCTTCGCCGGGATTATTCCGGCCTTTGAGATCGGAAAGGCGGGAAACGCTTTCTTTATGACGAAATCCCATAAGAAGAAGTTGTTCGGAGGTTATCGGAGATGAAAGTTCTCCTGGTAAATTCTCCCTGGCAAAAAGTCAAAACGAATTTGTGGCGCTATGTATCCGGGGTATCTCCTAATTCCGGCCTGGCGTCTCTGGCGGCTTATATATTACAGGCAGGAGCTGAAGTTGATTTCATAGACGCTCCTGCTGAGGGTCTTTCACCGGAGGAAGTTCCCTCCGGGGCCAAATTTGGCGACTATGATTATATCGGCATATCTTCCGCTTCAGGCGCTTTTCCGCTTGCGCTTCTTACCGCGAAAGTCCTTAAGAGCGCTTTTCCGCAGGCAAAAATAGTTTTGGGCGGATGCCACCCTACGGCAATGCCAGATGAGGCCCTTTCATCTCACGATGTAGATTTCATAGTCAGGGGGGAAGGGGAGGAGACATTCCTGGAACTTATTTCGGGTAAAGACCCGGAGAAAATATCGGGGCTTTCGTACAGGATCGAAAACGAACATATGCATAATCCCGGCAGAGAGTTGCTGCCGGATCTCGATGTATTGCCGGTTCCCGCATACCATCTTCTTCCCATGCATCTGTACAGGCCCCCTCTCGGCGGCTACCGCGCGACGCCCGCAATAAGCATGATGACGGCGCGAGGATGCCCGGGCCGTTGTACTTTTTGCTTTCACAGGCTCTGGGGAGGGAAGGTAAGGAGCCGGTCACCGGAAAAAGTTATGGAAGAAATCGATTACCTGAGGAACAGCTTCGGTATCCGCGAGGTTACATTTTATGACGACACATTTACCTTTAACAAGAAAAGGACACGCGAACTCTGCCTGAAGCTTGCCGGGCTGCGTCCGAAATTGTCATGGGCATGTGAGGCAAGGGTGGATACCGTGGACACGGAAACCCTGGGACTTATGGCGGAAGCAGGATGCCACCAGGTATGTTTCGGAATAGAATCCGCCAGTAACGAAGTCCTTGAAAACCTGAACAAGAGAATAAATCTTGACATGGCAGGCGGCGTTGTCCGTGAGGCCCAGAAGGCCGGGATGAACGTCAGGTGTGCGTTTATGATCGGCAACCCGGGAGACAACAGGGAAACGATGGAACAAACCCTCAAGCTGGCAAGGGATCTGAAGCCCGATGTGGTCCAGTTCAATATAACCACGCCTTTCCCCGGAACGGAAATGTTCGATTGGGCCGATGAAAAAGGATGCCTCATTACGAAAGATTGGTCGTTTTATGACCATGCGCATGCTGTTATGAACCTGCCGGGCGCTCCTCCCGAACTCGTCGAGGATTACTATAACAGGTCACACCGGAATTTTTACATGAGGCCGGAATTCATTGTAAAGAAAGCCTTGAAAATCCGCTCCCCCGGGGAAGCATGGATGAATGCAAAAGCCTTCTTCTCGATCCTGTTACAACCGAGGGAATAAGAGATTCAGGCTCCGTTTAAGTTTGAGAATAACAAAAGGGCACAGATATGCGTGCCCTTTTGAATATTTGACCGGCTTCGGTTATTTAATCAGGCCAGGTTGTCCGGTTCGCCGGTGTCCGCATGTTCTTCTTCGGCTTGTTCTATTATTCTGACTTCCTGGGTTATAGGCTCGAATATCTGTGCGGTATAAAGCGTTTTTGCGCCGTAGGTAATATGATCTTTTGCCCTGTTCAGCGTTTCTCCGCTCTGATCCGTTATAAACTGCCTCAGGAGCGCGACCCCGTCAAGGATCTTGTTCAGGCCGGTATCGACTATATTTTTCATGTTATCCGCAGCTTCTTTTAATGCTTCGCAGAAAACGACATCGCTTTCATCGAGAAGTTCGGAGGGATCGTTAAGGGCTTCGGCCTGTTCATCAAGGTTGTCTGTTCGGACTTCGGGAAGGGATTCAAGATTTCTTTTACACTCTTCCATCAAGGCTTCCATCCAGTCAAGCACCTGTTCGAATTCCTCGACGCCGATCCTGCCCGAAGCGAAGTTGTCGGAGGCATTGAGGATCCTGGCGATATTTGAAGTAAGCGGGACCTCTTCAATCTGTGCCTCTGGCGTTTCGCTGACCTGCATGGTATAAGATTCGAAATCTTCGTCAAACCGGGGCATTGTTGCCCCGCAGGATTCACAGAATCTCAGGTTTCTGAGGTTGGTATGCCCGCACTTGATACATGTGCTTTTTCCTTCGGTATCTTCAACTCGCTTGAATACCGATTGAAGCCTGTCGAGTTCCTCAGCCGCCTCTATCAGGGATTTTTCAGCGGTGTCAAGTCTTTCTGTTTCTTTGTCGTTAAGGTATTCTTCAGCCTCTTTTATTCCTGACCCTAATAATCCGAGAGCATTCATAAGGGCAGGAAATTCTTCTGTAATAACGGAGGAAGACGTGGAAAGGGAATCGATTTTTTCAATTTGACGTTTCA
>DJVC01000058.1 GCA_002440765.1 bacterium UBP3_UBA6266 | reverse complement strand
CAGAAAGTCCTTCAGGGAAATCGAAGTCAAACCTATCTGTATGCAGTTATGCCCGACTTTTCTTAAAAGATTACTCATACCGCTGACCTGGCCGAAAGCGGTATATGTCATATAAAGCCTGTTCCCCAGAATAACCGTTCTCGGGTCTTCAACCCCCCATCTTTCAAATTTGTTGTCTTTTCTGGGGGAGAATACGGGCCGGGATAACCTCTCATCTATGTTAAACCCGTCTTTTGTGGAAGCATATCCCAGAGAGGAAGGTAATTTGTTCTTTTTCTGAGCCCTGTATATAAGATGTATCTTCCCGCCGGCATAAACAGCGGCGGCGTTGTAAACCATCTCTTTTTCCCATCCCGGACCTCTGGGTTTGAGAATGGGATTCTTATAATATCTTTTCAAAAAACTCATTTTTTGATATTCAAAATATCTCTAAGTTTCGCGGTGGCAAGACATATAACCGTATCCGCTCCTCCGTAATAACAGAAAAGCTCGTCTCCGATAAGCACTGTCCCGCAGGTAAAAACAACATCCGCGACATAACCCTGCGCCTCGTATTCTTCGGCGGGTGTCAATACAGGATATTCGCTTCTGAAAATTATTTTTTCGGGGTTTTTCAGGTCAAGCAGCATCATCCCCAGGCTGTAGGCGCCGAAACCTTTTTTATTGGGCTTATCTTTCCACTGCACACCATGGTAAATAAAAAGCCAGCCTTTGTCAGTTTTTATGGGAGGCCCGCCGGCGCCGACTTTAGCTTCATCGAATAAACCGGGTCTCGGTCTCGCCAGTATTTTATGGTCCGACCAGTTAAGCAGATCATCGGAATAAGAAATCCATATGTCGGGCGGAATCCGGTGTATCAGCGCATAGCGTCCGTTTATTTTCTCGGGAAACAGGGCAGCGTTTTTATCGTCTTTGTCAGGAACCGGAAGCACAGGCAAAATGCATGAATACCTCTTCCAATCCCACCGGTTGCCTAAAAATTTATCCACCGGAAGGGATGCCATGCAGACATTGGCCTTTTTGCCGTCAAAGCCGGCATAAGTCATATAAACATTGCCGTTCAACTCCACTATCCTGGGGTCTTCGACCCCTCTTGTCTCGTATTCATCAGTCGGGGAATATATCGGCTTATCAAGTCTTTTGTCGATGTCATATCCGTCGGCGCTGAACGCGTAACCGAAATGTGAAATCTGGTCGAAACCCATTCCCCTGTAAACAATATGCACTCCCTTGTTGTAATAAGCCGCGCAGTTAAAAACACACCTGGATTCCCAGTTGTGTTCCTTTATGGGGCTCAGTATAGGATTCTTGTTGTATCGTTCGAACATTACCGCCTCCCTCCCGATTATTTTTTCAAAAGGCCCTTGAAATATCTGATGAATTCGGCCGCTACTCTGGAAGAACAGTTTTTATCCAGATAATTCCTGGCGTTTTTGAGAATTTTTTTAGTTTCAGGCGAATTATCAAATATGTTTTTCATCGCGGAACGGAACTGCGTAAAACTCCTGAATAAAAATACCGAGTCTTTCACCATCTCAACAAAATTAGAATCTCTCGCAATAAACGGGCATCCTGCGCCAAGACACTGATATATAGTGCTTGAAACAGCAACCCAGGGAAGAGACCCTTTGTTAAACACCGTCGCATCCGCCGCATGAAGATAATCATATATCTCTTCAACCGTTAATGTCTGTTTTCTTATCTCCACCATACCTTTCGCGAATTCCGCAAACGGCTTGACCCGCAGGAGCGTCGGCTGATGGTTGACAACGATTACTATATATATGGGATATTCTTTTCTCATTTCCCAGAGCCACGGAATAACTTCCGCGCCGGTTGCAGAGGCGGGACCGAACATAAATATGATTTTCTTGTCCGCGGGTAATTTTAATTTCTGCCTGGCCTTCGCCTTGTTCCCCGTTTCCCAGGGAATACAGGGATAAGGAATATATTTCAGGATATCCGAAGGATACCCTTCTTTCAAAAAATCGATATAGCGCCGGTCAAAACCCACAATGCCATCCCAGTCAAACTGATGGAATGAAGTGTCATCCGTCAATTTTCCGTCATGAACAACCGTTACCGTTTTTGATTTTTTCTTTATCCAATGGAATATTCTGCCGAGTTCATTTTTGGGGAACATGCCTATGTCTTCAGCCAGGAATATATCATACTTCTCCCTTAAAAAAGGCACCGCGTCGAAATAAACCGGGTTTGCCTTAAAAGTGCTGAAACAGCGGTGGACATACGGTTCATCCTTATCGACTATAGCCGTGCCGTGGAAATTTTCGGGTATAAAGGAAAAGACTTCGATTTTATGGCCCATTTTCACAAATTCCCGGCCTATAAACTCCGCGTGGATTGAAGCTCCCGAATCGGAATTCCACGCGCTCATAATACCTATCTTCATAAGACACCCCTTTCAAAAAAAAGGAATAACAATGGACTTGCAGTGACCGGCTGACAAATGATTTTACCAGAAAACCGCCCGGTAAGTAATTAAAAATTTGCCTCCTTGATTACAGCGGCGGAAATCATTAGAATATTAAGATTAAAATAATGAAAACTTCCGGAAAAACAATCAAAGCGGTTATTTTTGACTGGGGGGGCGTGCTGATAGACAACCCCGCCCCCGGACTGTTAAAATACTGTTCAAAAAAAATCGGAGTGCCGCAGATAAAACTTGCCGCTATATTCTCCGGACTGAAAAACCCTTTCCAAAAAGGCGTATTGCCGGAAAAATCCCTCTGGGAAAAAATCCGCAGGAAGCTTAATGCTTCGGAGGAAGAAATCGAATGTATCTGGGAAAAGGCGTTCAGGGAAGTCTATTCAGAGAAAAAGGAAGTCTTTTCTCTTGCTGAAAAACTCCAGAAAAAAGGCTATATTACCGCGGTGCTCTCCAATACAGAGCTGTCCGCCGTAAAATTTTTTGAGGAAAAAAAATACCGCATGTTCGATGTAAAAATATTTTCCTGTCTCGAGAACACTATAAAACCCGAAAGCCGCATATACAAGATAACCATGGAGAGGCTGAAACTGGAAGGCGCCGAATGCCTTTTCATCGATGACAAAAAAATAAACGTGTCGGCGGCAAAAAGAGCGGGGATGAAAGCTGTGTTATTCAAGAACGCGGACCAGCTGAAAAAAAGCCTCAAGGGATATTCCGTCTCCTGGAATTGAGGTCTTTACCGGGGATCCCCTCTTCTGCGGTCGGCAAGAAGAAGAAGGTTTTTTAATTCTTTTTCATCCCTGGCTTCCATCCACTTTTTGTCAAACTCGGGATTCCGCGTTATTTCGGCGACAGCCGCAAGACTTCTCAGATGAAAAGTCCTCTCATCTTTCGAACCGGCAAAAATAAAAATCGCATGCACCAGTTCATCATTGGGAAATATGATGCCCTCTTTAGATCTCGCGATAACGGCGCTGAAAACTTTTTCCCCAGCTATAACTATATGCGGGATTGCCATCCCCTTTTTTATAATCGTGCAGCAAACCTGTTCTCTCTGTATAAACTTATCGAACAATTCGGCACTCCCCAGGCCGACTGCGGGGGAAAGTGTATCGGACACCATTTTGAACAAATCCAGATACCCCAGGTTTTTTTCTTTCAGGTCCATCACGGGGCTGGATTCCATCATCTTATGGAACCTATCCTCAACAATGGAGTCCCTCTGTATCACGACATCTTTTAATTCCGTCAAAAGATTATCGGAGCCCAGGTCAATATCCCTCGAAATAATCCTCTCAAGAGCATAAATGAGAGCAAAATCCCTGCTGGTTCGTTTCTGTCCGTACAGCCTGTACCACATAAAACCGAAAAACAGAAAAATCAGTGTGAGGAATACGACGAAAGAACCCATTTCTATCAAAAGAAAACCACACCCCAGAATACCCGCCACCTGAACGTAAGGATAGAAAGGAGACCTGAATTTCGGACGGTAGCTCTGTATTTTGCTTTCACGGAACATAATAACCGTGAAATTCGCAAAAATATACAAAAGTATTAAAATGCTGGATGCGACTTTTACCAGCAGTTCGACTTTCAGGATTGTGATTACCGCAACCATAAACAAGCCGGTAATTATTATGGCCACATAAGGCGTGTTGAATCTTTTGCTTACTTTTTGAAGCGCCGGAGAGACGAGTTTATCCCTGCTCATGCTCAGAGGATACCTTGATGCAGTCATAATAGCCGAGTTCGCCGTGGAAATAAATGCCAGGAAAGCCGCTATGCTTATCAGTATTTGAAGAGGATTGCCTCCCAAAACCGCGGCGCCGTCAGAAATAGGCGTCAATGTTCCTTCAAGCGAAACAGGGTCCATAACACCTACGGTCACAAATATCACAAGCGTATAAATAATTGACGTGAAAGACAGCGACAGTATCATTCCCAGAGGCAGGTTTCTGCCGGGGTTCCTGACTTCTTCGGCTAAAGCCGCAACCTTTGTAAGGCCCCCATACGATATAAAGACAAAACTTGCGGCGGCAAAAACAGGAGATATTCCCCTGCTGAAAAAAGGCGTTATCTTCAACATATCAACTGAGCCTGACCCGGCAAGAATGTAATAGAACAATATGGCCAGAAGCCCCATTACAAGTATCACCTGCGCCTTACCCGCTTCTTTAATTCCCATAATGTTCAATATTACAAACAGCACGCAGCACACAAGGGCAACTGTCTCAAGCGGAAGATTCGTAATAATGCTGAGATATGCCCCCATTCCGATAAGGGCAAAAGCCCCTTTAAGGCTGAGAGAAAACCATGAGCTATATCCGGCAAGCGTTCCCATTAAAGGTCCAAAACCTCTCATAATATAAAAATAATCGCCGCCTGCGCGGGGCATCGCCGTAACCAGCTCGGCCATACTCAAAAGGGTCGGAATGCAGAGAAGCCCGGCGATAATATATGACAGTATGACAGCGGGCCCGGCCATTGCAAAAGCCAAACCCGGAAGAATAAACAGCCCGGAGCTTATCATCGCGCCTGTCGCGACGCAGAAAATATCCAGCAGAGAAAGTCCTTTTTTCAGTTTTACACTCATCACACCCTGTTTTCTTATGCTTGCATATATAAAATCATAATGTATAATAGTTCAATACTCAAAACAATAAAATAACCATATTCTATGATATACAAATTTTCCGGATTGGCAAAAATGAAAACTATTATAGCCGTTTTGATTCCGCTTATACTGATAACTTTCCCGGGCTGCTCGCCATTGGAAGGGACAAAGAAAATACTCGGCATATCAACCGAAGCTCTTGAAACA
>DJVC01000108.1 GCA_002440765.1 bacterium UBP3_UBA6266 | reverse complement strand
GATACACATGTATATATCCGCTGCTGCTTCCGGTGATAAGGTCTATTAACCCGTCGTTATCCCAGTCCGCGGGGTACACCGTGCTCATCTCTCCCTCCTTTATATCGCCGCCCCCGGTCTTAAACCTTCCCGCGAATATCATAGGCTTTGTAAAATTTCCCGGTCCGTTTTCATTTATAAAAAGCTCTATGTGTCCTGTTCTCATTCCCACCACTATATCAAGGTCGCCGTCATTATCCCAGTCAACCGCCTCGGGGGTAAGATGTTCCCTGCCTTCGCCGTAAACAAGCACCTGCCGCCTATCTTCATCGAAAATTTTGCCGCCCATCATATCTTTATTCAAGAACAGGTGGACGGCGTTCGCGGAATACGTGCCCTCTCCGAGAACAAGGTCTTTTATCCTGTCATTATTAAAATCGGCAACGCACGGGGAGCTGTTTCTTCCTATATCCAAAACCCGGCCTTTAAAAAGGAACCTCTCGAATTCTTTCAGTTTCTTTGTTTCCACCGGCGCTGTCGGATCTTCTGTCCCGTTTATAAATTTATAATCGCTGATCGAACCTTTATTGAGCGCGAGCAGAACATCACCTTCCAGACGGCCGCATAATATATCCACTTTCCCGTCATTATTCCAGTCGGACAAACAGCTTCTCGCGCATTCGCCGAAATGTGTGACGACAGGAATCCCGTTTTCAAAAGAAGGTTCCTTCTCATTGCCTTTATTCAGGAACACAAATATCGTCCCCTGCGTATCCGATACTATTAAATCCCTGAGCCCGTCATTGTTTATATCGATGAAACTCGGTTTCGGCGCAAACCAGGCCCGCGTATTCCTTGTGCCCGATTCCAGGATATCCCTGTCTATCCTGTAAAACCTGAGATTGCCCGAAGAGTCAACCCCGTCCCAAAGGTTATCCAGTTTAATCTTGATATCAAGATAACCGTTTATTATCAGATTATCACCGGCAAGGACAGAGCCCCGCGATAAAATAAATCCAAAAAACAAAAATAATCCTAACAACCCTGTTTTCAACCTGTCACCTCAAAAGCAAATACACGACCACATTAATTCCCATCTTATAGGCGTCTTTTATGGATTCAAGCTCGACATTCTCATAATTCACTTTGTCTCCCCATTTACCCAATCTCTGATAAAGGTTATCGTCGTCTCCCTTATACCAGCTGAAATCTATCTCATCTTTGGTGTTTAAACCCGTCATCCAAAGGTCGCCGTAATCGTTGAGAGTGTAGATAACCACTATCCTGTCCCTGATTTTTATCGCTTCGGTCGTATCGTTTTTCCAATTCATCCCGCCGGGAAGTTTATTGAAAGTATAAAAAGAATTATATACGGGATGATTGATGTCTATTTCTTCGAACTCCCTGTCAGGCAAAACCCTTTTCATCTCTCTCCTGAAAGCCATGTCAAACCTGGAACGCCTGCCGGGAAGGCTGTTATCGCAATAAACAGCGCCGCCTTTTAGGAGATATTTCCTCAAATTAAGGACTTCTTCCTCGGTAAACGTAAAATTATCGTGGCCTGTCATATACACAAACGGCGCTTTGAAAATCTCCTTTGAATCCACGCTCCGCACAAGGATGTCGGCGCTGGCTTCTATGTTCGTCCAGCGGTTTATCTGCTCTATCAGGTTTATAACTCCCCCGAACTGGCAATCCCAGTCTCCCCCCGCATACCTCGCGACACTGAGCTGTATTTTGGCTTTTGTGTTTTTACCTCTCCCCGATAACTCGAACTTTTCGACAAAATCCTTATAATCCTGCTTTCTGTCATCCTGCCTTTTTACAAATTCTCTCTCGGATGAGATCTTGGGGGTTTCGGCTTTCACAAGCTCGGGTTTTACCGCCGTCTGTTTCTTAAAAAGACTTTCTTCGACGACTTTCCGCACTTCAAGCGTTTTCTTTTTCACCGGCAGTTTCTTAGCCATCTGCACGGGGACTTCCCGAACCATTTCTTTCCTCAACTGCCTGAGGTCCACTTTCTGTATCGGAGTTGATTTGCTTAAAAATTTCCCGCTCAGGAGCGCGTTATCGGTTACGGGCCTTACGATATATATGGAACCGAGAACAAGAAGAACTATCACGTGAAATAAAATCGCGGATGTAAGATAAGGCGCTTCTTTGAAGCTCTTTTTCAGGAACCTGTATATTCTGAGTTTGTTTATCATTTTATTCAGTCTTCCGAAAGGAACGATATGTTTCCGATTTTGGCCGCGGCGCAGGCGTTGAGGACGTCAACGACACGGCCGTGCTTCACGCCTTTCTCAATATCGATAATAACACCCTGTTTTTCGTAAACCATTTGCAGTTTATACAACATCGTTGTAAGCTCGTCGAGCGTCTCGCTTTCCGGGGAATCATATTCTTTGTTGTTCACAAAGACGCTGTTGCCGCTTTTTATTGTAATCAGCACCTCATCCGGGATTTCATCCGCCTGCGCCTGCTCGCCGGCCTGTGTCGGGATATCAACGCCAAGCTGGGTCTCCTGTATCTTCAGGCTCGACGTGCTTATAAAAAATATTAAAAGCAGAAAAACAACATCTATCATGGGAGCTATTTCAAAATCTGTTTTTTCCGCTGAAGAGTCTTTTGAGAATTTCACCTGTTTCCTCCGCCCGCCGGATTTTCCTCTTTATAAGTGGCAAACCACACTTTCCATATTCCCTTTTGAGCGCAAAGCTCCATAATCTTCATAACATGCTTATGATCCGTATCTTTATCGCCCCTTATCAAAACCGAGGCTATTTCCTGTTTTTCCAGGATTCCCGAAATCTGTTTTCCGAGTTGTTCAGGCGTGTAAGTATAATTCTGGAAAGTTATCATCCCCGCATTATCCACATTAACGACCATTCTTCCCTCGGTTGTTTCCTCCGTCTTTGATTTGTCGGCGATAGGAAGGTCGATACCTTCCCTGCTTTCAAGGTCGTGGAACGTCGAAGCGCACATGAAGAAAATAAGCAGAAGGAACACCACATCTATCATGGGCGCCATCTGAAAACCCATTTCCTCGAATTTACCCGATTTTTTCGATACTCTCACTGTTGTTTTTCTTCCCCTGTATCCTCCGCCTGGGCGGGCTCCTGCGGATTTTCCTCCCCGGGCGCTTCATCCGTCATCTGCCCCTCCGGCTGCTCTTCGGACTCTAAATCTCCGGCGTTCCCGCTTTTATAAGACGCCCTCGAATAAATCTTATCTATTATCACATCCACTTTTTCTTCGGATACGGCGATGAGGTTCGCGATATGCGTTTTAAAATAAAAATAGAACGCCATGGCCGGAATCGCGACTATCAGCCCGAAAGCCGTGGTTACAAGAGCTTCCCCGACGCTGGAGGCCAGAAGCGACGGCTTACCGGCCGCGCCGGCAAAAGCTATCGCGTTAAAGGATTTTATCATACCGGACACCGTTCCCAGCAGCCCCAGCATCGGCGCGATAGTCGCTATAACAGAAAGATAATTGACCATTACTTTCAGCGCTTCGCCCTCTCTTTCCCCTCTTTCTTCGATAGCCTTTTCCATATTGTCCCTGCCCAGATGGGCTTTTTTCAGGCCCGCGAGCAGTATTTTCGCGAAAAAGGAATCGTTCTCCACACAGGAATTCGCGACACCCTGCAGGTTTCCCCCGTCAATATCCTTTTCTATGGATTCGAGAAAAGAAGTCGGTATTAATTTTTCGCGGGAAAGAGTCATAAAACTTCTTATGATGATATAGACCATAACCACAGAAACCAGGCCGATGATTATCATCATTATCCCGCCTTCTTTTACCGTCTGCCACAGGGTTTTCCCTTTTTGCGCGGAATCATCCCGGGCCGGTTCCTGGCAAAAGGCGGCCGATACGATGCATATAATAAATATTACAGCCAAAAAACAACAAAGAATTTTTTTCATCCTGTTCTCCTTTATTTAAAGATTATTCATTCTTTTATAGGCTTCTTTCCCTGCTCCGGAAGAAGGTCCGGTTTCATAAATTTCCTTATAAAGCTTTTTCGCAATTTCCGGTTTCCCCTTCTTATCAAGACACTCGGCGGCAAGCATTTTAGATTCGGCCACCAGTTCGGCCGTCTCGGGATAAAGGACGTCGATTGACAACAGTTCCATAGCGGCTTCCTCATATTTTCCCTCCGCCATAAGACGCCTGCCTTCTATATAGCAGTAAAACGCCATATCGCCCTTCTCTATCGATTTTTCCTTATCTTTGTAAGAATCCTGCAGTGACCGGACTTCACCCGACCGCAGCCGGCAGTAATCGGCTCTTATCGAACAGTGGAGACTGAGACTCTTATCGCCCGTCTCATCCATTACTTTCCTGTAGAAAACAACCGCTTTATCGGGTTTATCAAGCATCAGATAACAATCGGCTATTTTTGAAATTATACTGTCTCCGCTGACAAGCGGATCCGGATTCTGCAGCAGTTCATGGTAGGCTTTTATCGCCTCTATGAACTTTCCCCGGCTGAAATATTCTTCCGCGGTCTTATATCCTTCGGAATAAAGGGATTCAAGTTTCACATCTTCCTTATCCACCGTCATTTCACCGTACTGGTCCAGCTTAACGGTCAGCTCGCCGTTTTCGTCTTTAAGAATCTCGCCGTTTATAATCTGTCCGTTTTTAAGCTCGATGACTCTCGCTTCCGAAGAATCCGAAACGGCAAAAAATATGAGTGCCATTATTATCAGGCTATATTTTCCCATTAAATTCCTCTTTCGCTTTTTCCGCCGCATCCGTATCCGCAAAATCCTTTAACAGCTCCTCATAACACTGGCGGCTTTCCTCTCTCTTTCCCGTCCCGCTTAAAATCTCAACGCATTTCAGCAGCGACTTTGAAGCGATGTCCCTGTCATCGCTGTAGAGTATCGAAATTTTCCTGAAATTCATCAAAGCCTTGTCCGGCCGGCCGGAAAGCTCATAGCACCCGGCAATCCCGTAAAGCACGGCAGGTTTCTTTATTTCGGGAGCTTCCCTTAAAAGTTTTTTCCATATCTCAAGGCTGCCTTCGTAATCACCGTTATCCATAAGGGTAACGGCCAGTTTATACCTTGCCTCTTCAAGCGGTATATCAACCGCGTCCGCGATATCCATCTTCAGCGCGGCCTTCACCTCTTCAAGACTTTCGCTGTTCCTGCCGCGGGCCCTCAGTATATCGGACAGGCCTATCCTGCTCATAAAAACAAGTTCCCGGTCATCGCTGTTTTTCGAGATCAACTCTTCAAGCAAAGGTTCGGCGTCATCATATCTGCCGAGCAGAATATCCGTCCGCGACACAATATAAATTTCCCAGGGGGAAAGTCCCCGGAAAGCTGACTGTCCGCTCATCCCAAGATACTTTTTCCCCGAATCGGGGATATCCTCATTTATCACAGCGCCGGCAATGATATCCGCTTTCCATTTCCTGTTTTCCGAACCGGCAGCTTTTTTTAACATATCCATCCATTGTCTTTTAAGGTTTTCATCCTTCTGCTCGACCGCCATATCCATAAGATTTTTCAAGGACAGGCAGACATACCTGCTTTTATCGTCTCCGGAGGAAAAAATCTCGATGTATTTGTTGACCGCGGGTTCTGTTCTCATCATATTCTGCTCCAGGAACGCCGCGCGGTATTTGAATTTGGCTTTGTCCCCGTCATTTTTGGCGTTTTTGTGCGCAAGGAGATACATTTCGACTTTCGCGTCGTTTCTTCCCGCGCCGGTGTAATATTTGTCAAGCCAGGGATAACAATCTTCAGTGACCCCGGAACCGGGATACTTCTTTATTATATCGAGCATTGTTTTCTCGGTCTGTCCATAATCGCCCTTGTTCGCGTAAGCCTGGGCTATATCAAAATCCACAAGGACTTTTTTATATTCCGTGTTGAGTTTGGATTTGTCAATCGATGAAAGCTCCCTGATGGCGTCATCGTTCCTGTTGAGATTTATAAGACAGGCGCCTATCTGTATCATGATATCGGGGGCGTCATCGGAATCCGGATTCTTACCCAGGTAGTCCCTGTAATACTCCAGGGCTTCATCATATTTCCCTGCCGCGAAAAATACGTTGGCTTTTTCTCTTCTTGCCCTCGAGGCATACTCATCGGAAGGATATTCCGCTATCAGAGCGTCAAAATATGTAACGGATTCATCCGTCTTCCCTTCATTATTCAGGCACACGCCCATCCCGAAAAGGCTCTCGGGAATGATACCGGGGTCGTGTTTATCTTTATCCGTAATAATTCCGGAATATATTTCCGAGGCTTTTTTATAATCGGACTGTTCGATAAAAGCCGCTGCCATCAATGTTTTCGCTTCCGAATATATATCAGGCCGGGAACTGTTTTCCACGCACCTTGAGAATTCCATTATCGCTTCGGTGTATTTTTTCCCGGCAAAAAACCTTTTACCTATCGTCAGGAACGCAATAGCGACTTCCTCGTCTTTGGGAAAAGCTTTTTCCATCCTGCCCGCTATACCGAGACACCTGTCCACTTCGCCGAGTTCAAAATAACAGTATATAAGTTCCTTGTAAGCCTGTTTCACATAATATTCATCTTCTATGTTTTCAATGATATAATCCGAAAGGATGATATCGCGGTAAAGACTTCCCATATCGCGGTAACACAG
>DJVC01000034.1 GCA_002440765.1 bacterium UBP3_UBA6266 | reverse complement strand
CAGTCGTGCCTTTGCCCAGGCCGGGTGATTCGGCGCGGATAGTTCCGCCGTGAAGTTCTATTATTTTTTTCGCTATTGACAAACCCAGACCGAAACCGCCCTCCTCCCTGGAAAGCGACTGGTCCACCCTGTAGAATTTTTCAAAAATTTTCTCCAGGTCGTCTTTCTTAAGTCCCTTGCCGTTATCTGTAACCGAGAACTCAACCGTCCCTGATGCTTCATTACAGGTTGCGCGGATTTCCACCTTGCCGTTTTCGTGGGTATATTTGATGGAATTTACAATGAGGTTGTTTAAAACCCTTTTAATCTGGTTATAATCGCACTTGACGATGATATCCTTATCATTATTATTATGGTAACTTACGGATATGTTTTTTGCCACAGCAAGCGGCTGTATATCGGCTATGGCTTCCTTTATCAACTTCCCGATATTGACCGGGGCTTTTGTTATTGTCAGACGGTTGGCGCTCATACGCGCGGAATCCAGCAGGTCATCTACCAGATGTTTCATTTTATTGGTTTGTCTGAGCACTATGTTTGCGAATTTTCTAACCTCTCTTTTTGTATCATCCGGCTTCATCGCCGCGGAACCGTCTTTCGCAACTTCCGGACCTTCCACTTTATGTAATTTGTCATCAAAATCTTCTATCGTCTCCAGAAGTTCCGCAGCACCCGAGATAGCCATAAGCGGGGTTTTAAGTTCGTGAGTTACCGTAGCTATAAAATCATCTTTCAACCTGTCCATCTCTTCCATGGAAACGAGGCGTGATTTTATTTTAGAGACATCCATCGCTTTCTCAACTGTGGCAAGAATCTCTTTCATCTCAAAAGGTTTGATCAGGTAATCCATCGCGCCAGCGCGCATACATTCTATAGCGGTATCCACAGTAGCATGAGCGGTAATTATTATAATCTCAGGCGGCCGAGTGAGTTTCATCTCCCCGATTTTCCGAATAATATCCAGCCCGCTCATCCCGGGCATTTTTATATCGGTAATCAGGACATCATAAGAATTTTCCGATATCTTGCGGAGCGCCTCTTGAGGGTCTGAGGTAGAATCCACCTGATAACCGTTTTTATTAAGAACCTTTTCAATAAATTTAACTATCTCTGTCTCATCGTCTATTACTAAAATATTTTTTTCACTCATATCCCGTCCTTTCTCTGTTTCTTGACAAAGAATAGCCGTTAACTATATCATTTATTGTATATGTGTGTTTTACGTCTTTTATCGTGGCTAAAATTTTTTTCCGTGCTTCAGTGCTTCCGCGGTTAATTTTTATTTTTTTTATCGCGGAAAAAATCATTTCTCCGGGGTCTCCCTTTGAGAGGTCGGCAGGAGTATTCTTATTTCCAGCCCCTTGCCTTCGCCCTCAGAGTGAATGAGAAGTTTGCCTCCATAACGTTTTATGATTCCGTATGAAACCGAAAGTCCAAGCCCCGTCCCGCCTTTTCGGGTGGTAAAAAACGGCTCCACCATACGCGGAATGAGTTCCTGTTTTATACCTTTGCCTGTGTCTTTAAACTCAGCCACCACATAAGTCATAACATCCGCTTCGGAGGAAGCGACATTATTTTCATCCGGTATTATCCCCGCTATGCCTCCCCCCGCGAGTTGCTCTTTCCTTAATCTTTTTACATAAGTGGAAATAGTAAGCGTTCCGCCATTCGCATATTCTTCCATCGCATGGCGGGCGTTGGTGATTATATTCATAAAAACCTGACTTATCTGAGGCGCCGAAACCAGAACAGCAGGGAGATTCCTGTCAAAATTTTTCACTACTTTGATGTTGCTCAATTTAAGTTGTTTCCCGAAAAGCGAAAGGGTTTTGTCAATCACCTCGTTTATGTCTGTAACGGAAATATCGTTATCCTTTTTACTGCGGGTAAAATCCAGGAGGTTCTCTATCGTGGCTCTGGCTTGCCTGGCCGCTTCAATTATGGCTTTCAATTCTTCGTTCCCGGGATAACTCATTTTCAGGAGCTCGGCATTGCCAAGAATTGTCTGTAAAGGGTTGCCTATTTCGTGAGCCAGCCCTGCCGCAAGTTCGCCTACGGAAGCCATACGCGCCTGATCGGCCGACTGCGCCATGAGATTTTCCTTCTCAATAACATCTTTCTCCCTTTCAAGAACCAGAGAAACCAAAACAGATACGGACCTGATTATAGAGATCTGCCTTAACCGCTCTGCCTGTTCCATTTTATAGAATTCCGGACACCCTGCCAGAACCACAAAACCGGAAAACTCTTTTTTAACAAACAAAGGCACCATTAAAAGCGGCAAACCATTAATGAGGCGAGTCCGGGCGGATTTCGGGACGCCGCACAACAATGCTTCTTCTTTTTCTTTAATCGAATAACAATAAATATCCGACGAAATATTTTTACAAGGGTTATCCTCGCGGTGGAGATAAACCATACCGCCCGACCTTAAACGCCGTATAAAGTCACATGAGGTGTCCTCTTCTTCCCGAGGTATGGGAATTATCCATGCATTCATCTCGCCTTCCTGAGATGGTAAAGTCCAAGTATATTTACACTCTAAAAATTTACCGCTTTTATCCGTC
>DJVC01000105.1 GCA_002440765.1 bacterium UBP3_UBA6266 | reverse complement strand
AAAACGGCACAGCAAAAAAGGGATTGATAAATTTGAACAGGAATACAGGATATTTACCGCGGATAAAACAGAAAGGTTTCTGTATGACTCCACGGTTATTGTAAGGGACAGGAAAGGCGGAATAACGCATTATGAAGGTTATGTGCTCGATATAACCGAGCGCAAAAAAGCCGAAAAAGAAAAAGAAAAACTGATTAAAGACCTTCAATATGCGTTAACACAGGTAAAAACATTAAGAGGATTGATGCCGATATGTTCGCATTGCAAAAAGGTCCGTGATGATAAAGGTTACTGGCACCGGGTGGAAGAATATCTGGAAAAACATTCCGAAATTGCTTTCAGCCACGGCATCTGCCCCGATTGCAGAAAGAAACTTTATCCCGAATTGACGAAGAAGAAATCTGCGAAAAAGAAAAACAAGAAAAACAGGAAATAAATTCATACGTTAAACCGGAAAAGCACTATATCGGAATCTTCGATAATGTAATCTTTCCCCTTTAACGCCCACTTTCCCGCATCTTTTACCGCCTGCTCGCCGCCAAGTTCAAAAAGGTCTTTTGATTTGATTATTTCGGCGCGTATGAAACCGCGTTCGATGTCGGTGTGTATTTTACCGGCCGTCTGCGGAGCGGAAAGCCCCTTTGTTATAATCCAGGAGCGGGCTTCATTTTCGCCTGCGGTAAAGAATGTGATGAGGTTTAAAAGTTTTACGGACAACCTTGCCATTAAATTTATGGCAGGTTCATTTATTCCAAGGCCTTTGAGAAATTCTTCCCGTTCCGTTTCATCAAGGGAGTTTATTTCAACTTCGGTTTTGGCCGCAATCGGGAAAGTGACGGTTGTCGGAGAATCGAATCCGGCTATGTTATCAGGCAATTTCCGGTTAATATCCGCTTCATCGGCATTTAATGCTATAAGAACGTTCTTTTTAGTTATGAATTGTAGCGGGAGAAGTATTTTTTTTTCTTCGTCCGAAAATGCCGTATCCCTTACGGGTTTTTCGTTTTCAAGCTGTGATTTTATTTTTAGCAGGAGGGTTTTTTCTTTATCGAGAACTTCGGTTTTTTTCTTTTTTTCGGATTCCTTCATCCTGTCCAGCCTTGTTTCCACAAGCATAAGATCCGCGAGAATAAGTTCCTGTAAAATGATGTTTATGTCCCTTTCAGGGTCTACGGTTTCTTTTATATGATATACGGCATCGTCTTTAAACTGTCTTACCACAAGGCATATGGCGTCAAGATTTTTGAGAACATTAAGTGAATCTTTGAGTGATTCATGGCCGGGAATTATTGCGGGAAGAAGCTGGCATTCAATTTCGGCATGGGTTATTTTTCTTGATTTGTATATTTCCGCGATTTTATCCAGTTTGGGATCTTTGATTTTGCATATGCCGATGTTTGCGGAAACCCCGTCATTACCTGTTAAAAGTTTAAAAAGTGTCTTTTTCCCGGATTGGGGAAAACCAAGCAGCCCGATTTTCATGCGAGTGACCCTTAAATATTTTTTATTTTGACATCTGTTCTGTCAGTGCCGGAATTCCGCCGGCCCTTTTTTGACCCGGCATTATACCATCAATTTGAAAAAAAAATAAAGAAACTTGTTGTTCTTTCTTGAAAAAAAAATTATATTCAGTATATTGTTACTTAAAAAACCCTTTACTATGAATAAAGATTTCTCCATTTCAGTGATAATACCGGTGCTTAATGAGGAACATCATGTATCCCCATGTCTTGATTCCATCCTGAGCCAGACAAGAAGACACATAGAAGTTATTGTAGTGGATAACGGGTCCACGGATGGCACAGCGAAGATAGTTGAGAGGTTTTCCAACAGGGACGCAAGAGTGCGTCTTGTGAAAGAAGACAGGAAAGGTGTTGTGTATGCAAAGAACAGGGGCATTGAAGAAGCCGGCGGGGACTTTATAGCTTTTACCGATGCGGACTGTGTTGCCGTGGTAAGCTGGCTTGGCTCTCTTGTAAGGCATTTTGATGAATCCAAGATCGCTTCCGTCAGGGGCCCGAATGTTTTACCGAGGGAAGATACCAATACGGGTAATATTATAAAAGAAACATTTACATTTTTCCTCCCTTTCGGGAGAAAACACTGTGATTTCGGGTACAGCTCCAGGCAGGTGGATTTTAACCCCTCATGTAACGTTATGTACAGAAAAGAGGCATTCCGGGAAACAGGCCTGTTCAACCCCGATATGTATCCTCTTGAGGATGAAGATATGGCGGTGCGCCTGAGAAAAACGGGGTTTCAGATATTGTGTGACCCTGATGCAATAGTTTATCACTACAAGAAAACGGAAATAAGCGATGTTTTCAAACTGGCCTATCGATTCGGAAAAAGCCGCGCTTCATTTCTTAAAAAAGGATCTGAAACCGGCATATTCCGCTGGTCCGCAATTGCCGTGTCATTCAATGTAATCATTCTGGCCTTGATATGCCTGCTGTTCTTCCCGAAAACAGTTTTTGTGTCTTTAACCCTGCTTTCATTAATGCTGGCTCTGTTAATAGGCATGTCGTTAATGATAGCGAGAAAAAAAAGAATTATGGATTTTCCTGTTTATTTTTTCTTTGTTTTGCTCGTCATTACGGGGTGGAATACGGGCTTTATCGTAAAGCTGTTTACGCCAAACCGCAAATCATGATATTCTCGCGTTTTATTTTTTAAAAAATTGATGTAAAATATAATATCGTGATTGTCTTCTATCTGTTAAATTGACTGTGTATGCATGAATTAAGCGTAAAGACATTTTTTTCCTCGGCCCATAGCCTTAACGGTTATAAAGGCCCGTGCAGTAATCTGCACGGGCACAACTGGGATGTGGAGGTTTTTATAAGATGCCGCAGCCTTGATAAAATGGGAATGGTCAGGGATTTCAGGGAATTGAAAGATATAATATCTGAAATTATATCTGAATTTGACCACAAGGATTTGAACGAACTCGCATGTTTTTCCGATAAAAATCCGACAGCAGAAAACATTGCCCGCCTTCTGTTTTCCATGTTATCCGGGAAAATCAATGATAAAAGGATTAAGGTATCGAAGATAACGGTCAAAGAATCTTCAAAAACAGGGGTTTCGTATTGGGAAGACTGAAAGTAAATGAAATCTTTAAGAGCATTCAGGGGGAGTCGAGCCATGCGGGGGAGCCGTGTGTTTTTGTCAGGCTTGCAGGATGCAACCTCAGATGCGGTTTTTGTGATACGCGCTATGCGTACGAAAAAGGAGTGTATTTAAATGCCGAAACGCTTGTGAAAAGGGTATTAAGGTATAAACCCGGGCTTGTATGTATAACCGGAGGAGAACCGTTAATCCAGAAAGATATATTCTACGTTATTGACGAATTAATACGCGGCGGGAAAAAGATAATAATAGAAACCAACGGTTCCGCCTGCATTAAAAATATAAATAAAAAGGCAACAATAGTAATGGATATAAAATGCCCCCTGAGCGGGCAATCACGAAGTTTTTTTGCGAAAAACATGGAGTATATTAAAAGTAAGGATGAAATAAAATTTGTCATTTCCGGACGTAAAGATTACCTGTGGGCTAAACGCGTGGTGGAAAGGCTTGAAGGAGAAAAATGCAATATACTGTTTTCTCCGGCGTATGGCCTTCTAAAGGCTTCGGATCTTGCGAAATGGATATTGAAAGATGATTTAAAAGTGCGTCTGAACCTGCAGCTCCATAAGGTAATATGGCCTAACAGGACCAGGGGTGTTTGAATTATGGGAAAAAGGGCGGTGGTTTTATTGAGCGGAGGATTGGATTCGGCTACAGTCGCCGCTATGGCCAAATCAGGGGGATTTGACATATACGCCCTGACTTTTGATTACGGCCAGCGCCACAAAACAGAAATTGCCTGCGCGAAACAAATTGCCGCAGCGGTAAAAGCGAGAAAACATATGGTGTTCCGCCTTGACATGAGGAAGATAGGAGGGTCTGCCCTGACTTCAGGTATTAAGGTTCCCAAGAGGAGA
>DJVC01000019.1 GCA_002440765.1 bacterium UBP3_UBA6266 | reverse complement strand
TATGCCCCGTAATATTCAAGTATGCCGATTATAAAAAGGATTAATATGACCTGCGATAGAATCAGTAACGATGAAACAAGATTATCTATTTCGGGAAGGATAATCGCCGCTATACCGGTACACAGGCATATTGTATAAATAAAGATTATTGCCGCTTTATAAGAGAATCCGAGACGCATCAGCCTGTGAGAAAAATGGTTTTTATCCGCGATAAAAATAGAAACACCTTTATAAATCCTTACGATAATGACAGAAAAAGTGTCGTATAACGGGACCGCGAGGACAATAATCGGCATTAAGATCGGGAATAATGTCTTGCTCTCGGATGTATAATAAGTCCCAAGTGTAGTAAATACCGCGAGGATATAACCGAGGAACATACTGCCCGCGTCTCCCATAAAAATAGTCGCCTTGTGAAAATTAAAAAAGAGGAAACCAGCCAGAGTGCCGGCAAGGATAAATAACATCGAAGAAATAAATAATTCCCCCGCTGTCAGGGATATAGCGGCAAAAACAACGGTTGATATCAAAGCGACGCCTGCGGACAGGCCGTCGGCATTATCCAAAAGATTAAACGCGTTTATAATCAAAAAAAACCATATATATGTGACTAAGATCGAAAGGACGTTATTCCCTAAAAACAGGCTCGCTTTTATGCCGCAGAGGATTGGAATAGTGGCCGCCGCCAATTGCAGTATGATTTTCGCGGCCGGTTTTAAATCGTATTTGTCATCATATAATCCGGCCGCCGTTATCATCAGTCCGCCGAAAAAAATTGCCGCAAGCTGCGGCAGTTTAGCGACCATGCCGGTATAATTCGGTAAAAAATAAATGTTCAGGCTCTCAATAAGCTTATATCTGATATTCAGTTCTATGAATATGATAGCCAGCAGTGTTATTACAAGGATATTTAAGAATATGGAAAGTCCCCCGAGCAAAGGTACTTTCTGTGTATGCATTTTTCTGGATGAGGGGACATCAATAAAACCGGTTTTCAATGCCGCCTTTTTGCAGAGAACGGTAATTATTGCTGAAGACAGGGCCGATATTACCATCAAAAACATCATTTCCCTGAGGGGCATCATAATCCGGATTCCTTCATATAAAGCTTCTCTATTTCATCAACCATATAATTCTTATCGTAATAAGGCAAGATAAGAGACTTGCCCTCCTGTCCCATATGATATCTTAAGTCGCCGTTTTGTACAAGTTTATCAACGGCTTCCGTTAAAAGTATTGTGTCTTCGGGGGGGATAAGGTACCCCGTTAAACCGTCTTTCACCAGTTCCCGGGCCCCGTCGATATCAAATGATATTACGGGTTTTGCGCAGGCGTATGCCTGAGGAATGGCTTTCGCCAGCCCTTCCCTCAGGGAAGTATGCACCAGTATATCCGATGCGTTGATATAATCCGGGATTTCTTCCGGATCTATAAGCCCTGTAAAAACCGTATTGTCTTTTATTTTAAGCCGTTCCGCCTCTTTTTCCAGTCGGCTTCTCAATATCCCGTCCCCTATCAGAAGCAGGTATATATTATTTTCACCCGGCTTCAGCCTCGAAAAAGATTCAAGTATATATTCGTGCCCTTTCAAATGGAACAGTCTGGCGATTTTACAGATAATAACGGCGTTTCCGGGTATGTTCAGATTTGCTCTTATCTCCGACCTTTTTACCGCCGGTTGCAGATATCTTGTAAGGTCAAACCCGCTCCTGATAACCCTGTATTTATTTTCTTCGGATATGCCGGCGGCTATGGATTGCTGTTTCATGGATTCCGAAACGGCGATGTATTTGCCGGTCAGTCCGGAAACGGATTTTTCACAAGCCTTATAAAAACAGTTCAGGAATTTAGATTGATATTTGTGGTAAGGAAGGCCGTGAATCGTATGTATTATGGTTTTTATTCCGGCTTTTTTTGCGGCGAGCCTTCCCAGAATCCCGGCTTTTGAACTATGGGTATGGACTATATCATAACGGTTTTGCCTTAATATCTTCAGTATTTTAAAAAAAGCGGCAGTATCCGTTACCGGGTTGATTTCCCGCCGCATTTCATTTACTTCAATGATTTCCGCTCTCTTATTTTTAATGCGCTGAAGAAGTCTCCCCTCGGGGCCCGGAGAAGGCCCTGTTATAAGGGTGACCCTGTGGCCCCTGTCTATCAACCCTTCCACGGTAAACACAGTGTTCTCCTGCGCTCCCCCCACTATCATCCTTGTAATGATATGCGCGATTTTCAATTTTTTATATCCTGTATATTATTATTCCCGAACTATCCGCGTAAAACCGCTCAAAGTTCCTTCCCAACCAGTTCAAATACTTATCTATATCATCTACCGGGGAATAATTATATGTTTTTTTTATCCTGTCTAACTCGGGAAGATTTACCAATACGTACCCTATATTATTATCAAAATAATATTGTTTTTTAAAAATATCGCCGCCGTTTTTCAAGAGTAGGCTGCGGTTAAATACAGTATTGTACAGGGGAACAAATTCAGAGTAATAAGTCCGCGCTTCACCCAGAAAGAGAACCCTTGTATTTTCGGGGATGTGATTATTTAAATACATTATTGCGGTATAATGGTTATTGGCTCGACTCAAGAAAAAATCTCTATCTGAGGAGGAAAGAAATACTTTTAAGTATCTTCCTTCTATAAACAGCATCGCGCAGCTTAAAAAATTTAAAAAAAGAGCGCATATAATTGCCCCTCTTACAACATTTTTGTAAAACCGGCCTATAGGCAATTCGAAAAAACCTAAAATCCCGGATACGCATAAAACCGGCATAACCGGAATCAAAAACCTGACATACCCCTTGCTTAGGACAGTCCATAGCAGGATTGCCACCGCTGTCCATATAAGTCCGATTTTTACAAGAGGGTTTTTTAATGAAAAAAGACAGAATAAAGGGAATAACAAAAGTAGAGGTGTTCCGAAATAATCATTTATGGAAAAATCGAACAGTAATTTTATATTATCGATTGCCGCTCCGGCCGAGCCATAGTGGGATATAGCAAAACGCCTGCTGATTTCAGGTGTCCATTCCGCCGCGGCGAATATGTTTTGAAATATCGGATAAAAAGGATTTTTTGCCACAATAATATTTTTCAGAAGCCACGGGGCAAAAACAACCAGCACCGTTAAAAGAAAAAGGAAAGAAACACGGAATTTTTTATTTCCTTTTTCGAAAAACAGCAAGACGGAAAAAGCGGGCAATATCAGAGTAATAACAGATGTGTATTTTGTGCCGAGGGCGAACCCCGCAAAGATGCCGCATAAAATAACATTAAAAATCTTTCGATCGGAAAAATATTCCAGAATACATATAAATGACAGGACAGTGAAAAAAGCGGCGGATATCTCAACATGCGCGTACATCCCCTCTTTTGTCATCAGGCCCATAATGTAGAATGATGCCGCCGCCAGCAGGGCGTAGCTCCTGCCGGCCTTATCCGCTACAAAAACATATATCGCGCACAAAACCAAAAATCCATATATGTAATTCACGAATTTTCCGCTGACGCCCATAGCACCCTGGCATAGAAGATAAATCATGGACAGATTTGAAGGGATATTCATATACATATTGTTGTCAAAATATACATACCTGCCGTTTCTGAGTATTTCTTTCGGGCCGGCAAGATGGTACTCGATCGAATCATATTCAAAAGGAGGAAGCTGTGTTCCGAATATGTTTATCAGGAGCACACATAAAAGAAGAAGGGACACAAGATACGGAAAGGAATGATTATCCGGACGGAGCCTAAATTTATGTTTTCGCCCGAACAGGTATATCACATAAAATACGCTGAATGAAGAGATGACTCCGAAACAGAGTGTTAAGACAAAACTGTTTATGCCTGAGAACAGCGCGATGAGCATTATGGCCGCCGAAAAAACCCCGGAGCCCAGGCCTATCGAATAGAGCGCGGATTTACAGTCAATAGCTCTTATGCCGAAGCAAAACCTTAACACCATATTTCCGACAGAAAAAAAGAGCAGGAATAAAAATGAGCAGGAGAGGATTTGCTTTACATTGCTTAATATTAACGGAGAATCTATATTTTCCGGAAAAAAGCTACTGTTTTCAAGCAGAATCTTAAGGGAAAACAGTTCTGATAACCTGTTCCCTGAAAAAAAAACAACGGATATGGAAATAAAACACGCCGAAAAGATGTATTTTAATATACGTT
>DJVC01000096.1 GCA_002440765.1 bacterium UBP3_UBA6266 | reverse complement strand
TATCCTGGGCTGTATTCTGGGATTCATGTTTTTGATGGGGCATTTATTAGTGCCTTTCTCCGGTTACTCGCTAAAACAGTATATCCGTTTTTCCCTGCCTTTTTACGGTCAGGGTTTCAGCAGGTTTTTATTTTCCAGGGCTGACCAGACTTTTATAGCGATTCTATTTACACCGGACAGGCTGGCGGTATATTTTATAGCAAAGAGAATTGTATCTCTCATAAACCTTGTGCTTGAGCCCCTTCTGGAACCTGTAATTCCCAAACTTTCCGAAATAAAAGTGAGAGGGTTATCTGCTTTCAGGGAAAATTCAGCTAAAATATATGTAATATTCAGTTTTCTCGCGTTTGCGGGTGCCTGTTTTGTGATTTTTAATTCAAAAATCGCATTATTCATTGTCGGCGGCGCTAAATATGTTCCGAATACGCTGATATTGAACATTCTGGCAGTTTCGGTTTTTCTGTCGTTTGTTTTTTCAATAAGCAAAATCGGGATTTACCTGTATCAACATCCTAAAGAAACATTTAAGATATCTTTTTGTGTCGGGCTGGTTAATACCCTGGTTGGAATCGTTATGGGCTTATATCTGGGGCTTGCCGGTTTTGCTCTGGCCCAATGCATAGGTTTCCTCTGCGGAATCTTTTTTATAAGGTATAAGTACAAGAGTGATTGGGTCATATACGAGCCAAGGTTGGATGTTCTTTATTTCCTTAGTTTGAGCGCTGTTGCAGTTACAGGAGCAGCGGTTAACAGGTATCTGGCGCGGGCCGATATGGATATTGCCAATATAGTTAAAATCTTTATTTTAAATTTTATTCTTATCGGGTTGTTTTCGGCGCTTATATTTAAAAACAAGGTCATATCAAATGCGTTTAAATGAAGATTATGTTGAAAAATCGTTTTATAAAAATAAAAATTATTATGAATTGATGGAGCGCAGGTATGATGCGGCGAAGGGTTCGCTGACAATAGAGCCGACTACAAAAGAGCTTATATTTCGCGCGCTCAAATCATTGAAGCGGGGCGCCGGAGTGTTAGAGGTGGGCTGCGGCGTAGGGAACAACGTAAGATGGCTGGCTGAACGCTTCCCGGAAGTAAAATTTTTAGGCTCCGATATTTCGGAAATAGGCATATCTTATGCTTTGCGGAAAATTAACGGTCTTACAAACCTTGATTTTGTTGTTGATGATATCCAGAACTCAAATTTAAAAAACGGTGAATTTTCGCTGATAATATCGCAGTCTGTTTTAGAACATTTGACCGACTATAGAAAAGCTCTCAGGGAATGTTCCAGATTGCTTGATAATAACGGAAAGATTGTAATAAGGGTCGGGAACGGAGGAAGGACAGGCGCGGGTTTATTTGGATTTTTGAAGGATTTTGCGAAGTATATGTTAAAAATCAACCATTCGAAACAATTAACCCCTACTTTTGTCATAGACAGGAAAGATTTCAACGGCAGAAGAGAACAGCACAGGAAAAATTTTGATGTATGCAGGATACCATCTGATGTTTTGGTAGAGGACCTGAAAAAAACCGGTTTTACGATTGCTTCTTTTTCGACATATAAAGAATTAATCAGACTTACGGAAAGATATAAGACCGGTGCTGCTTTAAAGAAAAAATTAATTGATTTGTACGTAAATACAGGTATTTTTCCCTTTAATCATATGGGCCGTGTTACCATACTTTCAGCGTCAAAACAGGTTCTGCAGATATGATATTACAGCAAGCACAGGATTTGATATGTAAAAGCAGGTTGAAAAAGAGCATTTCTTCGTTTTTGCCTTCGAAAAGGAGGAAGTGGAAGCTTTATCACAACAAGGGAAACCTGTTACGCCTTGCGGAACCTGAAAAAAAGAGGTTTCAGGAAGAGAAATTTAAGAATTTATTGAGGCAGGCGCTGAATTCTTCTTATTACAGCGGCGTATTGGAGAAAGCCGGTTTGAATCCCGATAACGCTGCTCTTGAAGACTTAAAAAAGCTTCCGTTTCTCACCAAAGAAATCATCAGGCGGCAGGGAGACAGCCTCCTTGCAAAATCCAAAAGCAGACTTTACCAAAATGCAAGCGGCGGTTCTACGGGAGAGCCGATTGTGTTTTATCAGGACAAAAATTACAGGGATAATGTTTGGGCGACGATGATGGTCATCCTTGAGATGTGCGGATGGTACTACGGCGCGAGGATAGCAAGGATATGGGGGGCTCCGCAGGATAAACGCCGCTTCAGGACACTGAGAGGCAGGTTAATATATTTTTTCCAGAATACAAGATTCTATGACTCCTTTAACATGTCTGAAGAGAATATGCTGAAATATCATTATGATATGACAAAGCATAGACCTGATATAATCATCTGTTATGCCTCTTCCGTATATCTGCTGGCGAAGTTGTTGAAGGAAAAAGGGTTAATGCCTTCATATCCGTCAATATCCATAAACACATCGGCCGAGACACTCCTGCCTCATATGAGAAGCACGGTAACAGAGGTCTTCGGCAGGGAAATTTATGATAAGTACGGCAGCAGGGAAATTAGCGGTATAGCATGTGAATGTTCTGCGCACAGAGGTCTGCATGTTTTTGAAGACAATGTCATCCTGGAATGTCTGGATCCGCTGACCGGCGAAGATGTTTATGAAAAACCCGGAGAACTGGTTGTTACCGATCTGAATAATTTAGGTATGCCTTTTATACGTTACAGGATAGGCGATATGGGAGTGATTTCAAGGGAGAGGTGCCCCTGCGGCAGAAATACACTGATGTTGAAAAAAGTTTCAGGCCGCATTACGGATAACTTTTATTTAAAAAACGGCAGAATCGTGCATGGTGAATATTTCACACACCTTTTTTACGGGAAGCGGGGTATAAAAAATTTCCGGTTTATACAGAACAGAGAGGATGATTTCCTCCTTCATATTGTTAAAGATACAGATTACGCTGAAGACTGTTTAAAGCAGATAGTCTGCGATATAAAAAAAGTTATCGGGGAAAATACTGTCCTGAAAGTCGAGTTTAAAGACAAGATACCCGATACCGCTACGGGAAAATACAGGTTCACGGTTTCAAAGGTAAAAAAAGGCTGCCTATGAACATCTTATTTGTGAACAGATCGTTCGGAACTTACTGGGGCGGAGGGGAATCGTTCACTTATAATGCGGCGAAAACTATTTCAAAGATGGGTCATAAGACGCATATCCTTTCAGCCAGACCTCCGCTGGGGAAAAAGAACAGCATAAGCGGCGTTGATATAAATTATATAAGGATGCCCTATTTAAGAAAATTTAGTTATAAATTGCAGGATAAAATTCCCAAAATACCGTATTTAATAAGTCTGATGGATTCCTTTTTGTTTAACAGGGCGGCTTATTCATGGATTAAAAAAAATGCCGGCCGGTTCGATATAATACAACTTACCG
>DJVC01000088.1 GCA_002440765.1 bacterium UBP3_UBA6266 | reverse complement strand
ACCCCAACATTTATTATAGAACCAAAAAAATTAAAGCCGACTATATCATAACAAGAGACAGGAAGTTTTTAAAACTTACAAATAAGGCAATCGCCCCGGATGAATTTTTAAATACGATCGATTGAATGAAAAAAAGCCGCGAAAAACGCGCGGCCTACTTTTTACGCTCACAGATTTACAAAAATCCCGCAAGAATGCCCCCGATTTTAATCGGGAGATGAATGGCGGCTTGCTACTTTTCGCCGGTTATGCTAAAATTTGAGCAACCCGGAGGAGATGCTAAATGCAGACAGTAACCCTCAAGGTAAAACTCCTATCCCCAAACAAAGGCAAGCGGGAAAAAATGGTTCGCATGCTGGAACTATATAGGAAGGCATGCTCCTGGTTCCTGGAACAGGCCGAAACTTTGAACACTACCAGCAGGGCAAGTTAAACCGCGAAACCTACCGCAAGGCGTGTAAACTTTTTGACTTCAACCGCGGTACACTCCAGTGCGCCATGCTCAAAGCATTGTCCGCCAGGCGCTCATACTTTTCCCGCATAAAGAAGGGCAAGAAATCCAGCCTACCCAAATTTGACCGGATAGTTCCGGTAATGGTGCAGCAGGACTGCTATTCAATACATCAGCTACCTTCAGGCACATGGGTCATCAAGTCCCCTGTCTCCTCCGCCAGGAGCTAGATAGCAGTGCCCATTGCCCCTTCTAAATACCATGCAAAAAGCTCCAGGACCTGGCAGGAGGTTCCTGTCGACAAGGGTCCATGGAAATGCTGTCCAACAACATCTTTTTTGACGGCCGAATGGTGAGTTGGCGCAAGGAACGGTGAGCAACAAGGAGGGCTGCACTTTAGCAGGCGGGCAGGCTTTCCCGCGTAAAGAAAGAAGCCGACCGCGAATCAAGGTGGATACGGTATATCAACCACTGCATCTCAAAGCGTATAGTTGAAATAGCAAAGAAAGAAGGCAAGGCCATCGCACTGGAGAACCTGCGGGGTATCCGCGAGCGGGCCAAAGGATTAAAAAAGTTTGAATACAAAGCAGCCCTCGCCGGAGTGACTGTAATCTACGTCGCCCCCAAGGAGACCTCCAAGACCTGTCCGAAGTGCGGGAATGCTTCCCGGTACAACCGGAAGACCCAAGGCTGGTTTAAATGCGTGCGGACAGGGTGGGGGCAATAAACATAGCCGCGAGAGCGTCGATGCTCTCGGGGCATGACCCCGGGAAAAAGGGGAGCATGACACCCCTTAAGGCCAAGGTGATGAAGGCAGAAAAACTGCCTGAGTGCTGGCTAACCTGCGGCGTGTGCCGCCGTCCCCCGGTGGGATGCCCCTTAATTTTAATTCATTAGGGGGAGGATGTCACATTAAAGATGTTGCATTATGCAATATCTATGTTTTCTTTTTCATCAATTCCCTACTGCGATGACTGCTTCTTTAGAAAAAGAACTTATCTACGAATGTAAAAAACTGAATTGAGTGAAAGCAGTCATATTTTTTTATCAGTTACCTTTTCTAAAATAAGATTTTGATGCTATTTCTAACCTTTTATGATAATAAAAGCATAACTGCGCCCGGCAGTGCTCCTATTATAAATGCAAAAAGTCCCAAAAAAGCCTCGATAGCCCCGGAGATCACCGTAACTCAACCCACAACCGCAGCCCCGGTGCTGAATTCTTCGAGTTTCTTTTTCAAGTCCACCAAAAATACCTCCTTCTAATTTACGCTAAAAACAGTATCGAAAATTATTATTTTTTGCAAACAATTCTCCAGAGATTTCAAAAAATCTTTCCGGTTTATTACAATATTTTGATTACTTTAATGCCCTGCTGTCAATAATTGTCTTTGAAGATATAAAAAATAAAAGCTGATGTAAAACCGGCTCAACGCTATCCTTCCTTATATTCAAAGACCGGCATTTCTATAATTCTGTCGGTTTTAGTCTCATATAAGAACTCATCAAGTTTAAGTGCCGTTCTGCGTCATAGTATTTTTCTCCGCACTCTTCACATACAAGGGCCGGGACATTTTCTATTACAATCAATTTCTCATTGACCCACTTTTCAACCCTTACTCTTTTTCTCACTAATGGGCCTTTGCAATACAAACATGCGATAAATGGAAGCTCTAATCCCTGGAAGATGATAAAATTGGATGTGGCAAAAATTTTCGAAAACGGAAGAAGTCAGGCAGTTAGATTGCCCAAGCAGTATCGCTTCAACGACTCTGAAGTATTCATAAAAAAATCGGCGAAATCGTCGTTTTAATTCCCAAAGATAGTATTTGGAGAAGCTTCGAATACGGCATAAAATACTTTTCCAAAGATTTCATGAACACCAGGAATCAGCCGGACCTTCGCTCACGCCCTCTCCGAAAACCTTACGCTGGTAACAAACAATGTTAGGGAATTTTCTAGAATACCGGCATTAACCATAAAAGACTGAGTTGAATGAATCTTATATCTCTCTTTCAATGACTTTCCATAAGCATACATAACAGCTTCTTAATCATTCTTTTAACTTCAGCAATTCCCTCGCGCGTTTTTGCAGATACCGCAAAAATATTTTCCCTCATCACGCCAGCCTCGATTAAAAACTTCTCCGCTCGATCTATTTTTGCTTCTTTTAAATCGATTTTATTTATAATTCCGACCACCGGTTTTTGAAAAACTGTGCAAAAACCGGCGGGCAATGAAGGTCTATCAGACGTAGCATCCTGTATCACTATAATCAGGGATGATTCAATGGCCATATTAATTACTATATAGTTAAATCTCCTTATCTCGATATACTCACCCGGAATATCTACATAATTTTCCTTAAACTCGATCATCTGCGTCTTTTTTGCTTCACTACATTCCCCAAGAATAGCATTTATAAAGGTAGATTTTCCCGCCCCGCTAGGACCAAT
>DJVC01000136.1 GCA_002440765.1 bacterium UBP3_UBA6266 | reverse complement strand
CGAATAAAATTAAATGGGAATTGAACGGGATTTTGAAAGAGCGGGGATTAACGGCAAGGAGCTGGATGGACAGGAATAAAAGGTTGTTTTCCGCGCTAAAAACCGAGAAAAACGTTATGTTTATTCTCCTTGCCATGGCGATTGCCGTCGCGGCGACAAATATAATAAGCACTTTGATTATGATGGTTATGGAAAAAACCAAAGATATAGGCATATTAAAATCCCTGGGACTTTATAAAACAGATATATTGAAGATATTCCTTTACGAAGGCTTTATTATAGGTCTTACAGGCACTTCCATAGGGATATTTTTCGGCTGGTTATTTTTGAAATATCTGGATTTTATACAGATATTCGTTGAAAAAATTACGGGGTTTGAAGTTTTTCCCCAGGAAATATATTATTTTGAGAAGATACCGCGCTATATTGATGTTCACGATGTATTTGCTATTGCTGTGTCGGCAATAATTATATCGGTTTTTGCGGCTTTCTATCCCTCATACAGAGCTGCTGAATTGGATGCTGTTGAGGCTTTGAGATATGAATAATATCCTGATTGCAAGGAACATCGAAAAATCTTATAAGCCCGGCGGTAAATTATTAAGGGTCCTGGATAATGTGAGTTTAGAAGTTCCAAAAGGTGAAATACTTTTCATAGTAGGTCCTTCAGGGGCGGGAAAAAGCACATTGCTTCATATAATCGCCGGTATAGATACCCCCGACAAAGGGGATGTCGTAATTAATGGCCTGGATTATCGAAAACTGGGAGACAGGAAGAAGTCAAAGTTAATAAATTCGGAAATCGGGTTTATATTTCAGTTTTTTTATCTCTTATCCGAGTTTACGGCTGTGGAAAACGTTATGCTGCCGGCTTTAATACGCGGTGAAAACAGGAAAAAATCGCGCGAAAAAGCATTAAGCCTGTTAAAGAATCTGGGGCTTGAAAAAAGAGCTTTTCATAAGCCTTTTCAATTGTCGGGCGGCGAACAGCAAAGAGTTGCAATTGCCAGGGCGCTGGTAAATGAACCCGGTATAGTATTTGCCGATGAACCGACCGGTAACCTTGATAAAGAAACAGGAGGGGAAATAATATCTGTAATCAGAAAATTAACCTTCGAGAGCGGGAAGACATTTGTTATTGCCACACATGACTATAATCTTGTTTCAGAAGGGGATAATATTGTAAAATTAACTGATGGCAGGGTGGTAAAGTAGAATAATATCCGTATTGTCCTGAAAGGAGATTTAAAGTGAAAAGCAAGATGTCAAAAGATAAGTCTGCAATATATATCAACGGTAAGTTTTACAGCAGGGGTAATGCAGGAATATCCGTTTTTGACCATGGATTGCTCTATGGAGACGGAGTTTTTGAAGGCATACGTGTTTATAACGGCAGGATTTTTAAGCTTAAAGAGCATATTGACAGGCTTTATGAGTCCGCCAACACGTTAATGCTTAAGATACCCATAAGCAAAAACCAGATGATCGACGATGTCCTCAACACTGTTAGAAAGAATAACTTATGCACTTACATCCGGCTTGTTATAACCAGAGGTATCGGGACACTCGGGTTAAACCCGTTCCTTTGCCCAAAACCCAGTATAATTATCATTGCTGATAAAATCCAGCTGTATCCGGCATCTTTCTATAAAAACGGGTTAAAAGTTATTACTGTTCCCACCCAGAGAAACCGTCCTGAAGCGTTGAATCCCAGAGTAAAGTCACTCAATTATCTTAACAATATTATGGCTAAAATCGAAGCTGTCAACTCCGGCTTTCATGAAGCTATTATGCTTAATTCATACGGTTTCGTTTCGGAATGCACCGGAGACAACATTTTTGTAGTCAGAAACGGTGTTCTTTTAACCCCTTCACTTTACATGGGAGCTCTGGAAGGAGTTACCAGGAACACGGTTATTGAGCTTGCGAAAGGAGATAATATCGAAGTTAAGCAAATTGTTATGTCCAGGCATGATATTTTCAATGCGGATGAATGTTTCCTTACCGGGACCGCTGCCGAGATCGTCCCTGTTGTTGAATGTGATAAAAGGATTATCGGAAATGGAAAGCCCGGGTCCATGACAAAAAAATTTATAAGGCTTTATAAAAATTTGACTAACACAACCGGAGTTCATATATAAATTTTGGGGAAAAGCAGAAGTTATGCTTTGCGATGCCTGTCATAAGTTTGAAGCTACCATACACTATACCGAGATTGTCGGAGGCAAGGTAATCAAGCTGAATTTGTGTGAAGAGTGTTTTAAGAAGAAGGAACTTGTTAATACGCCTTTTAACATTTCCGAACTCCTTGCCGGCTTAACCCAGATAGGGAAAGACGTTTCTGAAAATACGGCTAAGTGCGGGAATTGCGGTATGACTTTTCTGGATTTCAAAAAGAAAGGCAAATTAGGATGTTCAGAGTGTTACTCCGTTTTCAGGACGCAGCTGCTGCCTTTATTAAAAACGATTCATAAAAGCCCGCATCACATTGGGTTCATAGAGCAGTCTGATTTATATATTGATGAGAAAAATGATAAAGTCCGTTTGGAAGCTTTGAAAAAAAGATTGTCGGAAACCGTTAAATCCGAGGAATTCGAAGAAGCGGCGTTAATCAGAGATCAGATCAAGGAATTAAGAAAGAAAATTGAAACGAAAGATGGAAATTGAGACCCTTCATAAAAAAATCGGTAGTTGGCTGTCGGGTTCGGGTAATGAGTCCGATACAGTGCTTTCAAGCCGTATAAGACTGGCAAGAAATCTGGATAAACAACCCTTCTGCCACTTGGCTTCGTCATCTCAGAGAGAAGAAACATATAATATAGTGATTGAAGCCCTGAGATCATCGAATTTTTTCAGCAAGGGTATGTTTTTAAGAGTCGATGAGTTGTCAAAAATCAACAGGATGCTCCTTGTCGAGAGATATCTTATCAGTCTCGAACATGCCCAGGGTAAAATTTCCAGCGGTCTTGCCGTTTCGGAAGGCGAAATTATCAGTTCTATGGTAAATGAGGAAGACCATCTGAGAATGCAGGTTTTATATCCATGCCTTCAGCTTCATGAGGCATTCAGCCTTTCCAGGGAATTTGAAAGGGTAATGTCAAAAAAAGTTAAATTTGCGGTAAATAAGGAATTCGGTTTTTTGACTTCCTGTCCAACCAATGTCGGGACAGGTCTCAGGGCATCCGTTATGGTTCATCTGCCGGCCCTGGTTATCGATGAGCAGATAGGACAGATTCTCCAGGCTGTGAATAAACTGGGTTTGGCCGTAAGAGGGACATTTGGAGAAGGGACCCATAGCATCGGCAGTATTTTTCAGATATCAAATCAGGTTACCCTTGGAAAGTCCGAAGAGGAAATTATTATTGATGTTGAAAAAATGGTTAAGGAAATTATCGGATACGAGCAGAAGGCAAGAGAAAAAATCCTGAAAAACAGAAGAATTGAAATCGAAGATAAAATCGGCCGCGCATACGGTGTTTTTTCAAATGCGAAGGTTGTATCTTCAAAGGAAACCATCGATCTTCTTTCGATATTGAAACTGGGTGTGGACCTGGGCCTGTTGCATTCAAAAAATATAACTAACGACAGAATAAACGCGTCAAGGATCCAAACCCAGCCGGCTCATTTACAGAAGTTTGCGGGCAGGGAATTGACACATCACGAGAGAGATGTTTACAGGGCTAAAATTTTAAAAGATATATTTTCGCGAAAGAGAGGTAAATAGATGTTTGATAAATTTACTCCGAGAGCAAGACAGGTAATTATTCTTGCAAGAAAAGAGGCGGATAGATTTAACCATAGTTATATAGGGACGGAACACTTGTTGCTGGGGCTAATCAAGTTAGGGGACGGAGTCGCCTTTAATGTTGTGAGAAGGATGGGAATTGATTTTGAAACGGTAAGACTGGAAATAGAAAAATCGGTGGGAGCCGGTCCTGAGACAAAAGTCGCGGGAGATGTTCCGTTAACAGGCCGCGCTAAAAAGGTTATAGAACTTGCGGTTGAAGAATCAAATAAATTGAATCATACCTATGTCGGCACTGAGCACATTCTGCTGGGTTTGATTAAAGAGGGGGAAGGCATAGCAGCGGGTATTTTGACTAAATTGGGGCTGGATCTTCACAAAGTTAAAGAGGAAATACTGCAGGAACTCATGGAAATGGATTACACCCAGGAATCAGAAGGCATTCCCGAACCATTGCATGAGAGTAAATCATTTGAGGCAAAAAAGTCAGCAAAAACCCCGGCTCTGGATGCTTTCGGCCGCGATCTTACCGAAATGGCAAGAAATGACAAACTCGACCCCGTGATCGGCAGGAAAAATGAAATTGAGAGAGTTATACAGGTCTTGTGCAGGCGTACAAAAAATAATCCTGTCCTTATAGGCGAAGCGGGCGTCGGGAAGACTGCCATCGTGGAAGGGCTTGCTCATTCTATAGTAAAAAATGAGGTGCCCGAGATATTGATTGATAAAAAACTCGTTACACTGGACCTTGCTCTGATGATTGCCGGAACAAAGTACCGCGGGCAGTTCGAAGAAAGAATAAAAGCGGTCATGGAGGAAATAAAAACTTCAAAAGATGTAATTTTGTTTATTGATGAATTGCATACTATCGTCGGGGCGGGCGCGGCTGAAGGCGCTATTGACGCGTCAAATATACTTAAGCCTGCTTTAGCCCGGGGAGATGTTCAATGTATCGGCGCTACAACAATGAATGAATACAGGAAATTTATTGAGAAAGACGCCGCTTTGGAAAGGCGTTTTCAGATAATTAAGGTGGAGGAACCGTCAGTTGACGAAACGGTCCAGATATTGAAAGGATTAAAGGATAAGTATGAGAAACATCACAATGCCCTTATATCGGATGAAGCTCTGATCCTGGCCGCGAAGCTGTCGGACAGATATATAGCGGACAGGTTTCTTCCCGACAAAGCAATAGATTTGATAGATGAAGCTTCGGCAAAAGCGAGAATTTCCGCGATGACAACACCGCCGGAATTCAAAGATATGCAGGAGTCTCTTAGTGATATTGTCAAAAATAAAGAATCTGCGATAAAAAGACAGGCGTTCGAAGATGCCGCTTCTCTCCGCGATAAAGAGAGGACATTACGCGAAGAGATTGCTAAAAAGAGAAGAAAATGGAATGACGAAAACAGGGAAAAAGTGGTTTATATCGGGGGAGAAGAAGTTGCGCAAATGGTTTCGCGCTGGACCGGTATACCCGTTTTTAAATTGGAAGAGGCCGAAACCGAAAAATTGCTCAGGATGGAACAGGAATTACATAAGAGAATAGTAGGGCAGGAAGAACCCGTGTCCGCGGTTTCAAAAGCGCTGAGGCGTTCGCGCGCTGATTTGAAGGATCCGAGAAGACCTATAGGGTCCTTCATTTTTCTGGGCCCGACCGGGGTAGGAAAAACGCTGCTTGCAAAAGCCCTTGCCGAATTTTTGTTTGATGACGAGGACGCACTTATCCAGATTGACATGTCGGAATATATGGAGAAATTTAATGTATCCCGACTTACCGGATCTCCTCCCGGTTATGTAGGTTATGAAGAGGGCGGACAGTTAACGGAAAAGGTCAGAAGAAGACCGTACTCGGTTGTGCTTTTTGATGAAATTGAGAAGGCTCACCCGGATGTTATGCATATTCTTCTGCAGATACTGGAAGAAGGCAAGCTTACGGATAGCTACGGGAGAAAAGTGGATTTCAGAAATACTGTGGTCATAATGACTTCTAATGTAGGGGCTGCTTATATTGAAAAGGCGACAACCGTTGGTTTCCATGCGGGAGACGAAAGTTTCTCATATGAAAAAATGAAAGATAAAATCCTGAGTGAAGTCAAATCGACATTTAAACCTGAGTTCCTTAACAGGATAGATGAGATAATAGTTTTCCAGCCTCTGACGAAAGATGACCTTTTCAATATTATTGATCTTGAAATCAGGAGATTAAAGGAAAATCTCGGCAGAAAAGATTTGGAGATTAAAGTCGATGATTCAGCTAAAAAGAATCTTTTGAAAGTCGCATACAAGCCTGCTTTGGGCGCGAGGCCTTTGAAGCGCGCCATACAGAAACACGTCGAAGATACCATAGCGGAAGAGATATTGAGAAAAAAACCGAAAGCCGGAATGGTTTTACGTGTTTTTGCCAAGAATGCGAAAATCAACATCAGTATTGAGAATAAAAGCAAAAAAAAGAAGCGTAAATGAAAAAAATATTTTTACGCAAAACCGCTTTGTTCGTACTTGCCGGATTAATAATTCTTTTTCTGTTCAGAAGTTATTTTCTGAACCTGTTTATCAGGCCTTTTATTGAATGGAGAATTTCGGCCGCTTTTAACCTTGATGTAAGCGTGGACAATATTACAGGAGGGCTGACACAGGGCGTTTGTTTTGAAAATATGAAGATTGAAGGGAGATACAGAAATTATAATATCCTGGTCAAAGCGAAAGATGTTAAGAGCGATCTTACGCTATCAGCACTTTTTTTGGCGGATAAAGACACAAGACATCTGGTTGAGATTAATAACCCTGTTGTTTATGTTAAAAAGGCGTCGGATGAGTCTACGGAGGCAAAACAAAGATCAGGCATATCACCCGAGCTTTTTGAAGCGGAGATTTTAAATAAAAAAAATATCAGGTTGAGTATCAGCAAAGGGGATGTTGCCGTATTTAACGGCGACGGAAGCCTGAAAGTTAGGACAGTCAACATAACAGGAGAACTTAATTCGGGAGTGCAAAATTTACCGGATATTGCCCTTTCAGGAGCATTCGGAACAGGCGGTTCCGATGGGACTATATCGGTAAAAAGTAAAATAGATATCAAAGAAAAAGATATAATTACAAATGTTAAGATCAACAAATATCAGCTGTCTTCATCACCCAGAATATTTGATTATTTTGAACTTTCAGCGGGAACACTCGATGCGGAAATAGTATTTTCAAATGATAATGTAGCCCAGGCAACATGGCTGTTTGATCAGGTAGCCGGCGGGTTTCTGAAAGGCACCGGAAAAGTTTATGATTTGTCGGGAAAGGTTGAAGTTGACAGGGACAAATTAATATTTACCGGCGTGAAAGGGTCTATAAGGGACGGCGATTTTACTTTCGACGGCATCTTGAGCAGAGAGAAGGTTCCCGTTATCGACGGTATTATGAAAATCGGTGAAGACAGGGCGCATGCTTCCATCGATTTCCGGGGGCCTTTGAATGAATTGTCGATTAGGGGCGGATACGGGATTCATTCCGGCGATATATTTATCGAAAACATTTCTTTTTCCATTATTGCTTCAAGCACAAGAATATCCGAAACCGGTTTCAATATATCGGCAAAAGACGGGGAATTTAACCTGAAAGATAAAGATAAGAGCAAAGTAAGCGGGAACATTACCGCGGAAGCGGGGCATCTGGTTTTTGACAAGTTGTACATAACCGATAAAATTTTGGTGTTCGGGGATGTCTATTACTATGAGGGTCCGAAATTCAATATCAGAGCGGAGATAAAGGATGCAAAGATTGGAGACATGAGGAAATTCATGAAAACTGATATCGGGAAAAATTGGATTGATGATATGCCGATTTCAGGGACATTTTTAATGGAAGGTGACATTGAAGACTGGACTTTGAAAACCAAAACCTTTATGGACTCACAATTTGACAAGATTAAAGTGGATGGTGCGTTTAAAGGCAACGGCAGAAAAGTTATTATAGAGAAAATGACAATAGGCGACAAGTTGAAGATGGCGGGGTATTTCGGATTAAAGTCTGATGACAGGTTTAAAATAGATTTTTCGTCCGAGCCCGCCACATGTGCCGAATATAAGTTGCTTCTTGCTTCAAAAAACAGGACATTGTTTGATGAATATACAATTGAAGGAACCGCCACTCTCTACGGAGAATACGGCAATTGGTCATTGAAGAGCAGGTATATCTTAAGATTAGGCTCCGGCAGTATCAATGTGGATTTGAATATAGATGAGGGAAAACTGGGCGCGGTGTTTGAGTTTGAAAATACTAAAATACATTCTCTTCCGGTCAAAACGCAGATCGAATTGACAGGGGACATGAATTTTGATAATGACACTAGAGATTTTTATGTGGAGAACCTTGAGATTAAATCAACTTTTTTAAGTATAGGCACTTTAATATTTGACGATATTGTCGGAAAGGGTAGAATTAATGAAAGAAGGATAAGCATAGATTCTTTACTTATAGATAAATATATAAACGCAAAAGGATATTTTGATTTTAATATCCCGGCGAAGTTGGATTTTGTATTTGAATTTGATGATTTTCAACTGGCGTATTTAAAAAAGCTGGAGATGGAGCCGTCCGGCTCAAGGTATGGAGGTTTAATAAGCGGGTATCTTCAGGTGAAGGGAAATCCGTCATACATATATACGACCGGTAAGTTAAAAATTAAAGACGGCTATTCGGGAAACATGAGAATCGATGATGTATATATAACCCTTGACGGGGCGGGACCTGTTATTGATTTGCCGAATTCCAGAGCGGTCATAGACAGCAGGGATACTAAAGTAGTCGGGTTCATCGATCTTAACGAGGAAAATATTTTTAATAACGTCGATTTCGAGCTTCCTGATAAAATTATGAATTGGTATAACAGGGATGTCCATATAAATTAAGAAGGTTTTTATGAAAACGTTGTTTCTGTCACTGGTGGATATGTTCGGCAGGAGGATTTTAGGTATTATAAAACAATTAGGCGAAGCGGCGCTGATGTTTGTCGAGACAATATGGTGTATGTTTACTGCGCCTCCGAGAAGGGAAATCATTATTGTCCAGATGAAAGAAATAGGGATAAAATCCCTCCCTGTTGTATTGCTGACGGGTATTTTTACCGGGATGGTTCTGGCAGTTCAGTCATATTATCAATTACATAAGATATCCATGGATACGTCGATAGGTATCCTGGTTGGATTGTCAATGACCAACGAACTGGGTCCGGTCCTGACGGGGCTTATGGTTGCCGGCAGAGTCGGGGCGTCTATGGCCGCCGAACTCGGCACAATGAAGGTTACGGAACAGATAGATGCATTGAGAAGCCTGGCAAGTAACCCTATTAAATATCTTGTTGTCCCCCGGTTTCTTGCATGTGTATTGCTGGTTCCGATGCTGACTGCTTATTCCATTTTTGTCGGCATAGTGGGCGGATACCTGATAGGCGTTAAGTTTATGGGGATAAACGGGACATTTTTTATGAAAAACATGCTTGATTATACTGATAATTTCGATTTGGCAAACGGAATAATAAAATCTTTTTTCTTCGCAATAATAGTGGCCCTGACGGGGTGTTATAAGGGCTTTTCGGCCACCGAAGGGGCCGAGGGAGTGGGA
>DJVC01000018.1 GCA_002440765.1 bacterium UBP3_UBA6266 | reverse complement strand
CATCGATAAACACATCCGCCCTCCATATAAACATGCCGCTATTCCATTTTAGCCCGCTTTTCAGATATCTCCTTGCAGCCTGAAGAGAAGGTTTTTCCTTGAATTTTTTTACGGGGAATATCCTGATTTTGTTTTTATTGCATGACTTTTTCCCAGGTTCTATATAGCCATATTCAGTGCTTGGATAATACGGAGTTATTCCCACTGTAACCAGTTTCTTTTCCCTGAACGCAAAACCGGATGCTTCTTTCAGTGTTTCCAGATAAACGGCCTCGTCGGAAATATAACTATCCGCGGGAAGCATCAATATCACGGCATCTTTCATTTTCCGAAAAATAATAGCCGCGGCCAGGGCGGCGCACGGGGCGGTATTTCGTCCAACGGGCTCGGCGATTATATTCCCGCCGGGAATATCCTTAAGCTGTTTCTTCGCCGGGGCAAGCTGCTTGGCGCCCGTAATAACAAAAATATTTTGAGGTCTGACAAGTTTTTTAATCCTGGAAACGGAAAGCTGCGCAAGTGTTTTTTGCCCGTAAACCGCAAGGAATTGCTTGGGTGTAGATTCTCTGCTGCGCGGCCAGAACCTCTCACCTTTTCCGCCGGCCATTAATACCGCATATATTTTTGTATTCATTCTTCCCTATATAAGCGCTTTTGTCAGTGATGCAATATATTTTTTTATTACTTTTCCAATATTTGCCGAGTTAATATTATCCTCAATCTTTTTCACAGCGGCACTTCCCACAACAACCGCATCACAATACCCCGATACTTCCTTTACCTGCCCGGGAGTAGAGATACCGAAGCCGACAGCGACAGGTAATTTTGTATGCTTTTTTATCTTTTTCACCATAGACGGAGCGTCCCCGCTTAAATCTTTCCTCGCGCCGGTAACACCTGTTCTCGAGACACAATATATAAAACCCGAAGAAATCTTAACAATATCTTTTATTCTGTTTTCGGGAGTAGTCGGGGTTATCAGAAATATTGTTTTGATATCATTTTTTGACGCCAATAAAATATATTCCCCTGCTTCCTCATGGGGAAGATCCAATATCAGCACTCCGTCCACCCCGCTCCCGCTGCAATCGGAAATAAATCTTTTTAATCCGTAATTTAATACGGGATTATAATACGTAAAAAGGACCAAAGGGATATCTATTTTTCCCTTCCTGATCCTTTTCACAAGATTTAAGACATCTTTTACAGAAGTATGCCGCCTTAAGGATCTTGAAGAAGCCCTCTGTATGGTAGGCCCGTCGGCCAGCGGATCGGAAAAAGGTATACCGAGTTCAAGTATATCGACTCCGGCTTTTTCAACCTGGGAAATAATTTTGAAAGAATCGGACATATTGGGATCGCCGGCAGTCAGGTAAAGGACAAATCCCTTCCCGGAAGTTTTTCTGAGTTCGGCAAATTTTTTGTCTATTCTGTTCATGATAATTGAGATATGTAATCGCCCACAACCTGCACGTCTTTATCTCCTCTGCCGGACAGGTTGATTATTATCAGTTTGTTTCTGCCCAGCTTTTTACGGTTTTTCATCACATACGCTACTGCATGGGCACTTTCAAGCGCAGGAATTATACCCTCACTTTTACATAAAAAAGTAAAAGCATTCACCGCATCTTTATCGGAAACCGCATCGTATTGGATTCTGCCTTTTTCAAAAAGGTAACTGTGTTCAGGCCCCACACCCGCATAATCCAGTCCGGCTGAGATGGAATGGGTGGTGGATATCTGCCCATTTTCATCCTGCAGGACATAAGATTTAGAACCATGCAGAACTCCTACCCGCCCCCCTTTAAAACGAGCGGCGTGTTTTCCTGTTCTAATGCCCAGACCACCGGCTTCGACACCTATAAATTTAACTTTTTTATCTTTCAAAAAATTATAGAATAATCCTATAGAATTACTGCCCCCGCCGACACAGGCAACCAAATAATCGGGAAGTCTTCCTTCTTTCCTCAAAATCTGACTTTTAGCTTCCAAACCGATAATTTTCTGAAAATCCCTTACAATCATGGGATAAGGGTGCGGACCGCCGACAGAACCCAGGATATAATGAGTATGGCGCACATTTGTTACCCAATCCCTGATTGCCTCATTCATTGCATCCTTTAGCGTTCTGCTTCCCGACTTCACGTTGATAACATTAGCTCCCAGAAGGTTCATCCTGAACACATTAAGGTTCTGTCTGTGAATATCCTCTTCTCCCATATATATTTCACATTTTATGCCGAACATTGCGGAAACGGTGGCAGTGGCAACGCCATGCTGTCCCGCCCCTGTTTCCGCTATTATCCTTTTCTTTCCCATTCTCCTGGCGAGAAGTATCTGCCCGATAGTGTTATTGATTTTATGCGCTCCCGTATGAAGCAGATCTTCTCTCTTAAGATAAATCTTATGCTCGAGTTTCCGCGATAATCTTTCCGCATAGTAAAGAGGCGTAGGCCTGCCGGCATATTCATGAAGATAATAATTCAATTCGTCCTTAAACGATTTTTCTTTTATGCATTTCCTGTAACATATCTCAAGCTCGGCGAGCGCATTCATTAATGTTTCAGGCACAAACTTGCCGCCGAATTTTCCGAACATTCCTCTTTTATCGGGATTCATTGTTGAAATTTCCTTCTTTAAAATATTAGCGCTTTTTTTGCAAGATTAATAAAATCTTTCATTTTAGCGTGGTCTTTTATCCCGGGAGACTTTTCAATCCCGCTGCACACATCCACGGCGTCAGGCTTAACCGTCATCAAAGCCCCTATAAGATTTCCTATTTTGAGACCCCCTGACAGGATAACAGCTTTGTTCTCCCTTCTTAGAGAAGATACTATATGCCAGTCAAATGCCTGTCCTGTCCCGCCCCTTTTATTTTTATCGTAAGCATCCAGGAGTATGAAATCAGTCGCGGAATATTTTTCTATCTCTTGAATGTCGTCTTTACCGGAAACCCTGAAAGCTTTGATTATCTTTCTCCCGAAATTACCGCAGAACTCCGGTGTCTCATCGCCATGAAACTGAAGATAATCGAGATCACAGAAATCCGCAATCCGCCTTATTTCCCTCTCATCTTCATTTACAAACACACCCACAGTTGTGACAAATGGAGGCAAAGACCTGATAATTTTTCTTGCTTCGTCCGGTTTTATTTTTCTCGGGCTGTCCGCAAAAACAAAACCGAGCGCATCGGCCCCGTGAGCACACGCCGCATCCGCGTCTTCAAAATTTGTAATTCCACAGATTTTGACTCTTATCATAACCAACCCTTTATTTCAGGCAGTTCTGAAATTGCTTCCTCAAGAACCGCTTTTACCGCGTTTGAAGACTCAGAGGATGTTGCATTTCCCCGGAGATATCCGCAGTAACATTATATCACTGCCTCGACAGATACTTTTCTTTTCATAATATTCCGATTCATTCCGTCGGATATTCCCTCTAATTATTATGTTTTGAAATTTTAAACTCTTTTATCATCGCCTTCTTATCTTCCGCCTTCATAAGAGCTTCCCCGACCAGTATGGCGTCAGCCCCCGCATTAGCAACGCGCATTACATCCGATTTTGAGGAAAAACCGCTTTCGGATATTTTTATAATGCCTTTCGGGATTTCAGGCAAAAGTTTTTCCGACGTTCTGATATCTATCTTAAAATCATTCAGGTTCCTGTTGTTTATACCAATAATTTTTATCCCGTTGATGCCAATAATATTATTAAGCTCATATTCGTCATGTACTTCAACAACTACATCAAGATACAGATTAAACGATATGTCCAGCATCTCTTTAATTTTGTCTTTCGAAATGGCTTTTGCTATTAAAAGTACGGCATCCGCCCCGGCAGCCTTGCTCTCATAAAGCTGATATGTGTCTATAACAAAATCCTTCCTTAACACAGGCAGTTTAGTATTAGCCTTTATATTAACCATGTCATCCACAGAACCTTCAAAATATTTTTCATCTGTCAACACCGATATCGCATCAGCTCCGCCCTCTTCATACTGGGAAACAATGAAAACAGGGTCATAGGAATCGACTATATTGCCTTTTGAAGGTGAGGCTTTTTTTGATTCTGCAATAACGGATATAAAATCATCCTGATTTATCGCGGCGGCAAACGGCCTGGTCAAAGGCACCATTTCGCACTTGTCCTTCAGAATCTCCAGGGGAAAATTCTTTTTTCTTTCTTTAATTTCCTGTTCTTTATATTTTAATATTTCTTCAAGTATCATAAGCCATTTATCCCCTGTTGGTAAAATCAATCAACGATTTAAGTTTATTATACGCCCTGCCCGAATCAATGGATTCAACCGCCATGGATATTGCTTCATCCATATCCTTCCCCTTACCTGCGCACATTATCGCCGCGCCCGCATTTAATAATACAATATCCCTGAACGCCGATTTTTCACCTTTAAGCACAGATAAAAGTATGCGCATGTTGTAATCCGCATCTCCTCCTTTTATATCATTTACGGAAGCTGTTTTAAAACCGTAATTCCCCGGATCTATTTCGTAATCTTTTACTTTTCCGTTGTTCAGTTCTGAAACAAATGTCCTGTCCGTAATTGTAATCTCGTCTATACCGTCCATGCCGTGGACCACCATCGCCCTTCTTGTGCCTAATTTGTTCAAAACTTCGGCCAAAATACGGGTGTATTGCCTGTTAAAAACACCTATGAGCTGATATTTGGCCGATGCGGGATTTGTAATAGGCCCGAGTATATTAAAAATTGTCC
>DJVC01000059.1 GCA_002440765.1 bacterium UBP3_UBA6266 | reverse complement strand
CAGCCGAGTTCGATGGAGTGGTCAAAGCAACCACAATTACAATGTCCGGCTTAGGCGAGGCACAGTTTGACGGAGCTGTTACGGCAACGAATCTTAATCTCAATTCAGCGGGCACAGTTACATTGAATGCCAATTCAACGATTACTACAACCACACTTACCGACGCCGGGACCCTGGGACTTGAGGCCACGCTGACGGGTAATGTGGATAACGGCGGCAACCTCCTTACTGTCAATACGGTAGGCGCCAACGGCAACGTGAACGGCGTGCTTAGCGGAGCTGGCGGATTCACCAAAGGAGGAGCCGGGACATTGACTCTTAGCGGAAATAATACTTATACAGGAGACACCAATATAAATGCCGGTACGGTTGTGCTCGGAGCGGCTGTGGACGCGCTTCCGGAAGCGCCCGTAACAGTAGCCACGGTGGCTACTCTGGATTTGAACGGTGGAGATGAAGATATAGGCGCACTTTCCGGAGGAGGCACTGTAACCAACAGCGCGGCGGCGACCAATCCTATATTCAGGGTTGGCCTGGATGACGGCTCGAGTACATTTTCCGGATTGCTGGAAGACGGGAACGGAACGATAATCTTTAGAAAACAGGGAACAGGCACACTTACTTTAACAGGCGCTAACACATATAGTGGTCTTACTACGATAAACGGAGGCACTCTTCGGGTGAGCAACTCCAATGCCGTCGGTACGGGCGCTCTCACAAATAATGCCACACTTGACCTGGGCACTACCACACTTACAGTAAACGGTGTCTATACTCAAAATGCTCTTTCGACTATGACTCTTGCCGCGAATTCAGGGACCGATCACGGGCAAATAAATTCTGCGAGTGCCGCTGTTGTAGACGCGGGAAGCAACATTTACGTTACAGTGGGAGGCTACATGGCTGACGGCACAAAGCTTACAGTGGTAGATGCCGCTGCCGGCGCCGGAGTTAATGTCCCGGGAACTATTACATCGAGCAACGGGAAATACACATTTTTAGGTTCCGTCCTTAACGGGGATTTATTCTTAACCGTGAAGCGCGGTGCCGGCGGAGGCGGTTTTGAATCCTGTGCCAGAAACGGGAATGAGCTGCGTGTTGCCAAAACGCTTGATGTCGTTACTGATCCTACAGGCGATATGATTAACGTATTAACCACTATGGACGGCCTGTCTCCTACTGCTACAGCTGATGCGCTGGATGAGTTGATGCCCTCAGTTAACGCCGGTGTAATGGATATAAGTCACACAACAGTAAGCCTGTTCCAGGAAAAAGTCACAGAACACCTTGCCGATACAAGAAGCGGAGTTGCCGCAGGTGACACTTTTAAAGACGTAGATATATGGGCTAAAGGGTTCGGTAACTATTTAGACCAGGATAAACGTGACCACATAGACGGATATAAAGCGCATACGCTGGGCACAACAGTCGGTGTGGATTTTCTTGTCGCCGATCCTATACGGGTTGGGATAAGCGGAGGGTATGCGTTCAGCAGGGTTGATTCCAAACAGTCAAATATCGGTGATACGGATATTGACTCTTACCAGGGTACCGTCTACGGTGGTTATGACGGCGGCCCTTTTTACATCGATGTAGCCGGTTCTTTCGCGTATAACAAATATGAAGGTTCGCGCACAATAACCTTCGGAAATGTTGCCAGGACAGCCGATTCGGATTATGACGGACAGCAGTATTCGGCGTATATCGGGGGAGGATACACGTTTGAGACTAACGGCCTTGAGATAACTCCGATGGCTTCTTTAAGATACATTTATCTGTATCTCGAAGATTACAGGGAATCAGGGGCTGACGCGCTTAACCTCAAGGTCGACAGCCAGGATTACGACTTTCTTCAGTCGGGGTTGGGAGCCAGGTTCGCGTATCCGATAAGAACCGCTGATATGACTTTCATACCTGAAATCCACGGGATGTGGTTATACGATTTTGTTGGTGACGAACAGCAGACAACCTCTATATTCACAGGCGGCGGAGCTTCCTTTAAGACAGACGGAGCAGACCCCGCTCAGCACAGCTTTAATGTCGGAGGAAGCCTGACATTTGCTATGACAAATAATATAAGCCTGCTTGTTGCTTATGATTTTGAGGGGAAAGAAGATTTTATAGGGCATTCAGGTTCGGTTACTATAAAATACAGTTTCTGAAAAACAGGAAAATAGACCGCATTGTCGCTTGCGGGGGCAACTAGGATGGTGCCTTTGGCATCCCTCTCCCGCCTTAAAGCGCGGGATCGGGGCTCTGACCCTGAACCAGTTCAGGGTTCAGCTGTTCTCGGCTCCGCTTCGAAACGAACCCACGATGGATGTGCCTTAATGCTGAGGAGTGCCCGTATTTCCGAAGTTTCGTTCGGACACAAACACGCCTAATTTTTACACCAAATATTTTGCCAGCGCCGGCCAGATGATTGATATTTATGTCGAAGAGACCCTCCGGCCTGTGGTTGAAGCGAAAGAAGCGTTGAGCGGAAAATGAGAGTTGCTTTACTTCGAATCGAACCCATGATGAGATTAAGCCTTATGAGAATCCGATATTATTTTCTGGTAATACCTCTCGGGCACCATCTCGCGTCGCTTCCGATATAAACACAATTCCCGCCGTCACCGGAGTGGTTTGGCACTCTTTCCCAGACAAGCGCGGAATCAGCGGGATTGGATTCTTTTTTCCCCCTTTTATATACATAACTCATTGCATTGGCAATTCGCTGGGATCCGTGGGTCCTTGTCAAACCGGTTGTTGAATCGGTAACCGTGTCGGGTGTGCTGGGACACACAAAAATATTTAAGCTTGTGGTATAACTGTCATACAATGGCGCCAGGCTGTCTGTATGTGTTGCGGCAGGAGTAATGGGAGCAAAAACAAACCAATCATCCCAATCCTGGGCATAAATATGAAGGGCCGTTCCAATCTGCTTGACATTAGACAGACAGTTTATTCTCCTTGCCTGCTCTCTTGCTCTTCCCAACGCGGGTAACAACATACCGGCAAGAATAGCTATAATTGCGATAACAACAAGGAGTTCAATTAATGTGAAACCCTTTGCCTTTCTCATGGCATCGACACCCACCTATTTCATTGTTACCATATTACTAACGATATTTCAATAGATTCCACCACCCAGAGAAGAAACTTAAGCCATGACGAACCCACGATAAAACTTGTCGGCCGCTAAACATTTATCAACTGTATTGCCGTGGTTTGATGTTATGGGTTGTTCTGCGTTAGTTCTCAAACTACACACCTGTTATAAATAAAAAACCCCCGTAAAGGGGGTGTTTTATTTATGGCGGAGGAGGTAGGATTCAGGCAGGAATATTTTGCCTAACCTATTGCAAATTAAGATATTATAACTTTACTCTTTCTCCCAAAACCCCTTATGAAATTACATTATTTACATTGTTTATTTTTATTACAGTTACTTTATACTTCAGACGGGCACAGTTTGGGCGCAGATTGAAATAATATTAAAAAAAATCAATACGACACAATGCTGACGCAACAGTTTAATAAGATGAAAATCCCCTAAAAATCAAGGGGAGGAATGAATGTAATGGGTTTGTATGATTTGGGAACAAATCTAAAAAAACTTTGCAAAAGAAGGGAAAAGGGGGAAACAGTGTTATGAGCCCATATAAAAAGCGGATTATTGAAAACGATGAAGAATACATAACCCAGTATTTCAAAATATGCAAACTTTTCGATAAAAAAAGAGCTCTAATTGATTTCTATGAAGAAGGCGGCAAAAAGGTTGCTGAAAAAGAAAACTCGGAAAGCGAAGGGAAAAGGGAGAAAGAGATTGCAGCTATAAACAATGTAATTAAAAAGGAAGAAGGTCTGTTTTGGGATAAAGTGGATAAAAGCATAAAAGATGGCAAGCAGTTTGTTGTCGAAAAACTAGCGGAAAATTATTTATTAGAGCTTTTTGAAAAAAGAGCAGTGCTTTTTTTGCTTTATCTTGAAATATGTTCTATGCCTAAAAATATGTGTTTGCAAAAGGAACTTGTAATCATATTGAGCTGTGAAGATTCGGCGATAAACAGGATGAAAAATCTGAAATATTTTGCGGATACGAGCGCGCTTATAAAAAACGGTATTCTTATAAAAGAAATCAGAAGAATATTCAGCAATGTGGCGGAAGGGTGTTTCCTATCCGGAGAAGTTGTGATCCTCCTTTCAAGCATGCTGAGTGGAGCGGGAATAAGAAAAGGGCTTGTTTTAGGGAAAACGGCTGTTCCTTCTGCTGAAGTGGGCTATGAGAAAATGCCTCAATATTCTTTAGAAGATGTGAAATTAAAAGCCGATATAAAAGATAGGGTTACGTTTTTGCTTTCCAGTTACAGTGAGAACTCTTTAGAAAAATTTGGAGTACAAAGGATGCTTAAAAGTGGGAATGGACTTGTTTTGCTGTTCTATGGACCCCCGGGAACGGGAAAAAGTATGTTTGCCGAAGCAGTTGCGTCTTATCTAAACAAAAAAATACTTATGGTTGATTTTTCCAAAATTACAAGCCGCTGGTATGGAAATACAGATAAAAACATCGTGAAGATCTTCGAAAGCGCCAAGATGAACAATCTTGTTATCTGTATGGATGAGGCAGATAGCCTTCTTTATAATCGGGTTTATGCCGCGCAGGAGCACGATATTCGCATTGTAAATGTTATGTTGCAGGAGATAGAACGTTATAAGCAGGAATTAATTTTAACTACTAATATGGATATTTTGCTCGACCCCGCGCTGGAACGCAGGGTTACGCTGAAAGTTAAATTTGAGTTGCCTGATGAAGATATTCGGGCGCAGATCTGGCAGTCACATATTCCGGATAAAGTGATTGTTGGTCCGGATGTTGATTTTCACGCTCTTGCGAAACAGTTTAAGTTAAGCGGAGGTTATATTAGAAATGCCGTATTCCATGCTTTGCGCCGCTTAAGCGTCGAAAAACGTAATATATTAACAATGGAAGACCTTTTATTCGGGGCGCGCTTGGAAACAGAGGGGCTGTTTACCCAAGATGATAAACCCCAAATAGGATTTTTTGCTCACGCTTAAAAATGAGGAGGGTATTATTGTGAAGAAAAATAATTTCGGATTGATTATTTTAATTGCGGTTTTGTGTTTGTTGGCTTTGGGGAATATACACATTATTACGGGATCTAATCTTGTTTTCCCGAAGATTGCGATGAGGCAGTCTTTTGGATTTAGCGAAACTTTCATCAACGTTGATAAAATCACCGGTATGCCGTGGATTTCCGCGGTTTCCCGGTATCCCCTGGGGGTAAAGGTCCTGCAGCGGGAAGGAATTATAGAATCAGAGGAGGAACGTGAAAACCGGATAAAGAAAAAATTTGACGAAGAATGGGATGAAATTATAAAGGACACCCAAAAGAAAATTGAGGAATCAACAGGAAACTATTATTGAGATATTGAAGATAAACCGAAAAATTGGAGGGTATTATTATGCGGCGGAATAAGAGGCTTTTATTGTTGATTGGTGCTTTGGTAATAATTTGTCTGCTATTTATACCTCTGTCAAGGTTCTTGATGAAGACAGTTGATAAAGCGGGTGAAGTGGCCGGGAGTAAAGCGGTGAAAAACTGGAATAATGAAGCGGCTGCGGCGATAGAAAGCGCTAAGCAGATGTCTGACGAGGAATTGGCGGCAGCAAGAGAGGAAATTAAAGCCAGGAGCAAAGCTCTTGATAAATCCTTGCAAAGTTCCGGCTGGGGCAAGTAGAATAATAAGCGGTATTTTAATAAAGCATGTTATGTATAAGGGTTGGTAATTTGCAAATTTTTAGGAGGATGTGTATGTGCAAAAATTTGATCAGCGCTATACAAAAAATGCTTAATAACAATTGTTTTAAAAATTTTAAGCATGAAGAGCCGGCAACCAATATTATCGCTGCTTATTTAAACAAGGAATCCGGCGATGACGAAATAATTTTAACAGAATGTCCGATGGGTTTATTACTTAAAGATGAAAATCAAAAGGGAGAAGTTGATTTAGCATGCTGGGATATTTCTGATTTGGCAAATCCAGTGAAATGGGTTGCAGAGGCAAAGGCGAGTCCTTATGGGGCGGCCAGCGCAAATGAAACGGAATATAGTTTACAAGACTGTTTTGACAGGTTTTTTGGAAGCGTCAAGAAAATCCTAAAAAAGAAAGATAATATAGCAAGTGATGCAAATAAACTGGGGGAATTGCGTAAGAAAAAAATAAAATGTTATTACATTATGTATATCAAAAGAAAAGCGGGCAAAACGAAAAATGGTGGCGGGGGCGGGAAGATTACTATTAACGATTGGAATATAACATCTCCTCAAAAATTTGGTTTGCTGAAGCTTGAATTAATTCAGATAGTCAGGGCGCGTGAGGGAGCTCAAAACGAGTTCCAGGGCGCTTTATTGTGGGAGGTGAAAGGGGTGAAAAAAGAATAGCATTATGTCAGAATATTATTCGCCAAAACGTAAAAGAAACATTTATCAGCCCGGAAGTTCTTCTCCATTTAAAATAAGCCGTTCAAAAATAGAGCTGTTTATACAGTGCCCCCGATGCTTTTACCTGGACAGGCGTTTTGGAGTGGGCCGTCCCCCGAGTTATCCTTATACGTTGAACAGCGCGGTTGACACTTTGCTTAAAAAAGAATTTGATTTGCTGCGGGAAAACAGCGAAGCACACCCGTTGATGAAAAAATATGGGGTTGAAGCAATTCCCGCCAAACATAAATTGCTCGATGAATGGAGAGCAAATTTTAAAGGAGTTCAGATATTACACAGAAAGACCAATCTTCTTATACACGGCGCTATCGATGATTTGTGGAAGAATAATCAAGGAGAATACATTGTTGTCGATTATAAGTCCACGAGCAAAAACGAGGAAATTATCGCTCTTGATAAAGATTGGCAGGATGGGTATAAACGCCAGATGGAAATATATCAGTGGCTTGTCAGGCAAAACGGCCTGAAGGTTTCGAATACGGGGTATTTTGTTTATTGCAACGGGAAAACAGATGCGGAAAAGTTCGACGGCAAACTTGAGTTTGATATTACTTTAATCCCCTACGAAGGCAATGCCGACTGGATTGAGGAAACTATTAATGAGTTATATAAGTGCCTGAATAGCGATGCTATCCCCGAAGCCGCCGAAGATTGTGACTTTTGCGCTTATAAGGATGCGGTTGGGGATATACTATGAGTATATGTAATTATTATGCAATAGACAGAGTATTAACGAGCCGGAGATGGGAAATAAAAGAAAGCCACATTAAAGACATAACCAAGTTTTTTAAGCCTTATCTTGATGAAGAAAGACTTGTTTTAATCCCGCGGTTTAATGGAGATTATGTAAGTTTTAGATATTGTGGATTGGAGGTTTTACAATTAACAAAAAAGGGGGTATATAGAGTAAAAATATGTGAGAGAAACAAAAAAATAAGAGGTGCAAAAAAACCCCAAAAAATCCAGTCCTTAAATTGCATAAAATCCCTTTTAGATAACATAAAAGGATTTTTAGAAGAGTGTATAAATAATTATGGAAAAGTTTTTAATCAGCCAAAGGAAAAACGTTATATCCCGGGATTCTCGCTTGAGCACTGGCTTGAAAGTATTATACTGTCAGATAATCATAGAGGAGTAAATGCGAGGAAATATATAGGCGTAAATACAGATTTAAAAAAAGTTGTATCACAAGCCCCAGTTATCTTAAATCCCGATAAAAATTCTACTGCAAATAGGTCCAGAAATAGGCATCATCACATAGATATACTAAGTTTTAATGATGATAGCACGGCAACAGTAGTTGAGCTTAAAAAAGACAATGATTTGGCAAAGGCTAAAAAAGAGCTTGAGGAATATACAAAATGGTTAATGAAAGCAGATGGATATTTTCATAAAGGGAGAGGTAATCCGGAAGCGATGATGAAAGAAGGATATCTACCACCTTTTAAGAATGCATTTTCTTGTAATAGTATAAGCGCTATAGCAGTTGTTACTGAACATGAAAATGGTCAGGGACAGTTATACAATAATATGAAATTTAAGATTATAAGATTGCCGGATAATTGGCTTACGAAAAGGGGTGATATTTTTACATAACGTATGAACCTCACCATCCATCGCGGAGCGCAAGAAATTGGCGGAACCTGTGTTGAATTGCAGGCGCAGAATACTAAAATCTTGATTGATTTTGGTATGCCGCTTATGGACTCCGTCGGCGGCGATTTCAATGAGAGAGAACTTGAAAACAAGCCGGTGAGCCAACTTATCAAGGAAAACATCCTTTATCCTATCAAAGGTCTCTATAAAGATACTCCTCCGCAGGTTGATGCCATACTGATTTCTCATTCCCACAAAGACCATTACGGTTTCCTGAAATACGCCAATCCTCAAATCCCGGTTTATATCAGCGATGGAGCTAAAAAACTAATAGACGTCCTCAATGTCTTTATTAAGGAAGAACATAGAATTACGATAGTCAATCCTAATGTAATCAAAGACCGGAAACCATTTAAAATCGGCAATTTTAGAATAACCCCTTATATTGTGGACCATTCCGGTTTTGAGGCAATGTCATTTCATATTGTGGATACAACGAGCAGGAAAAGTATTTTCTATTCAGGGGATTTCAGGGCAACCGGGTGGAAACATAGACTATTTGATAACTTTATCGCCAATACGCCTAAAAATATTGATTATCTGCTTATGGAAGGCACTATGATAGGCAGAGAAACAGGAGAATATCCCGATGAACCGGCTGTTTGTAATAAGATTGCCGAAATTCTAAGAACCACGGATGAAAACATAGTCTTTTCATATTGCTCCGGACAGAATATTGACAGAATAGTTACCTTTTATAAAGCTGCCAGAAAGGCGGAAGCCTTATTTATTGTTGATCCTTACACCGCCTGTGTGCTTAACGCGATAAAATCTTCAAACGCCAGCATTCCCCAGATTGATTGGAAAGACATTAGAGTATATATTTCTAACTATTTTGGCAAGGGAGATATATACATTAATAAGATAAACAAAAGCAAATTTAGAGATTTTATCCCTTCCCTCGGTCGGCGCAAGATAAAAAACGATGATTTGTCAAAGACGAATCGTAAAGTTCTTATGCTTATGAGAAACAGCATGATTCCCGCTGTAAGCAGAATTAAGGGAATAAACGGCTCAAAGTTAATCTATTCCCAGTGGAAAGGGTATGTTGGGAAAGAAAGTGCCGAAGCGAAGAAATTTAAAGATTTTGTAGGTAAATATGGCCTGAAGGTAGAATATGTTCACACAAGCGGTCATGCCGCTGAGGAAAAATTAAAAGAATTCGCTAAAGCTGTAAAACCCACAAAAGACATGATTCCTGT
>DJVC01000066.1 GCA_002440765.1 bacterium UBP3_UBA6266 | reverse complement strand
TCCAGAATGAGGTGAAAAAGGTCAAGGTGGAAGAATCAATAGTCCAGTATATAATAAGAATAGCCGACTCCACCAGGACCGACTCTCATATAAAACTGGGAATATCGACAAGAGGGGCTTTGATGCTGTTTATGTGCGCGCGGGCCAAGGCGTACATCGAAGGCCGTGAGTATGTGATACCGGAGGATGTCAAGGAAATGGCGATGCCGGTGTTTCCTCACAGGCTTGTGCTCAATACGAAATCCAGGTATTCCGGTGTGAAAAAAGAAAACGTTATCGCTGAAATACTTTCAAATACCGAAATCCCGGTTTAAAAATATTGATTGCCGGTAAAAATGCGCTTCAAATACGAATCCATAACCTTAAAATTTATCCGATACTTGAGAAAGATATGGCAGGAACGCCTTACATCTTTCGGTAAAATACTCTTATTTTTTCTTGTTATTTCGACAAGTCTTGGCAGCCTGAGCATAAGCGTTCCTTTTTATTTTCTTGCGTGCGGTATTTTCGGGGTTTTTTTTATAACGGAAATATTTTCCGTGTTTATGCCGATGAAGGTCAGGCTGGAAGTTTCTTTTCCCGAAAGAGTTGTGTGTGATTCTGAATTTGAACTTGAGTTAACAATTGTGAATAATGGAAAAAACTGTGTGTTCGGGGTTTCCGCTTATCCGCTTTTCTCGGATATAAAGCTGAAGATAGTCGGGCAGTCGGGCCCTGTCTCTATTCCCGCCGGCGGGAAGGCGGTTGTCGTATGCAGGATGAAAGCTTCCGGAAGGGGTGTGTATGAGATAAAAAAACACCGGATAGAAACGGCTTTCCCTTTCGGGGTATGGAATAAGATAGATGACCTGCCTGTAAGTTTCTCGGTTATTGTTTATCCCCGGTTCTGGCCGGTGTCATCCGTTGATATCCCGGTCGGCAGGCGGTATCAGCCGGGCGGTTTTATGATGTCGTCCAATATCGGCGATTCAATGGAGTATATAGGAGACAGGGAATATGTCGAGGGAGATTTAATACGCAACATTCACTGGAATGCGTGGGCGCGCCTCGGGAAACCGGTGGTCAAAGAGTTTATGGAAGAATATTTCTGCAGGATAGCGCTGATTCTCGATACTTTTGTGGGATCGGGGAAAAGCGGCAGGGAAAAGAAAGAATGTTTTGAATCGGCAGTTTCCCTTACGGCGTCAATAGCCGATGTTTTGGCGAGGAAAGAATATATTGTGGATATTTTTGCTCACGGTTCGGAACTGTATTACCTGAGAGCCGGCAGGAGTTTCGCGTATTTTGAAAATATTCTGGATCTTCTGTCATGCGTTGACTCCGGCCCCAAAAACAATATAACCAATCTTGCGGGCATGCTTGAAGACGATTTGCCCGCCATAACGACTTTTGTGATAGTGCTTCTCGGGTGGGACAGGGAAAAAGAAAGGTTCTGCAGACATATTGTGGAAAGCGGTTGCGCGTTAAAGAGGATTATAATAAGCGATAAGAGTTGCGGGCTTGACCCCAACGCCGCCTCCGATGAGATAGGGGAAGCTTTAATACTCGGTAAAAACGATGTCAAAGGCAATGTCGATGTTATTTAACGGGCGGGACTGATTGTGGTTCATAAAAAGACAGATTATATTTTTTCATATTTGATTGTTTTTCTGAGCGCCCTTTACCCGTCGCTTACCATGGGTTCGGTGATATTCCCCGTGGTCGTATTTACGGCCTTAATTTTACTTTTTAAGGCAAAAAAACCTTTTCTGCGGTTTAACGTTGATTTTATGACATATGTGTATTTGTCCATTCCGTTTGTTCTGCTGCTGAAATTTTATCCTTCGGATGTTGACAACGGGTTTATACTCGCGCGCCTTGCGTATATCCTTGCTCAATATCTTGTCGCTGTCCAGATAATGCATCTGGCAAATCCGCGGAGAAACAGCGGGGAAACGATATTTTTCTGCTCGATGATGTGCATAATCTGCGCGCAGGATGTCTATGATTCAAATATTCTTTTGCATTCGCTGATGGTGGCGGCTTTATTTATTTCATTTTTCTTTTTTATTAACGTGGAGTCTGTCCGGGGACTGAAAGGCGCCGTGAAGGTAAAATATTATTTTATCATAAGCCTTGCGGTGATTTTCTCGTATCTCACCGTTTCCCTTGCGGTGTTCTCCTTCAGGGCTTTTTATTGGCCGGTTGAGAATTATATGATGAGGTTTTTGTGGAGCGGCAGTATTTCCAGGAGCATTGACGATGCTTTTGCGGGGAACTCCATGATAGGCAGTCTTCCGGAATTTCTCTGGAAACTCAATCAGCATAACGTGTGCCTGCGGATTTTTGCCGAAGATAATCCTGAATATGTGAGGGGCAAATCATATCTCTATTATTCGCGCGGTGTATGGCGGAACCCCGAAGGCGGGGATAAGTATCTGCCTTTTGACAGGAAAGGGAAGGAAAACAGTTTTATAGTTTCCGGGGACGGCGGAGGGAAAAAGTTGCGGCAAATTTCCGTATTCAAAGATTCGGACCTGAGCAGGACGGTTTTTTACGGGGAATATCCTTTCAGGGTTGTTTCCGGTTCGGACAAAATGAAAGTTGACGCTTTCGGGAATATTTCCGATATGTCCGGCAAGCCCGCGATTTTTTACCGGATTGAGGAATTATCGCGAAACGATTTTCAGATAAAACCTTCCCGGTGTCTTGAAGTGCCGGGTTACCTTAAGGAAAAAATCAGGGAAAAAGCGTTTGAAATATCAAAAGGGGAGAAAGACAAAAAGAAAATAGCCGGTTTGATAGCGGAATATTTCCATGATAATTATGATTATAAACTGGGGGTTCCTCTGTCGAGGGAATTTGACCCTGTTGAAGAATTTCTTTTCAATATGAAAAAGGGGCATTGTGAATATTTCGCGTCTTCCGCTGTCCTTCTGCTGAGGTCTATGGGAATTCCCGCGGCGTATGTAACCGGCTTTCTTGTTACGGAAAAAAACGAAACCGGCGGCTACTGGATTGCGAGGAACAAGGACGCGCACGCGTGGGTTGAGGCTTATTTTGAAGGTATGGGATGGCAGGTTGTGGAAACGACGCCTCCTTCCGCCATGCCGGCTTTGATGAAAAAAAAGTATCCTTTTGGCGATTATTACGATATTGCGGTTTTGAAATTCCGGCGGCTGGCGGACAGGTTTTACAGGGAAGGGTTGTTCTGGTTTGTCAATACTCTTTTCTTTAAAGTCCTGATAGCCGTCCTGTTTCTGTGGTATTTCGGAAAGACGGTCCTGAGAAAAATTTTATCCTTCAAAAAGAAGATGGCTGCCTCTTATAATATCCCTGACGGCATTCAGGATATGAGGGCGAAATATCTTGCTGTGGAGAAAGAATTGAAGCGCAGGGGCGTAATAAGGGAGAAGTGCCAGACCTTATCTGAGTTTTCGGAAAAGATTTCAGGCTCCGGTATTGAAGAAAAGAAGAAGGCTGAATATGTCAATTTTATCAGGGGATATATGGTAAAACGGTATAATATTTGAAAGGACGGCGGCTTAATGCTTCTCGAATTGCATTGTCATACAAACAAACACTCTTCATGCAGCAAAATAGATCCCGTGGAACTCGTCAACAAAGTTTTCAGGAAACACCTGCAGGGTATGGTGATTACCGAACATCAGTATTTGTGGACGGATGAGGAAATAGGCAATTTAAAGAAAAAGGCTTCGGTGGGAGATGATTTTTTAATATTATCCGCTCAGGAAGTTGCCACTGAAATAGGGCATGTCCTTGTTTTCGGAGCCGCTGAAAGCATAAAAAAAGAGACGACGCTTGGAAAACTGAGGGTTGACTGGCCTGATGCCGCTCTGGTATGGGCGCATCCTTTCAGAGAGGGCAGGATACCCGATAAAAAATATTTCTTGAGCGCGGATCTTGACGCGGTTGAGATTTTCAGCGGGAATCATACTGCGCGTGAAAACGTGCTTGGCCTGTCATTCTGGCACACGCATAAATTTACGGCGGTTGCCGGAAGCGATACCCATTCATCCGGGTTTTCGGCTATATTGCCCACCCAGTTCGACCATCCGGTCCGCGGCATAAAGGAATTAGCGTCTGAAATCAGAGGCGGCCGGTGCCGGCCCTTTTTCAAGGAAATACCGAAATCGGGCAGCAATATAACCGTTACCGAGTTAACATTGGGGACAAAAGGAAATGATGAATTCAGGGATAGAATAATCTTAAAACAGGTTTCCGACGGGAAAAAATGGAAAAAACTGGAGGAGTCCACAAGAATATTGCAGGAAGTTTATTCCCGGGGTTTCAAAAAAGGGGCATTCAGGGTTCCCGCTGTTATTGATAAGGACGACGGGAAAATGCTTGTGATGGAAGAAGGGCAAAGGGGAAAAAGCCTTTTCGATCTTCTTGCAAATATAAATCCTGCTGCCGGGCGGAATTATTTTGAATTGTCGGCAAAATGGCTCGCGCGCCTGCATTCTTTAAAGCTTGAGCTCACCGGCGCCGGTGAAACGGCGAAAAAAGAGAAAAAAAGGATTGAATCATATTTAAAATCGTTTATCGGCGTCGACAGCCCTTATGCGCGTGAAGCCGAAAAATTAATAAAGTTTGTAAAAGAGGGAGAAGAGGGATATTTCAAAAAGGATTCATCCTTGTTTATTCAGAATCACGGGGATTATCATCCGAAAAATATCATAATAGGGCAGGATTTAAACCATGATATCAGCACTTTGTTTGTCTCGGTGATTGATTTCGGGAATTCAGTGAGGTTTTTAAAGGAATACGACGTCGGATATTTTCTTGCCCAGTTTTCTTCCCAGTTAGGCGCGCTTCCCGGGATAAAAGAACTGTATCCCGAAGAGCAGTTCCTGGGGTTTTACGCCCGGGAGGCCGGGGTGGAAGACGGCAAATCGTTTATGAAAAAAGTTAATTTTTTCAAAATAAGGGCTAATTTGAGCATAGCCGCTTATTTTATAAAAGTGGGAAAAGGAGACGGCCCTGAAATGGACAGGTTGATATCGGAATCAATGGATATTTATGGGAGGATTGTATAGTGAGCGCTGTGGAAAAAAAATGTACAAAGCTGTATCTGGTCAGGCACGGCGCCGCGGTTCCGGAAACGGAAAACCCCGAAAAACCCTTATCTGATGTCGGCAAGTATGAGACTATCAAAGTCGCGGAATCCCTGTGCGGCTTTATGGTGCTGCCCGATGAAATCTGGCATAGCGCCAAACTGCGCGCAAGGCAGACGGCTGGGATTTTGAAGGATTTGCTGCGCGTCAGAAAATGTTTTGAGAAAGAAAACCTCCTGCCCGGCGACGACCCGGGGAAACTTATAACCGACCTGGCAAAAACATCAAAAAATATTATGGTGGTGAGCCATATTCCCTTTGTTGAAAAGGCCGCGGGTCTTTTGCTTGGAGGGAAAGAAGAATTAAAGCCCGTTTCTTTCGATACGTCTTCGGTCGCGTGTTTCAAAAGGGGCGACGGGAAGGAATGGAGCCTGGAATGGCTTATCACACCCGGCGTTATTTGATGTCAATTGATATCAGCAGTATATCATCCTGGAAATTGCCGCCGCTGAAGTCCTTCAGCCGGTCTATGAGTTTCTGGTTGAATAAAAGCGCGCCGGTCCGGTGATTGTCCCTGATGAAGCCTTCCAGCCGCGCGATACCGAATTCTTCCCTGCCTTTGTTCATCGTTTCATTCACGCCGTCCGTGAAAAGCAGGATTTTATCCTTTGGTTCGAAATTGACTTTTAATTCATGGATTTTATCTTTGTCTTCTATCATTATGCCCATCAGGGTTGCCTGAGGTTCAAGCCTGGCTATATCGGAATCGGATATCCTGTATATATATTGCGGCGGATGCCCGTAGTTTGAATAGGAAAGCGTCTTTTTCCCGAAATCGAGCAGACAGCAGAAAGCGCTTAAAAACATATCCGTGCCTTCGAATGACTTGACGATAAAATCATTCATCTCCTTAAGGAGAACTCCGGGGTCTTTATGTTCCTGCGCGAGGCGTTCGAATTCTGTATGGAGCCTGTTTACCAGGAGCGCGGCCGATACCCCGTGCCCGGTCACATCGCATATGATGAACATTATTTTATCGTTATCGATGAAATGGAGTTTGGCGTAATCTCCGCCGACATAGTTCATAGGGATATAAGTCACGGCTATGTCCGCTTTGTCCGTGCTGATGGATTTGGGTATAAGAGTGTTGTGGACCCTGTTCGCGAGCTGAAGCTCTTTCTGCATCTGGATATTCTGTATTTCATTTTCTTTCAGGAGTATGTAGTTCTGGATTTCTCTTGCGATTTCTTTTTTTCTTATTACCGCGCAGAGGATAAATCCGAGAAAGAGAAAGATTATGCCGTCAAAAAGCATCTGCGGGTTTTTGACCGCGCGCGTGACTTCGGGCATATACTTTTCCAGGTGGAAAAGGAGGATTGAATAAGCGGCCATGTGCATGAAAGTTATCGGTATAAGGTCAAGAGCCGCCCATGGGATGGTGAACGAGACGAAAAACAGCATAAACATGTAAAGAGCAGGGCCTATTTCTATGTAGTTCGAATAAATGATATGTAATTTGGTTATGTTGATTAACAGGAACACCGTGAAGAGCATGGCTATGAGTTTTGCGGATCTCATGGTTTTTGTTTTTTTGTTCAGGAACAGCACGATTCCGCTGCTGAGGAGGACTACGGCCATTATGGGGATTTCATCTGTCCTGAAATCATAGGGATAAAAAAGATAACTTAACAGGTTGCCGATAAAAAAAAGTATTATCGTGAGCAGCGTGAACAGCCGTATCCTGCTTTTTATAAGTATTGTCTGGTCCTTTAAGAAAGAATCCAGATGAGGCCCGAGCATCGGATACATTTTTTTGATTATAGTCCGCATGTACTATTTATAGAAGAAAATCGGTTTTATATAAAGTCTTTTTTAACAAAAGTCATTTCTTGAGAAAATCGGCCTAAAGGCGTAAAATTAAAAATCGGGAGGAGGTGGAGGAATGAAAGAAGTCGAGATTGGAGTCATAACCCATTACTTCAGTAACATATCTGTCGGCATCATCAAACTTTCCAAACCTATGAAAATCGGCGATGAAATCCATGTTAAAGGCGCTCACGACGATTTTTCGCAGTCGGTTGATTCGATGCAGATAGAGCATGAAAAGGTTACCGAAGCGAAGCAGGGCCAGCAGGTCGGGATAAAGGTTTTGGGTAAGGTACATGAGAACGATAAAGTTTTTAAAGTGGTGCCGGACTGATATTCCCTAAATACTGCTGTCTTCCAGGATAGCTTTTCCGAGCCAGATAGACCTGTGTATATTCAGGGAAAAGCCTTTAGATATTCTCCATGCTATGCCCGCGATTCTTTCGGCGATATGTTCAACGACGGAGGGCACCGGCCCGCCGCCCGCTTTTTCGCCCAGCACGCAAAGGTCCGGCTGGTCATTGACATAATCAATGGATACGAATTTTTTCTCTTTATTATTTGTCATCGCGATTTCTGTCGTAAAAAATTCCATATTCGTGGTTCTCGCGATTTCGGAAGTTATTCTTGCCAGCGGCAGGAGCCTGAAATTATACATTTCTCTTAATGATATGTGCCCGTACCAGCCGTTGCTTGTGTTCCACCAGCACGGGATAATTTCTCCGAACAGGTAGTATACCCTGAACCACGCCATTTTATCGCCAAGCGTCACCGGCTCTATTTTTTCCTGGAGAAGGAAATCATCCCCTTCATTATAATGGCGGGCCCTGGCGATTTCTTCGATAGAGCCCTTCGCGTCTTTGACGACCCCTCTCTGCCCGAAGCCCGTGGCGGGCTTTATGATAAAAGGTTTTTTCAGGTTTTTGGATTCTTCTTTTGTCAGTTTGAAGTTTTTGGGTTCCCAGTTTCTGACCACAACGCTGAAAGGCACGGGAATGTTTGCTTTTAACAATTCATAATGGGTAATGGCTTTGTTTGAAGAGTGCCGCGCGTCATCGGGGTCGCATACCACGTAACCGCCCGCGTCTTTAACCGCGTAGCATAACCTCACGAAGGGGTCTTTCGGGTTAAAATAATCCGCCTGGTTATCAAGGATGAATTTTATTTTCAGTTTGCTTTTTTCGAGTCCGGAAATGACGCTTTCCACATTTTTTCTTGTAATCAGGATGAAAGCCAGATGACGGTATTCACATTCGCGCTTCAGCCAGCCGATGAATTTTTCATTGGTTTTATTATGCCAGGTCAGAGCTACATCAAATTTTTTCACAGGTTTCCGCCTTTTAACGCGTCTTTTCCCGCGTGAGAAAAAGCGCGATATCAAATCTGGAATATTGTATACCCAAAAAAGAAAAAAAGCAAGAATACTGAAGGACGGAAAAACTTGACGAAACCGGCTGAGAATGTAAGAATATGGGGTATAAAACGGGTTATGTGGTTGGGAGGATGGAGATATGGCGCTTAATATCTCAATAGAAGAACAAAAACAGGGCGTTTATGTAGTTAAGCTTGCCGGGGAACTTGATTCAGACACCTATATGATGTTTCAGGATAAACTCAGGCCTTTTCTTGTTGAATCTACGGAAGTCCTTATTTTTGATATGTCGGGCCTGAGGTATATAAGCAGTATGGGCCTGGCGGAAATATTTAAGATAAGAAAAAAGATGGAAGCGTATAAAGGAAGCATTGTCATTTCCAACCTTCAGCCCCAGATAAAAAAAGTTTTTGAAATAGTGAAAGCCCTTCCTTCCGAGAAGGTTTTCGAAAACAGGGAAGAAGTTGATAACTACCTGAGCGCGATGCAGAGAAAAGAGATAAAGGAGCAGAAAAAAGAGACTGAGTGGTGATTCTTACACTTTTTTCAGTTTCCATTTCCCCGATTTGAAATAAATTGTGTTCAATAAAGCTAAAACAGCCGATGATATAAGCATAGCCAGCCATATCCCGTTTAATCCGAGTGATGTAGACTTTGAAAGATAAAAAGCCAGCGGTATCAAAACAACCCATAATCCGATAAAAGTATTTACCATTGCGGGGAAAGTATCGCCGGCCCCGATTATTGAGCGGTTCAATGTCATCCCGATGGCCGTAAATATGAATGAAAGCGCCATGATTCTGAGATATGTTGTCCCAAGCCGGACGACTTCGGAATTGTTGTTGAATATTGAGACAAGAAATGGGGCAAAGGCCAGGAATATCAGAGTCATCGCGACCATAAATACCGCGTAGTAACTTGTCGCGACCCACCCGCTTTTTTCGGCGCGCGAAGAGTTTTGGGCCCCGAGATTTTGCCCGACTAAAGTCGCGGCGGCTCCGGCGAATCCGAAGCCGGGCATTATAACTATCATTTCAAGCCTTGTCCCGATTCCGTATGCGACAACGGCGAACGTCCCGAATGAAGCGACCAGGGCCATTATCGCGAGGTTCATCATGCTCCGGAAGCTCATTTGCGCGGAAGAAGAAATCCCTATTTTAAAAATCCTCCACATTATATTGAAATCCAGCCGGTATTCACTCAGCCGGACATGTATCAGAGACCTTCCTTTCAACAATATCTCAAGCGCGATGATTGAACCTATTGCCCTTGATATTACGGTTGCCCATGCCGCTCCGTTTATCCCCATCTCAGGGAAAGGCCCTATGCCGAATATCAGAAGAGGGTCTAAAATGATATTTATCAGAGTTGAAAACGCCAGTAGAAGCATAGGAGTTTTAACATCGCCCGCCCCCTGAAAAATGGCCGATATCAGAAAGAGAAAAAACATTACGAATATCGAAGCGAATATTATCTGCAGGTAACCGGTGCCGCACATGACGACCTCGGAACTCGCTCCCAGTATTTCCAGAAGCCATGGACTGTAAAAATACCCCGCCGCGGACATGAGAACCGAGATAAAAAAACTCATTGTTATGGATTGCATCGCCGTATTGTCGGCAAGCGCGTTTTCTTTTCCGCCTATGAAACGGGAAATAAGCGCTGTAGTCCCTGCTCCTATCCCTATCATAAAAAACATAACTATCATCAATATTGTTCCGCTCATCGCCACGGCGGCTATAGCGTCCGGCCCGAGCTTACCCACCCAGAACATATCAACAAGGTTGAATAGTGTCTGCAGCAGGTTGGTAACGATAATAGGCAGGGACAAAAACCATATATGGCCGGCGATATTCCCGTTTGTAAGGTCTCTTTTTAAGGAAACATTTTTAAAGAATCTTTTGATCATGTTTTATCCCGTCCGCGTATGGCATTAAAGAATAACAAAATACATCAATAACCCTTTTTTGTTAAGGTTTTTCTTTTATAACGGCCGGTATAGTTTTTTTGAAGTGCGCGCGTACGGCGGTGAGCATTCTTATAACATATTATGCGGCACCGCATTAAAAGGAGCCTGAAATTATTTTGGGTTGACACATTACCTTCGCGCGTATATAAAATAGGTGTCGTTTTAATATTCAAATGGGGGGATGAGTAAATGAATGTGGAAAATATCGGTGAGAATTACAAATGCAACATTTGCGGCAACGAAGTGGAAGTGACAAAAGCCGGAGGAGGAGAGCTTGTCTGCTGCGGTGAGCCTATGGAAAGACTCTGATCGCGGCCGCAATCGGCCGCGCTGTCTTTGCTCTGTTGTACAACCTGTTCTCAGGCAAAAAACGGTAATTATTTAAAATCGGGCGTAAGATATCATGACTTCGGGTATTTTACGCCTGCGGTATTTCTGCGGCTATTCTCTTATCGCGAATTCAACGGTAACGACCGCGGTCACTTTTTTGTCCAGTGATGTGGTGTCGTTGCTTCCGTACCAGGATACATCATAGGAATTCACCGGTGTTATCTGGAAAACCCCCATTTTCGCGGCTCTCATAAGTCCGATGCTGTTTCCCGTTGATTTTGCCATCGCTTCGGCCCGGTTTTTCGCGTTATCGGTCGCCTTTTCAAGCATTTCTATCTTGAGGTCCGAGAGTTTTGTGTAAAAGTATTCGGGCGCGACGGATATGAATTCGATGCCTTTATTGATTAACTCGGTCGACTCGCGCGATACAGCGTCTATCCGGTCTATATCATACGATTTGACTTCCATGGCCTGTGTAAGTTTGTATCCTTCTATTTCGTTTGTGTCATGTCCTTTTTCATTTTTTTTGTAAAGCACTTTGGTGTCCGTCTGTGAAACGGTGATCTCTTCTTCTTTGATGCCCTTATCTATGAGGTATTGCTTTGCGGTCTTGAGGTCTTCCTTAAGCTTTGCGAACGCCGCGGTCAGGTCGGCATTCCTTGCGAAAAACCCGGACTTCCAAACGATATAATCCGATTTGATTTTCTTCTCCGCCGAACCTGTGACGGAGATGACTTCATTGCTGAATTTTTTGATTTTCATAAAACCCTGGGACAGGATTACACTTGATAGGACTGTGGCGACCGCTATGCACAGCCCCAGAATAATGACCTGAGTGTTCCTTAAGACTTTCAACCCTTCCATTTTTGCCCTCCTCCTGATTTGTCCTGCAAATCAATGCGCCGAAGAAAAGGATACACCCAACCTGATATTTAATTTCATTGAGGCCGCCCCGCTTCCGGCTGTTTAGGTTAGAAAACATCTTCTAAAAACGAAATTAACCCATAATAGCGACAGCGTTATGACGTTATCTAAAAAAAATAAAAATATTTTTTTAATAGCGACACAATGGTGTCGTTTGTATTATTATAATAAGGAGATTTTATATTTTAGGGGAAACTTTATGATTGCCGGTTTGGCCGGGAAGAAATTTAAGAAATCAGGGCCCGCGAAGGATTTGGCGCTTTCCAGAAGAGATTTCGATAAGAAAATCCGGCGTATAGTCACAATCCTGAACAAACTGGAAACCAAAAAAGTTATCAGAACGAGCGACCTTGCCGCTGAATTCAACGTATCCTTAAGGACCATCCAGCGCGATATCAACCTGATAGATACCACAGGTTTTCCTTTAAAGCAGGAAACAGAGCGCGGTTGTTATTCCTTTATGGATAATTTTTCCCTTAAGCAGATAATGCTTTCGAGGGAAGAGGCGTCCCTGCTTTCTTTCCTTCACGGCATATCCAAGGTTCTGGGCAAAAAATTCGACGATTCATTCAACTCAATATTCAAAAGGGTGATATCTTCCGAAAGCTCATCCCCCTTTTATGTGAAACTGCCTGAGGGAGAACGGCTTTCGGAAAATTACTCTTTTCTTGAGAGCCTGAAATCGGCGATAAATGAGGAAAAAAAGGTCAGAATAGAATATTCCTCGGGAAAAGAGACTAAAGAATATGAGGTAAGCCCCGTTAAACTGGCTTTTTACGAGGGGCTTTGGTATCTGCTTGCGTATGTTAAGGCCGGTGAACTGATGAAATTCCGCCTGGACTTTATCAATAAAGTAACGCTTCTTGATGAATATTTCGAGATGCCCCGGAACCTTAAGACCATACTTGATGAAAGCGTGAACATCTGGTTTACGGAGAAAAGGGACAAGAAGGTGACATTCAGGGTCGACGAGGAAGCCGCGAAATATTTCAAGTACGGGAAGTATTTCCCCCTGCAGAAAGTCAGGCTTGAGAAAGATAGCACGGCCATCATCGAGACAAAAGTGGGTATCTACGAAGAAATCATTCCCGCGATGCTCTCCTGGATATCGCACATCAGCGAAATCGAGCCCGTTGAGTTGAAAGAGAAGGTAGTCGGCATATTGAAATCGGCTATTAACGGCATTTCACCATAAAACCGTAGAATTAGTTCCTCTTTTGTTATAGAATAATCCTCAAAACAGGGGGGCCGAATATGAAAAAGCTGACTTCAATGATACTTCTTATTGTAATAATATGCGTTATAGCGGTTGTCATTATCCAGGGAATAAAGTTTTATAACAAAAAACAACTGCAGGATATTATGGCTGATATCCATAAATATATCGAAGAAGGCAAGGGCAACCACCTGATGGTCACCTATGACCCGCGCTGGGTTTTCAAGCACGAGGAACTCAACAACATACTGGAAGCGAACAAAATCCATTATACCCACTATATTAAATATAAAATCGTCAAAA
>DJVC01000129.1 GCA_002440765.1 bacterium UBP3_UBA6266 | reverse complement strand
CGCTACCTCCCCGTCTAGCACGGCAAATTTCAATTTCAAAGAAATAACATTTTCGATTATATCACAATTGTGGCGCGCCCGAGAGGATTTGAACCCCTAACCTTCTGGTCCGTAGCCAGACACTCTATCCAATTGAGCTACGGGCGCAATCCAAAACATTCACTACCCTAAAACCTAAAATTTTATAAAACCGTTAATACTATACCCTTTTTTCACCCCTCGACGCTTTGTTTTACAAAGCAAAACAGTAGGGGGGAGAAACCTATAAAAACCTTTTTAAACCACATATACATAGATAAAAAAATTATAGAGCGTTAAAAAGTTCTCTGTGGTTAAGGAAAAATGTTAATAAAGGCTTCTTTTCCCACAAAAGCGATTAAGGGTAACATAATCATAATAAAAAAATCAAGCCAGTATTAATTTGTCTTTAACGCCCGATATTTTAATGTTTTTTAAACCGGACGGCTTGACAAAAAGAGTACTGGATTGTATATTATGTAACCGGTTACATAATATGGGAATTTATATTGTCGCCTTGACAAACAACATTCTGTCATTATATTAAAGAACAGATATCGAAACGTTTCTATGAGAAATCAGGCTATTATGCAAAGCATAACAGGGGGTTTTTACTTTTATTTTTTTGTTTTACAGCCTATACGCTGTCAATGGCTATGATTCTGCCCGTCACGACAGGTTTACACCAGGGATTTATGTATCAAATCCCCAGAATAATCCCTCGTTCTATCTGTCTTTATACGATAGGTCTGGAGCCGGATGGGAAACCAACGCTCCTTCAAGAAGCATAGCCATTTTTTGCTCCTGCCTGATAAAAACGGTTTTTATTGGGATTCCGAGGGGTTTTTTATATAATATCCATAGGTAAATTATGAGAACAAAAATTTTATATATGCTTTTCCTTTTAACTTTTATTGCCGCGGTTTTTTTATGCGCTTTTTCCCTGAAAGAAAAAATAAGCGGCACACAAAATTCTGTCTCTTTCCAAATCGAATTCCTTAAAGCCAAATAAAAATCTTTAAAACTCTTCTACATTTTCGGTTTTATTTTTTGTATAATTCTTTGCCTATGACATTAATAAAACCGGATTATATGGCCGAAGCCGTCAAAGAAGCCCTGAAAGCCTTTGATAAGGGAGAGGTGCCTATCGGCGCCGTAATAATAAACAAAGACGGGAGCCTGATTGCAAGAGCTCATAACCAGTCCGAGACACTAAAAGACGCGACCGCCCACGCTGAGATGATAGCCATTACACAGGCCTCAAACGCGACAGGCGACTGGAGGCTGGATGACTGCACCATGTATGTCACCAAAGAACCGTGTGTAATGTGCGCAGGAGCCATTTTTTTATCAAGAATAAAGAAAGTGGTTTACGGATGCCCGGAAAAAAGGGCCGGCGGGCTTATACAACTGATTAAAACGGGAAAATTCCCGGAGATCGAGGCATTTCTTGAAATAGAATTTCAGGAAAAGGAGGAATGCGCGCAACTGCTTGAATCGTTCTTTAGGAAATTAAGGAAAAAATAATAATCGAAGCTTTTTCTCTCACAAAATAATAAGGCATAAAAAAAAGCCCTGTTGAATAGGGCTTTTTTTATTTATGGCAGGCCGAAAGCATCATTAAGCGAAGTTCGCAACCCCCGGAAATACAACTACTTGTGAAACTTTATAGAAAGCGTAGTATGGGTACCCTGATATCATTAGGTAAACCGATCGACACTTCCCGCCCTTACGTCAAGGGTATTTTATCACGAAATCGCCTAAAATCCACCGAAACCGCTGTTTTATAGCCGAACAAACCCCACTTAAAAGTTTCTCTGGCAGAAAGCTCCTGCAGATATCCCGCCTTAAAACCGAAAAAGAACAGAAAAACGAAATAAATCAACTCCTCGAATCTATACGATAGTTTCAGACTCTATATCGCGAGATCCGTCTTTTCATTATCAAATATAAGCTGTGGCTTTACATAAAGAGCCGTGCCAAATGTAAGCGGTCCGACACGTCCGATATACATCATCAGAATAATTACCAGCTTGCCCAAAGCGGTCAGCGTGCCGGTGATACCTAAACTCAATCCTACCGTACCTAAGGCTGAAGCCGCTTCAAAGAATATATCTAAAAACGTCCCGTTTTCTGTCAGCGTAAGCAGCCAAGTTCCTACAACCAAAGCCGAGATATAAAAACTAAACGTGGCCACTGCTGTCCTAACGCGATCTTCAGGCACCGACGCACCCCATATACGCACATTTTTATCGCCTCGGACAGCACTTTTCATCAGGCCCCAAATAGCAGAAAAGGTAGTGGTCTTTAAACCGCCGCCAGTTCCTGAAGGGGAAGCTCCTATAATCATCAAAATGCAAATTAGCATAATAGCCGATTTTGACATCGTACTGACAGTAACGGTATTAAAACCTACGGTAGTAAGCGAAGTCATCGCCTGAAAGAAAGAAAACATAATCCTGTTCTCCGGACCGACTCCTCCACCGTAGGTTTCCGTCAACAACATCAAAGCTCCTCCAATCACAAGAAGCCAAAATGTCATGGAAAGAATGACTTTTGTAGTCAGCGTTACATGTTTTTCTTTACCCCTGATAAGCCGCCAGACATCCACACATACAATAAATCCCATGGCTCCCATAATGCTTAATCCGGATATGATGGCATTGAGGCCAAAGTTATTTGCCAGGCCCTCGAAGCTGTTGGGGAACAGGCTGAACCCTGCCGTACAAAAAGCGGATACGCTGTGGAATATCGCACTCCAGATCGGATTCTCCGTGCCTGAGCGCCAAAAAACGAAGAACAGCCCTATAGCACCCATTAACTCTACTATGGCGGAAAAGCTTATAACACTTACGATGAATTTTTCTATCTTGAAATTTTTCGGTATACTGAATACCGTTCCAGCCACATTCTTTGTCCTGTCATCCAGGTGTTTTTTGGTGGATAAGATGACAAAAGAGCTAAAAGTCATGTATCCTATACCACCAAGCTGGATAAGAACAAGGATAACCAACTGTCCCCAGAAGTTATAGTCGTTAATCACCGTAACCGTCGTCAGTCCCGTTGTCGAAACAGCGGATGTGGCGGTAAAAAGATTATCAAGGACAGGAACATAGTTTTTTTGCATAAACGGCAGGCACAAAAGAACAAAGCCTATAAAAATATAGGACATATATCCCATGACTACCAACCGCACCGGATTGGCTGTCCTTAATTTGTAAAGAAAGCTTTTAAAATAATCCTTCATAATATCTCCCAATGCCCGCCACGATCCGGGCCTACACGTCGCAATATTCCTTTCTTTCTCAAAGAATCGAGCCGCTTCTGGACAGCTGATTCATTAATACCAAGTTTCTCAGAAATCTCTTTTCCGGAAATCGTATGGTTCTGCTTAATCAAATTCATAAGACTGACCTGTTTCGTGGTCAACTTCTGACCACCAGCCAAACCCCCGCCCTCTTTCCACTTCGGCCGGTAGAAAACCATCGTATTCCTTGCTAATATAAACCAGCCAGTCGACAAACGGCTTTTTGTATCTTATTACAAGCGCCGATCGGTTTGTGTCCGGGTAGCAGTGTATTCCGTTAAGATTATTCATGTTAAATGGTGTCTCGTCTCTATTTTTATCTTTGTTTTGCGATTTTCAAATTCCGGGCGCTGGTTCGAATCCCCGTTTGAAAATGGCGGAGAGGCAGGGATTTGAACCCTGGGTCCCAAAAAGGGACAACGGTTTTCGAGACCGCCACAATCAGCCACTCTGCCACCTCTCCTATGTGAAACTATAACTTACAAAACGCAGTAAACAATTATTCAAAACAGGGTGTTACGGGGTTAGTTTAATCATCAGATGTAATACCGTAACCGGGCCCCGGCGCGTCATAAGGCCGGGGACCGTCATTTATCTCAACCGCGGAAGGTTGATTGACCGGGCTATCCTTCCCGAAAGGCATTGCGTCCAACCCCCTTTCCACTGAAGGGATATCCGGTTGGTTATTAGGTCCGAACGGCTTGGGCCCTGAACCTTCATGAGATGAAGTGCCCTGTACAGACTGGTCTTCCATCATAGTTTCCCAATCTTCAGAGAAAGCTGTCCCTGAAATAATAAACGCAAAAACTAAAAAAAAGAAAATAACCCTGCCCATATTTATATTCTACCAGAATTTAGAAAATCTGCGTGAAAATTATAAAAGTTTTTTCTTGTAAGAAACCGCAACAAAAAATAGAATTATGTAGTTATGTATTTATGGGGGGAAGAAAAATGATCAAACAACCCAAGCTGGTTGTTAAAGGTCGTCGTAAAGTCAGCCGCCTGAAAGTCCGCGGGAAAATAAAAATACTGGAAAAGTCCCTCTTCGCGAAAACCGAACCCTTCGAAGTAAAGATGTATGACATATCTGAAGGCGGCGCGAAGATAGTTTCGGAAAAACAATTAAAACCGAAACAGGAAGTAGTCCTTTCCTTTCAGACAAAAGAAATGATAAAGCCGATTGAAATGAAAGGGGTTATACTCTGGACAAGAATCCTGAAATCGGATAATAAGGATTACACGCTTGCCGGATTAAAGTTTACCTCACAAAATGGAAAGCTATTCGAAAGAGTAGCGACAATGTTATACGCAAGGATGTTATAATCTTCCCGGGAAACACTGTTATGAAAGAAATAAAATGCCCCATCTGTAATAAAAGAATATCTAACGACGTTCTTACCGTTAAACTGCATACGGAAGAACATATCGTCGAAGAAATCAAAAAAGGCCATCCCGAGTGGATTGAAAAAGATGGCGTGTGCCCTGTATGCCTTACACATTATAAAGACCTTTTCAGAAAAAAAATCGACTCCCTTCAGAAGAAAAAGCGTTAAAGGAACCCATTTTCATGCCATATTCGCGATGAGCATTGTGGCAACCCTGTCAAATATAGCTCTTGTCGCGTTCCTGAATTCAATTCCGGCAACAGTAAACCTTTTTTCTCCGGAACTTGCCGCTCTGGTCCAGCAGACTTTTCCTTTGATTACAATGGGCACTATCATATCCCTTCCCTGAAAATGCAGGTTCACATTACAGGAATCCTTCAGAGGAAATGGAACTGCGACTTTAACACCGGCCTCGGATATATCAAAAACCCGGGCGCTCATAAAGTCGCCTTTTGAAAAAAGTTTTTCCTCATTCAGGCGGATTAACCCTTTAACGCTCATCCGGCTCTTTTGACGTCTTTCATAACCTCTGATTACTTCTTTCATCGCTCCACCTCCTTCGCCCCCAATGTCACCTTTATATAACACGCGGAGAAGGAGTTGGAAATTACAAGATCCCGCTATTTTTGTAACGGCAAAACCACTTTCGCCGGGACAATATACGCTTGCATTTTTATCTATGTCGTGTTAAGTTAACTGCCTGATGGCAGAGTTATTGAGTTACTGGGGAAGAAATAAAGAATTAATAATCAAAACTTAATAACTATTAACTGAATAACTCAATAACTGATGTTTCGCGGAGGAGTGGCAGCTTGTCCGCCTTTGGCGGAAGCGGCCGATGAAAATCACGTAAGAACGCAGTTCTTCACGTGATCGCGGCGGTCTTGCCACGTGATTTCGTGCAAGCACGAAAAACGTGGTCGCGTTTTATATTTAAACTGCCGCAGAAGTTTAAATATAATCACGCGAAAAACCGTTAAAAAATTGTATAATTATGTATTACGTATATGTTCTTTTAAGCTCCAGCAAAAAACTTTATATCGGAAGCAGCACCAAGCCAGATGAATGATTAAAAGCCCACAACGCCGGCAGAGGCGGATGGACAAAAAGATATCGCCCCTGGAAAAGAATATTGCTTGAAGAGTATGAGTCAAAAGTAAAAGCCGCCAAGAGGGAACGATATTTAAAATCGGGCGGGGGCAGACGCTGGCTAAAGAAGAATATAAGCACGGAGGAGTGGCAGAGTGGCCGATCGCGGCGGTCTTGAAAACCGTTGTCCCTCACGGGACCGTGGGTTCGAATCCTACCTCCTCCGCCATAAATAAAACACCCCCTTTATGGGGGTTTTTTATTTATAGCAGGTGTGTAGTTTGAGAACTCACGCAGCAAAATCCACAACATCAAACCACTCTAAGACATTTGAATTAGGAATTTACTTGCTATAAAAAATATGGTATAAGATTATTTCCCAGTAATTAGTACAACAATCTCTCTTTAAACAAGTTGGGAAGGGCAGATGTTAGATTATATTGGTCAAGTATGTATTTTTCTCGCACTATTAATTGCTATAGTTTTCGATATCGCAAAAATAATAACTGAGTGTCGAAAGCAAAAAAGAAATTATTGGAAATTATGCGGTTATATCATCATGTTAATTTTTATAGCATTTTTGGCTTTCTATTCAAGTCTATTTAAAAACGTTACCATAAATGAGGAATTTAGTTTAGACAAAGGGAACATTAGTCTTATTGGCAAAGATGAAAACATTCACTTGCACCCTAGTTTAGCAGTAGAAGAACCCGTTTCATTAAAGCTTAAAGATACCTGGCAGTACCTCCAATATGTAACTGATTATGAAATTTTGGAAGGAAATATTATAAAGCTTCATTTTATATGCGGAGAAAATAAACAAACAAATTATGACTGGGCAAAGAGAGGGTTCGTTCTTGCATATAAAATAAAAATGTGTATATTTAAGCTCAAATATATCAAATATATGTTAAGCAATAAAAAATCTTTAAAACAAACATAAGGGGGCTTTATGGAAGTCGATTTATGGTTAACTAAAATGGGATTTAAGGGGGACCCTTTTGTTATCGTTGATGCAGATAAAGACCCTTATTTGGATAACTCGTTAGTACAAAACACATCGCTTGAATCTATATTGAACCAATTTGACACTCCCACGCCATATGTAATATTCGGCATAAGAGGTTCCGGGAAATCTGCCATGAGAATTTTTGCCGAAAAAGCACTAAAGAAATATAACAAAGAAAACCCATCTAAAGAGATATTGATTATCAAATACATTGATTTCAATGAACTATTAAGCGAAAAAAAGAAACCCAGAAAAATTCCTAAAAAAGTCCGCAGATTTGTCTTTTTCTCCCGCATAGAATATCAAGGTCATGAAAATCGAGAGATTACATTAGATGATCACTTGGATAATATATTGAAACTCGGGATTGAGAGTTTTATGGAACATATCGATAAAAAGATAAAAGATGCCGGCAAAAAACACGTTAAAAAACATTTTAAAGAAAGCTCCCATCTTATCGAGAAGATTCTCTTGCTCATATCTCTTTATTACGCACCCAACGACCGATCTAAAAAACTAAAGAAATTAAAAGAAACAATGACACTCCTTAAATACAAGAAAAGCGGGAAATGGTTTAAGAAAAAACAAAAAAAAGAAATAGCAGAAAAAATATATTTGAATATCAAGGGGATACCTGTTTCTACTGAAGACGCATTAGCCACTGTACAAACAACCGGGGTAGGGCTTTATGATACAGTTGGTGTCCCACAGAATACAGAGGATCGTTTTTCCCTTTTCAGGTATTTTATGGAAATAATAGACCGCCTGGAATTAAAGGGGATTTACCTATTAGTTGACAGAGTAGATGAACCCACCAGTATTAAAGGGGACTCGGAGGGTATGAGAAAATTGATTTCTCCTTTATTGGAAGACCAATTACTTCAGGTTAAAAACCTCGGGGTCCTATTGTTTTTACCATTTGAATTAGCAGACCTCAGAAAAAAATATAGAAGTGATAGAGTAAAAACAACTTGTCCTCTTCAATGGACAAACTTAAAAATGAAGGAACTTATTGAAAAGAGAATGAAGGCATGTTCGAGCCAAAATAATAGCATTTCCATCCACAGTATGTTTAGTGAAAAGGGTGAAGAAAAAGCCGACATTATAACAAACTTGACAACGCCCAGAAATGCTTTCCGTTTCCTATCCATACTCATTAAAGAACACTGCAATACTGTAAAAGATGCAATAGAAATATCATCTGAAACATTCAATTCTGCTTGGCGTGAGTATCAAAATGAAAAAGAAGGCTATTAAATGGAAAAATTAAAATATCATTACAATGAATTAAAGAATGCTTATGAAGAACTTTTTCGTCAATTTAAAAAACTGCCAAACTCTGTTTTAAATGAATTACTCGACGGCAAAAATACTTCTGAATTAGTGCGGGCGTTAAGAAAATATGGCGATGGATATCCGCTTCGAGCTTTCCCAAAACGCTTATCTGTGTTCGAACACGCTGACATCATCGTGTTATTCGTAGTAAACTTCCCCTTGTTAAATGAACACTCAATCTTTGATCCATTTTGTCCATTACCCAATATTAAATATTGGGCAGAGGGACTCAAATTGAAGAATACTTTGGATACCAAAACTATTTATTATATGGCACTTGAACAGGATTGTCCCGTTACCGGTAAAGACAGAACACATTCCAAGAAAAATAAACGTTTATTAGAGGAAAATGGATTAAACTTTGAAGACGTGACAAAAAAAACCTACCGCCTGATTGAATCCCTGGTTAGTTTTCAAACAGGAACACCTCGAAAGAAAAAATTTATCACATTTACCAATGGGCCTAGAAAAAATTTCAGTGAACGTGTTGCTCGTTTACGGGAAAATGAAAACGCTTGTGCCAGACCAGCTAGGCTGGTTGGGAAAAAATGTGACATCATGAAAAAAATATTAAACTACACAAATTAAGTCTGAATCTTGCAAAATAATATATCTTAAGAATAACTTCCCCACCTGCTTTCAAAAAGCAATATGCAATCTCCCAATCAAAATCTTAACCCACCAGTACCCCGCAAGAGAAACAAAGACAGTCAGGAATAACGACATAATGACACCCAATACCAAACCGCTAACGGTAAAGAATCTGTAGAGAGGGCGCCTGTAAATTTTAGAATATTTTATCCCGGAAATCATTCCGGCAAAACCCAAAACAACACTGATAAACATAGAAATCCATATAATAAAATTACCGTTTGGGCTCGTTACAAAAGGAATTAACTGAAAAGGCGTAAATACCGATAAAAAACAAAGTGTTGAGAAAACAACTGGGATGAGAACTTTTCCGGGGATTCTTTCTGTTAAAATCATACTTGCCTCCACTTTTCTTGAATTTTACATGATAAGGAGAAGAAAGTAAATCTCTTATTACATCCGCCCAAGCGCTTCACGCCGCTTTACTTCAACACGAATCTGATTTGCCAACTCATCATATACTTTAGCTTCATTAATCTGTTTAATATCCACCTTTCCGCCAAACTGATTATACCTTGTTTCCTGCAGGTTCATCCTCAATTCCTGAAGGGTTTCGTTAATTTTGTTAATTGTCATAGTAACTTCAATAAAGGTGCCCTTATCATACACGCTGCCCACAAAAAACGCTTGCCAGAACTGGCTGGATTTACTGGTTTCCCTATCAATATTCGCTACAATCAAACCGCTTGCCATATCAGTGGTTTTCAGAACATACCCCTGATCCTGCAGCACTGTCATAGAAGCCCGATAAACATTCTCATAAAGCCCTTCTATTTGTTTGGTGGTAATTTGCCTTTTCTGCATTGGAGAAAGATTCGCGCGGGTTGTAGCACATCCCGTAATCAAAACACACACCATAACAGCAACCATAATTTTTTTCATAATATCCCCCAATTAGAAACTTGCCTGAATAATAGAATAATCTTTTACAATATCATTGGAATCGAATGTAATCATAAGATCGAAACTCTTGGTTGTTGATGTAGAAACAGCTCTGCTCCCGCTCCAAAAAATCAGACTTCCGCCGTCTTCCCCAACGCGGGTTGTGTAATTCATGCGGTTATAATTCCATACTTCATCCGCAGCCCTGTTTTTCGTAACAATGTTGGGCGCTCCAAAGATCTTCAGTATTTCAGATTTGGTGGTTACGCCCTTTTTGATTGTCATAGTTACATTCCCTGCGCTAAGAGGGGAAGTCTTTTCGCCCCGTTTCTCCGGAAACGTTGCGCACCCCGCGCACAAGAGAAGCATCAAAATGGCACAGACTATTTTTACTCCTGTTTCTTGATTCATAAAATCCTCTCCTTTTTCTATATTCAGAGCGGATTGTAGCAAAGATAGGCGACGACGTTGTGTCGTGTAGTATTAATTATTTTGGGGCTGGAGGGCAGAAGGGGAAGCTAAATTTCAAGCTTCTTCCCATTAGGGAGATTTTTGACTTGAGCGCCGAAAAGAATTCTGAATTTCTCTG
>DJVC01000016.1 GCA_002440765.1 bacterium UBP3_UBA6266 | reverse complement strand
CCTCCTTGCGCTCGCGCAGGGGGGGCACCCTGAGGGTGACCACCTTGAGGCGGAAGTAGAGGTCCTCGCGGAACTCGCCCTTTTTCACCAGGGCGGGCAGGTCGGCGTTGGTGGCGGCCACCACCCGGCAGTTGACCGGGATGGCGCGGGTGTCGCCCACGCGGCGGATGGTGCGCTCCTGCAGGAAGCGCAGGAGCCGGGTCTGCATCTCCGGGGTGATGTTGCCGATCTCGTCCAGGAACAGCGTGCCCTCGTCGGCGGACTCGAACAGGCCGGGCTTGCCCTGCCGGCGGGCGCCGGTGAAGGCGCCTTCGTCGTAGCCGAACAATTCGCTTTCCAGCAGCGTTTCGGTGAAGGCGCCGCAGTTGATGGCGATGAAGGGGTGCCGCCGGCGCTGGCTGGCGTTGTGCATGCCCTGGGCCAGCAGCTCTTTGCCCGTGCCGCTTTCCCCCCTCATTAACACGGTCGATTCTGTTTTTGAAACAGTTTCTATTAAATCAAATAATTTTTGTATTTGAGGCCCGCTTCCTATGATTTTAAAAGGTTTTGTAATCTGTGATTTAAGGTTTTTTATTTCCAGGCCCGCTTCCTTGTGGAGTTTTGCGTTTTCGATAGCGATTGCCGCCTGGTTTGAAAATAACATTAAAAGCGATAGGTCTTTTGTATTGAAATCACCGCTTTTTTTGTTTATTACCTCTATAGCGCCGATTATTTTTTTCCGCACCTGTATTGGAGCGCAGATTATGGACCGGGTGGGATAATTTATAATCCTGCTTATTTCCCTGAACCATCTTTTGTCCTCTTCGACTTTATTTGAAATGGCCGGTTTTTCACTGTTTATTACCCATCCGGCGATTCCCTGTCCGGTTTTCATCCTGACGTTTTTGATTTCTTCGGCTTTTTCTCCGGTGGCGGTTTTAAAGATCAGGTAATTTGAAGTTTGTTCCAGGAGTATTACTGAGCTGGCTTCGGAATCTAAAACCGAACAGGCTGTTTGCAGAACCTTTTCCAGCACTTCGGAAAGATCCAGGGATGAATTAATGATCTCCCCGGTTTCTATTAATTTCAAAAGATCGCTTTTTTGAATACAGCTTATATCCGGCGTTTTTTTCATGATTTCACCATATTTTTATGTGACATTATGTAACATGTTCCGATTTGAAGCAAAAATATGTAACTCTTTGAAACATAAAATATTACGTATTAAAGTATATATCTATGTGCTCTATAATGCAACAAATAAAAACAGGTATTTTTTTAATAGACCGTTTTTTTTATAACATATTAAAATAAATCGGTTTTTTTACCGTCGAGGAACCTGTTTATGGTATAGTTTAAGCAGGTATTGGCATGCCTTTTGCTCACTATAACAGTTGAAAGAAGGAGGTGCCAAATGAAAAGAATAATCCTGATAACAACGGTAGCAGCCTTTGTGTTTGGATGTGCCACGGTGGCAGGAGCCGGTGATAAAGAATGGGCTACAGCGGGGAAAATTCTTGCAGGAGTCACCGCATACCAGTTCTTGAGCGGGAACATGTTTCCTCAGCAGAATGTATATTATGTTCCGCAGCGGGTACATTACTATGAGCCAAGAAGGTACTATGCAGCCCCGAGAAGGCATTACTATGCGCCAAGCTCGTATTCCTCATCTTACTATGCGCCAAGCCCGCACTATTCGTCCTACTATGCGCCCGGCAGTTATACGACAAGGACTTATTCTTCAACGTTTTCCGCGCCGGTTGTTATTGTTGAAGAAGACAGCTGTTGGTGGTAAAGATGAGACTGACGGAACGGGTGCCGTATTCTGCGGCACCTGCTTATTTGATACCGGCAGTAAATGTTTTGGCGGTGAAAACGGCCGGAATAACTATTTGACAGATAGAGGAAAGATTTTCGTAACCGGTATCGGCAGGCTTAACAGCCCGTATTCTGCAAGCAGCCCGGGGGACAGGCTTATGGCCAGGAGAGCCGCGATAGTTGATGGTTACAGTAATCTTACGGAAATTATTTATGCGGATTTTGCGGACGCAGCAGTAAATGCATGCGGATTTTCTATTGCGGATGACGGTTTTATCCGGGGTGTTGAATGTGTCAGGACAACGTATTTTAGGGACGGCACAGTTCAGGTGCTTTTGTCGGCGCCTTTAAACTGCAAAAAAAGAGTTTGCAAAGGTAAGGGTATTAATGTGTATAATGATAAGCCTGTTTTCCGGGAAAAAAGATCAATCCCCATTACTGAAGAGAAATGGGAGTTATTAATTGAGAGAAAAAATCATTTTGAAAGGGGGAAATAAATGTTTAAAAGGATAGTTTGCATATCATTGTCTTTAGTCTTTATTTTTATCCTGGCCAATTTGTCTTACGCGACAAAGGAAGGACAGGAGAAGCTCATGGCGAGGCGGGCGGCGATAGTTGACGGTTACAGAAATCTGGCCGAGAGAGTGAAGGGGTTAAGAATCACTTCGAATACATATGTCAGGGACTTTGTTGCCGAAAGCGATCAGATTCAAACGCAGTTCGATCATTTCTTAAAAGGCGCGAAAATAGATTCCGGCAGTGAAAGATGGGATGGAGAAGTTTACACGTTGCGGGTGAGCCTTACGATTGAGCAAATCGTTAAATTTATTGAAACCCATTACAAAAAAACCCGATTCCTTTTCTGGACCAATACGACAATACAGCAGATAGTAACATACAATAAAGATATAAAGGTTATTGAGGTGGAAGGTTCAGGGACAATTAAGGGTTCCGCTGGAACCGCGGACTATTCTTCGAACATTAAACCGGCCAGGACAACAGATGGTATTCCCGGGTGGGAAGGTGTTACCGCGAGAGGAAGGTTAATGGCGGAACGAGCCGCAAAACTTGACGCGTACAGGAACCTTGCCGAAGAGGTAAAAGGACTGAGAATCACTTCTAATACATATGTCAGAGATTTTGTTGCCGAAAATGACATGATAAATACAGACTTAGATACTTATATAAAAGGCATCAGGCTTGCAGGTCCTTACAGATATAAGCCCGACGGGATTGTTGAATGTGATGTAGAAGTCACTATTGTGGATATTATTAAAGAAGTCCATGAGATTTGGAAGAAATATGTCCGCAGAGGATATAAATTCAAAAGAGTCAGATGGGAAAAGGTAAGATGGGAAGAAGTTATAACACAGCAGAATGTAAGAGTTATCAAAGCTACGGGTTTTGGTGTGCCGCCGGAGAGATATACTGAGAAAGAACCCGTTTCTCAACTGCCGTCCGGGTCCCGGTCGAGGCCATCCTGGTCTTATGAAACTTATTCGGCCAGAGGTTATGGCGTTCCGCGGGA
>DJVC01000001.1 GCA_002440765.1 bacterium UBP3_UBA6266 | reverse complement strand
TTGCGGGCGCGATAATTTCATTTCTTTTGTTGTATCGCGAACTTCCGGATGGCAGGGGTAATAAATTCTCCGGGGACTATATAAAAATAGCTTTAATCCAGCCCTCGATACCTCAGAATACAAAATGGGACGGGAATTCCAAAGACTACATTCTCGAAAGATACAGGGACCTGACTGTTAACGCAGCATTGAGATTCCCTGAGCTGATAATATGGCCGGAATCATCTTTGCCGGGAATAATACCCGATAATGAAGAAATGGAGGAGTTCATTCAATCGGTATCTTCGCAGATAAACACCGCATTGCTTATAGGTATCCAGACTTCGCGGTACGAGAATGGGGAAAAGAGATATTTTAATTCGGCTGTCCTGTATTCGGAAAAAGGGGAAAAAATCCAAAGTTACGATAAACGCCAGCTGGTGCCTTTTGGGGAATATGTGCCGTTATCAAAAGTATTTTATTTTTTAAAAAATTTATCTCCCATAGGCGAGGGATTCAGCAGGGGTCTGTCACACGGTGTTTTTGATTTACAGGATGCGTCAAGCAGGGTAAGCGGTCCGTGCAAATTCGGGGTTACCATCTGTTATGAAGATTTATTCCCGTCTATAAGCAGAGGCTATGTGTCTAAAGGCGCTGATTTTATCGTAAATATCACAAATGACGCCTGGTATGGATACACGTCGGCTCCGTTCCTGCATGCCCTTTCTTCTTCAATGAGATGTATCGAAAATGATGTGCCCATGCTTAGATGTACAAATACGGGTCTTACCTGTTTTATAGACAGGTCGGGTATAATAACAAGGGTAGCCGGAAGTTCAAAGGGAATACTTTTTCAGCCGGATATCTTGTTTGTAGAACTTAAAATGGATGAAATAACCAAAAACACCGGAACTTTTTATAATAAGACCGGCGACCTTATTGTCTATGTGTCTTTTGTCGTTTTAGTATGTTTGATAACAAAAACAAAAATTCATAACTTATTGGGAAGGAGAATATAATGCAATCAGAGTTAAACCAAAGATTTAATAATGTAAAAAACCGCATTCTGCAAATGAGAGGTTATCTTTGACATCGATAACAAGAAAATAAAGCTCGGGGACTTCGAATCAAAAATGGCGGAATCCGATTTTTGGCTGGATCAGTCAAATGCAAAAAGGATATTAAGAGAGATAAAAGAATTAAAGAATATTATAGAGCCGCTGGAAAGGGCTGAAAAAGATTTAAAGGATTTAGAAGGGTTTATTGAACTGTATTCCGAGGACGAATCGTTAAGTGAAGATTTAAACAGGTCTTTGCGGGAGCTTGAATCAAGTGTTGAGAAACTGGAATTTGCGAGGTTGTTAAGCCTTCCGGACGATTCTAAAAATGCGATTATTACAATACATTCGGGCGCCGGAGGCACCGAGGCGTGTGACTGGGCGGAAATGTTGTACAGAATGTACTCAAGGTGGTGTGAATATAAGGGCTTTAAACTTGAAACATTGGATTTTCAGCCCGGTGATGAAGCCGGCATAAAAAGCATAACACTGATTGTCTCGGGTATGTATGCCTATGGTTTTCTTAAAGTGGAGTCCGGAGTTCACCGCCTTGTGAGGATTTCACCTTTTGACGCGAATAAAAGAAGGCATACTTCGTTTGCTTCCATGGATGTAATTCCTGAAGTCGACGATGATATTGAAGTAAACATTAATCCCGACGAACTTCGCATTGACACATACAGGGCTTCGGGAGCCGGGGGGCAGCATGTCAACAAAACCGATTCGGCCGTCAGGATTACACATATCCCCACAGGCATAGCGGTCCAGTGCCAGGAAGACAGGTCACAGCATAAGAACAAGGCAAATGCCATGAAAATATTAAAGTCAAGGCTGTATGAAAAATATTTATCGGAAAAAGAGGAGGATCTGTCCAGGAGAAGGGGAGAAAAGAAAAAAATTGAGTGGGGAAGCCAGATCAGGTCATATGTTTTTCACCCGTATTCGCTGGTCAAGGATCACAGGACCGGCGTAGAGACTTCAAATACAGGGGCTGTAATGGATGGTGAGATAGATCGTTTTATTGACGCCGGTCTGAAGTGGATTGTTTCTTAGAAAATTTTTCTTGTAAAGATGTATTCCCTTTGTTAGATTTTTTGAATATTGTTCATTCTTCTTTAATAAAAAAATGGAGCTGGTCATGGAGAAATTTGGAATTGCGGATACGAGAAACTTTGTGGTTTTGGGGCATGGTACATGCGGTAAAACAACACTGGTTGACTCAATGATGCATAAGTCGGGGGAGAATTCCAGATTTGGCAGAGTTGACAACGGTTCTTCCATCTCGGATTATACGGAAGAAGAAAAAGAGAGAAAAATAAGCATATTCGCGGCGCCTCTTCACCTGACATGGAAAAACCACAGCATTTTCCTTATAGACACTCCCGGCTACGCGGATTTTTTCGGGGAAGTAACGGCATCTGTCAGGGTAGCCGATTCGGCTGTAATTGTGGTTGATTCTTCAACCGGAATCGGAGTCGGTACTCATAGAACCTGGGATGAGACGGAAAAATACGGCATAGGGAAACTCATATACATTTCGAGGCTGGATAAAGAGCATACTGATTTTTCAAAGACCTATAACGAGATAGTGAAGACGTTTGGGAAAAAATGTGTTCCGGTTACAGTCCCTGTTGTCAAAGAAGGCGGAATAAGCGCTGTAGTAAACATCATAAACGGCGGCAAGCCGGATTTACTGGAAGAACCTCTTAAAAGAAATGTGGCGCAATACAGGGAAAACCTGATAGAGACGGTTGCGGAAAGCGATGACGCGCTTCTGGAGAAATATCTGGAACAGGGCGGAATATCGGATGAAGAACTTAAATCAGCGTTGAAGAAAGCTATAGTGAAAGGGATGGTTGTTCCCGTGCTTTCCGGCAGCGCCGACAAGGAAATAGGAACGGAAGAAATCCTTGATTTTATTGTCGAATATTTCCCCTCGCCCGTTGATTTAAAGCCGGTAAAAATTTCAGAAAAAGAAATTCTGCCTGAAGCCAAAGCCCATTTAAGCGCTTTTATTTTCAAGACCATAACAGATCCTTATGTCGGTCAACTTACTTATTTCAGAGTTTATTCGGNNGCACTTTAAAGGCTGATTCGGAAGTCCTTAACGCTGCAAACGGGGGAAAAGAAAGAATCGCCCATCTATATATAATCAAAGGCAAAGAGCAGATTTCTGTATCTGAAGCCGGGCCCGGCGATATTATGGCGGTGTCAAAATTAAAAAACACGCATGTAAACAATACATTGTCCGATTTTAGCGATAAGGTAAACCTTCCCCCGATTATCTTTTCCAAACCGCTGGTTTCATACGCGGTTTATGCCAAAGCAAAAGGGGATGAAGAAAAAATCGGAGCCGGTCTGCATAAGATCGCGGAAGAAGACCCTACTTTAAAAATTGAGAGGAATCAGGATACCAAGGAATTGATAATATCCGGCATGGGAGATCTGCATATTGAAATTGCCATGGCTCGCGTAAAACATAAATTTAATGTGGAAGCAAATCTTTCCGTTCCCAAAGTAGCGTATAAGGAAACCATTAAAAAATCCGCGGAAGGACATGAAAAATATAAGAAGCAATCCGGAGGAAAAGGACAATACGGTGAAGTTTATCTCAAAATCGAACCCCGTGAAAGAGCTAAGGGCTTCGAATTTGTTGACGAGATTGTCGGAGGTTCTATCCCCAGGAATTATCTTCCGGCTATTGAAAAAGGCATAAGGGAGTCTATGGTCGAAGGCATTTTAGCCGGGTATCCTATTGTGGATTTTTGCGCCAGATGTTATGACGGTTCATACCATGAAGTGGATTCATCTGAAATGGCATTTAAAATTGCCGGTTCAAAGGCTTTTAAGGATGCTTTCCTGAAGGCCAGGCCGGTTTTGCTTGAACCGATTATGAATATTGAAGTGATTATTCCCAGCGATTATATGGGGGATATTACCGGAGATTTAAATGCAAAGAGAGGGCGTATTGTCGGAATGGAACCGGCGGGCATGCTTCAAAAAGTCAAAGCGCAGGTTCCTCAATCAGAGATTTTCAGATATTCTACGGAACTGAGGTCTATGACAGGCGGCAGAGGGACTTTTACGATAGATTTTTCCCATTATGAGGAAGTCCCCGCGCATATTTCGCAGAAAGTGATTGATGAGAGCAAAAAGCCGGACGGGGAAAAATAGGAGAAGACGGTTATTTTATGAGCGGTCATTCAAAGTGGAACAGCATAAAACATAAAAAAGCTGCAATAGACGCCAAGAGAGGGAGACTTTTCAGCAGGATAAGCAAAGAACTTACGGTTGCCGCAAAGGTGGGAGGAGGAGACCCTGTTATGAACCCCCGGCTGAGGACGGTACTGCTTGCGGCGAAAGAGGCCAATATGCCTCAGGACAATATTGAAAAGGCGATAAAAAAAGGGACGGGAGAACTACCCGGTGTGTCGTATGAGGAAACTGTTTATGAATGCTATGGTCCCGGCGGTGTCGCAATTATGGTGGATGCGCTTACCGACAATAAGAACAGGACGACTTCGGAAATAAGGTCGATATTATCTAAAAAAAACGGGAGTATGGCCGGCGCGGGTGCTGTTGCGTGGATGTTTAACAAAAAAGCTTATTTCGGCGTGAAAGCGGGGAAAAAAGAAGAAGAGAATATCATGGAGCGGGTGATAGACGCGGGTGTCGATGATATTGACTTTGATGAAGAGAATAATATATTTGAAATAACCGCTCCTCCCGAAAATTTTGAAAAGTTGAGAAAGTTACTGGAAACCTGCAAATATAACGTTGAGACTTCAAGCCTTACTTTTCTGCCGTCCTCGTATATAAAGGTTCAGGGATCGGAAGCTCAATCGGTTTTATCTCTGGTAGATGCGCTGGAAGATCATGATGATGTTCAGAACGTCTATTCTAATTTTGATATATCCTCCGAGGAAATAGAAAAATTTGAAAACGGTTAAAATTCATTGATTATGCGTGTAATGGGCATAGATCCCGGAACCGTACTGACAGGTTTTGGAATAATTGATTTTCAAGGCAATAAATTTAAACCTGTGTTCTACGATTTTATCAGGACTAAAAGTACATCAAAACTTTCTCTGAGATATCTGCAGATTTTCAACAGATTGGAAGAAATCATAAAAGATTACAAGCCTGATTCTATAGCGATCGAAGGGCAGTTTGTGTTTAAAAATGTTTCTTCCGCTTTAAAACTCGGTCAGGCAAAGGGCATAGTTGTGCTCTGTTCGGCAAAACACAATATCCCGATATATGAATATCAGCCGAAAGATATTAAGCAGTCGGTAACCGGAAGGGGTGTTGCCGGCAAAGAGCAGGTTGCTGTAATGGTAAGGCTTATTCTGGGATTGAGGGCGGTTCCCAAGTCCCGTGATATTACGGATGCGCTTGCGATTGCCATATGCCATTGCAATAATATTTCTAATCGCGTTAACATAAGCAAAAGGATATAATATTTATATATGATAGGTTATCTAAAGGGGAAAATAATTAAACTTGACCCCGTTCAGGTGCTTCTGGATGTAAATGGGGTAGGATATGAAGTCAGGATAACTTTGGGCACTTACGAGGGCATAAGCAGATCTCACGCTTCGGACAAGCAGGCCGAGTTGTATATCTGCACCATTGTAAGAGAAGACGATATCAGCCTTTACGGTTTCTCAAGCCTGCAGGAAAAACATCTTTTCAGGCTGCTTGTGTCTGTTTCCGGCATCGGTCCGAAAGTTGCGATATCCGTTCTGAACGGAGTTACTCCCGCCGTCCTGCTGTCCGCGCTGAAAACAGAGAATGCGTCTGTGTTGTCATCCATTCACGGTATAGGACAGAAAACAGCCGAAAGAATGATAGTTGAATTGAAAAACAAGGTCGGCAAAATTGATTATTTTGAAAACCGGAATACAGGAAAAGGCATAGTGGATTCGGAGAAACAGAACCTTCTTACGGACGCGGTTAACGCAATGATATCACTGGGATTCGAAACTAAATTTGCCGTCAGGGCTGTAGAATCCGCGTACAAGAAAGCCGGGACAGAAGCCGGACTGGAAGATATCCTGAGGGAATCACTGAAAGAGAAGAAATAGTATGAGTGAAAAGATATTTGATGAAGTTATACATAAGCCGGATGAACAGTTTGAAAATAAACTGCGCCCTTTGAAAATGGATGATTTTATCGGACAGAAGGAAGCCAAGGAGAGGCTTTTGGTGGCGATAGAAGCTGCTTCTAAAAGAAGGGAATCCGTAGACCATATTCTGTTTTCCGGTCCCCCGGGTCTTGGCAAAACCACGCTGGCATATATTATTGCCGATGCGATGGGGGTGGAGATAAGAACGTCATCAGGACCTGTAATAGAAAAACCGGGTGACCTTGCGGGTATTTTGAGCAATATTGAGGAAGGTTCTGTATTCTTTATAGACGAAATACACAGGTTGAATCATGTAGTTGAAGAATATTTGTATTCCGCGATGGAAGATTTCAGAATAGATGTATTAATAGATCAGGGGCCCGGAGCAAGGTCCATAAGACTGAATTTGCCGAAATTTACTCTCATTGGAGCCACAACACGCGCGGGGCTTTTATCAGCGCCTTTACGCGCCAGGTTTGAAATATCGGAACGCCTGGATTACTACAATTTCGATGATATCGAAAGCATAGTCAATCGTTCTTCAAAAATATTGTCCGTTGATGTCGACAGAAAAGGTTCCAGAGAAATTGCAGTAAGGTCCAGAGGCACGCCCCGCATAGCTAATGCGCTTTTAAAACGAGTCAGGGATTATGCCCAGGTTCGCGCTGACGGAAAAATTACCGCCGAAATTGCCGTAACAGCATTGAAATTACTCGGTATTGACGATAAAGGGTTGGACGATATGGATAAAAAAATACTTGAAACGATAGGGTGTAAATTCAACGGCGGACCTGTAGGCGTTAATTCCATCGCTGTTGCTGTGGGTGAGGAAGCCGAGACCATTGAGGAAGTTTATGAGCCTTATCTTATACAGCAGGGTTTGCTGAAAAGAACGCCGAGCGGGAGAAAAGTTACAGCTTCCGCTTACAGGCATTTGGGCCTTAAAGATAAGAACAATCAACATGACGAGCTTTTCTGATGAGAATATTGCTGCATGCATGCTGCGGGCCCTGCGCTACATATCCTATCGAACAGCTTCTGTTAAAAAAATATGAAGTAACATGCTATTTTTTTAATCCCAACATCCACGGTTATCAGGAATATGTCAAACGTTATGAGGCTCTCAAAGCGGTGTGTGACAATTATAATGTTAAATTATCCGGTTTCGGAGAATATAATCTCTTTGAATGGTTTTCGTCGGTATTAAAGAATATTGATGACCGGTGTTTATCCTGTTATACACATAGAATAGAGGCAACCGTTAAAAAAGCGGGGGAATTGAATATAAGCAACTTTACGACCACTTTGCTTATAAGCCATAAGCAGGATCACGAAAAAATCAGGGCGGTCTGTGAATCCAGCTCAGAGAATTCCGGCGTAAGGTTTTTTTATGAAGATTTCAGGAAGGGATGGAAGGAGCACTGGCTCATCACCGGGAAATTGAACATATACAAGCAGCAATACTGCGGCTGCCTCTTCAGTGAAAAAGAAAGGTTTGAAAAAAAATCCTGCCATGGATCTGCGGATATTCTCTAAAACAACAATTATCATAGGGATAGGTCTTATTGTATTCGGAATAATACTGTTTTATTCGGATAAGATCCCGTTTCCGGGGAAACTTCCCGGTGACGTTCATATCAAAAAGGAGAATTTTACTTTTTATTTCCCCGTTACCACGTGTATCCTGCTTTCGATAGTTATATCCATTGTCCTGTGGTTGATTCATAAGAGATGAAAAAAATATTTTTTACCTTATTTTTT
>DJVC01000044.1 GCA_002440765.1 bacterium UBP3_UBA6266 | reverse complement strand
CCTACATGAGAAAGACCTTTTGCGGCGCCGCTTCCGAGAGCTATTCCTATCTTTTTCTTTTTCCTCTTTAAAAAAAACACCCTGCCGCCCTTTATAATGCCGGAAAACCGGCTGTTTTTAAAGTTTCAGGAAATTATTGATTATTTTTTTTCCTTCTTTGGTCAATACCGATTCCGGATGGAACTGGACACCCCATACCGGAAATTTCCTGTGTTTTACGGCCATTATCTCCTTTTCTTTTGTTACGGCGGTAATATCCAGGCAATCAGGAACACTATTCTTCTCGATTACAAGGGAATGATATCTTGTGGCAATAAACGGGTTTTCCACATTTTCGAAAATATCTTTGCCGTTATGATAAATCATCGAAGTTTTACCGTGCATGAGTTTATCCGCCCTTACTATCTTTCCCCCAAAGGCATCCCCTATACATTGATGCCCCAGGCATACTCCGAGAATAGGTTTTTTGCCCGATATTTTTCTTATCAGCTCAACGGAAATGCCCGCTTCACGGGGAGTGCATGGTCCGGGCGAAATAATCAGCTTCTCAAACTTTATTTTTTCAACGTCTTCTAAAGAAATCTTATCATTGCGATAGACAAGCGGAGTATAACCCAATTCTCCTATATACTGGACAATGTTATATGTAAAGGAATCGTAATTATCTATCAACAAGATCATACCGTTCTCCGGATTAATTTTTAAACATTTCAGCTAATTCTATGGCTTTTACCATAGCTTCCGCTTTATTAACGGTTTCAAAAAATTCTTTTTCAGGAACCGAATCCGCAACAATCCCGGCCCCCGCTTGAATAAACGCTTTTTTCCCTTTAACAACCATTGTTCTTATGGCAATAGCAGAATCCAGGTTTCCCGAAAAACTGAAATACCCGATTACCCCCGAGTATATCCCTCTCTTATCTTTTTCAAGCTCATCTATTATCTGCATAGCTCTTATCTTGGGGGCACCGCTCACTGTTCCGGCGGGAAAGGTTGCTTTCACCAGGTCATAGATATCAAATCCCCTTTTTAATTTCCCGCTGATATCAGAAACTATATGCATAACGTGAGAATATTTTTCGATTACCATAAGTTCTTTTACTTTCACGGAACCGGGATTACAGACTCTTCCTATATCGTTTCTGCCTAAATCAACGAGCATTATATGTTCCGCTTTTTCTTTTTCGTCTTTGAGTAATTCTGTTTGCAGTTTCAGGTCTTCTTCTTCGCTGGAGCCTCTTATCCTGGTTCCCGCTATGGGCCTCAGCTCGACATTGCCGTCCTCACATCTCACATGCACTTCGGGAGAAGAACCTATGATCCCGATATTCCCCAGTTTAAGATAAAACATATAAGGAGACGGGTTGACAGACCTTAATGCCCTGTAAAGATTGAACTCCGATGTCTTGAAGTCAACGCGAAATCTCTGGGATAAAACAACCTGAATGATATCTCCCTCTTTTATATATCCCTTTGCTTTTTTAACAATCCTCTCAAAATTTGCCTTAGTCATATTTGATTTTACTCTTGATTTCTTAACAGGAATATACGATTCAGCGGGAAGCGGCTTTAAAGGTTTCCTGAGTTTTGATATTACCGCGTTTATTTTCTTTACCGCATTATCATACGCTTTCGCCGGGCTGCCCTTAATAAACGCATTGCCTACAACTTTCATGGTATGGTTGACATGGTCAAATATCACGATGGTATCCGTTATCATAAACAAGCTATCGGGAAAACCGAGAGTATCCGTATTTGAATCCGGGACTTTCGGCTCAAAAAAACGCACTGAGTCATATGAGATATAACCCACGGCGCCGCCGTAAAAACGCGGCAACCGGCTGTCTTCAACAGGCTTATATCTGGCCATAAGATGTTTTAGTTCGTCAAGCGGAGTCTTAGATGTCCTGAAAATTCTCTTTTTACCTTCCTCCAATATAGTAATTTCCTTGCCCTTGGATGAAAAGACAAGAGTGGGATCGGCTCCTAAAAAGGAATATCTCGCAATATTTTCGCCGCCTTCAACGCTTTCAAGCAGGAATCCGTATTCTTTCGACGCGATTTTCATGTAGGCGGAAACAGGCGTTTCCATATCCGCAAGAATTTCTTTGAAGACCGGAACAAGATTACCTCTCTTCGCTTTTTTGATAAACATTTTTTTGTCGGGATAAAACATATATTTATAACCTATCCATTCTTTTTGCCGTAAACGTCGCCGGGGTCAAAAATCTTTTCCCCGCACTCTTTCCATTCCCCGTTGACATATTTATTAAAGAAACAACTTCTGTATCCTGTGTGACAGGCCGCGCCGCCTTTTTGTTCAACTTTAAAAAGCAGGCAATCCCTGTCACAGTCAGCCCTTATTTCTTTCACAACCTGTATATTCCCGGATGTTTCGCCTTTTACCCAAAATTGCTGTCTCGACCTGCTCCAGTAAGTCATCTTCCCCGATTCTATAGTTCTTTTCAAAGATTCCCCGTTCATATATGCCACCATCAATACTTCATTATCCGAAACATCTACCACAACGGCCGGGATCAAGCCAGCTGAATCATACTTCATGTTCTTTATAATGTTATCCATTAATTTCCCTCCGTGACATTACATTTTATATTCTTACCGGTATTCCTTTTCTCATCAGGTACTCTTTTACCTCCGGCACTGATAATTTATTATAATGGAATATCGATGCCGCCAGAGCGGCATCGGCAAAACCCTCATTAAAGACCCGGTATATATGTTCCGCATTCCCTGCGCCGCCGGAAGCGATAACGGGTATAGAAACGGCTGTAGAAACCGTTTTTGTCAATTGAATGTCATATCCATCGGTTGTTCCGTCAGCATCCATGCTGGTCAGCAATATTTCCCCCGCGCCTAAAGACTCGATTTCTTTCGCCCAGAGAACTGCGTTTTTTTCAACAGGTGTCCTGCCGCCGTTAATAAATATCTTCCATAGTCCGGGGCCCTGCATTTTGGCATCTATAGCTACGACAATGCACTGGGAGCCGAAAATCGAAGATGCCTTTTTTATAAAGCGGGGATCTCTGACCGCCGGCGTATTTATTGAAACTTTGTCAGCGCCGTTGTTCAGAAGCTGCCGGATATCTTCTATTGTGCTTATGCCACCCCCTACGGTTAAAGGTATAAAACATTTTTCAGCTGTTTTTCGGACAACTTCAATCATTATTTTCCTTTTCTCATGGGAGGCTGTAATATCAAGGAAAACAAGTTCATCGGCATTCATCTTATTGTAAACCCCGGCAATTTCAACAGGATCGCCAGCGTCTTTCAAACCCTCGAAATTAATACCCTTAACTACACGGCCTTCCTTAACATCAAGACACGGTATTATTCTTTTAGCAAGCATCTGCAATCTCCAAAGCTTCCCGCAGTGAAAAGCGTTCGTCATAAAGCGCTTTGCCTATTATAACCCCTTTTAAACCGATTTTGGAAAGACCGGACAATTTTCTGATATCGGCAAGGGTACCAATGCCGCCGGAAGCAATTACCTTGATATTGTTTTCCGTTATAATTTTTCTGCACCCTTCTATATTCGGCCCAACCAGCATACCGTCTTTGGAAATATCGGTATATATTACTTCATCAAATCCCATCTTTTTTATAAGCTTTACGAAATCCGGCGCTTTTAAGGATGATTTTTCCAGCCACCCTCTCTTAACTACAAACCCGTCTTTGACATCGACCGATATTATTACTTTGCCCGGAAAGGCCTCCTTTATATTTTCTATAAAAGCCCTGTCCTCACATGCGGATGTTCCCAATACAACTCTTTTGGCCCCGGCCGCCAGGTAATTTTCAATCGTATCCAAATCCCTTATGCCGCCCCCGATCTCAATCGGTATGTTTATCTGCTTTAATATCTCAACAACCAAATCAAAATGGACCGGAGACCCTTTGAAAGCACCGTCAAGATCCACAATATGAAGAAAGCCCGCCCCTTCATTCTCCCATTTTTTCGCAATCGTTACCGGAGAATCGGAATATTTCGTAAGTTTTTCGGCCCTGCCCTGCTGTAACCTTACGCATTTGCCGCCTACTATATCAATCGCGGGTATTATAATCATTATTTCACCGTTTCGATAAAATTTTTTATTATTTTTAAACCGTTATCCTGGCTTTTCTCGGGATGGAACTGGCAAGCGAAGATATTGTCCGTAAAAACAGAAGACGCAAAACGTTCGCCATACTCAGTCCATGAAGACACGGATTTCTTATCCATGGGATCCACATAATAAGAATGCACGAAATAAAAAAAGTCCCCATTCTTCACTCCTTTGAAAAGAGGACAGCTGATTCCTCTTTCCGGAAGTTCCAATGTATTCCACCCCATATGGGGTATTTTCTCCGCATGCCTGAATTTGACGACATTGCCTTTCAATATACCAAGACCCCTTTCCGTCCCTTCTTCACTACCTTCGAATAAAACCTGATAACCCAGGCAAATCCCGAAAAACGGCCTGCCCGACATTATAAAATTAACTATACTTTTATCCAGCCCGGATTTTTTAATGTTTATCACACAGTCATCAAATGCCCCTACTCCCGGGACAACCAGGGCATCGGAAGATTCAATTTCATGTTTATCGTCACTCAGTAAGGCGCGCGAACCCATACATTCAAAAGCCTTCTGGACGCTCCTTAAATTTCCCATCCCATAATCAAGAATCGCTATTCTTTTCATTTTTTAAATCTCAAAGCCTGCCCTTTGTCGAAGGAGTACCTTTAACTCTTCTGTCTATCTTTACCGCTTCACGGAAAACTTTAGCCAGGGATTTAAAAACTGCTTCATATATGTGATGCAAATCTTCGCCGTGAATAAGCGACAGGTGAAGTGTAACTCCGGAGTTCATAACGAAGGCCCTCATAAATTCTTTTACCAGAGAAACATTAAAAGTCCCGAGTTTTACCTGTCTTGTTTTAACTTTATAATCCAGATAAGGCCTGCCGCTGATATCAAGAGAGGCCTCGACCAATGCTTCATCCATGGGAATCCGCGCCGAGCAGAAACGTGTAATCTCCGATTTTTTTCCGAGCGCTTTGCGTATGGCAGTGCCCAGGACTATACCTATATCTTCAACCGTATGATGAAAATCAACATGGATATCCCCCTTTGCAATTATCTCAATATCCATTAAGGAATGTTTTGAAAAAAGTTCCAGCATATGATCCAGAAATCCTATCCCTGTCGAGATATTGCCTATACCTTTCCCGTCTAAATTAACTTTAACCGTTATATCTGTTTCCCTGGTTTTTCTTTTTTCAAGGGCGGTTCTTTTCATTTACCCCTCCGTTTCATTTATTTTTCCCGATTCTTTTAAAAATCTGTCTATCTCTTTCCTGTTTCCAACGCTGATACGGACGAAGTCCCTCAGCCATCTCAATTTAAAGTGTCTTATCAATATTTTCTTTTTTTTCATGAATGCGACCAATTTTTCGGCACCGCAGGGCGGTTTTGCAAAAACAAAATTCGCCTGTGAAGGGAAACAGGTATAGCCCTGTTTCTTAAGATTAAGAGCAAGATATGCCCTGTTTTTTTTAACTGCACGCACCATCTTGCTGAAATATTCTTTATCTTCAAATGCGGATTTTCCGGCTCCGGCGCTTAACCTGTTCACATTATAGGAATCTTTCACTTTTAAAAGTATATCTATGTTTTTTTTACAGGACACGGCAAATCCCAATCTGGCGCCGGCAAGTGAAAACGATTTGGACATTGACCTTGTAATAATCACATTTTTATATTTTTTAATCAGATAAAGGTAGTTATTTTCCGCAAAATCCGCATACGCTTCATCTATAACGATTAAAGATTTCCTGTTTGACACGCATAATTTTTCAATATCAGGTTTATCAAAGGCGCAGCCCGTAGGAGCGTTAGGATTCGATAAAATTATCAATTTGGAATCCGCAGTAATCATTTCCCCGGGGATTCTGGTTTGGTCCTTCAGTAAATATTCCTTAACTGAAGCCCCGTTAATTTCAGCAAGGACCCTATAAAGTGAATAGGTCGGAAATGTAATGGCAACGGTATCCGACCTGTTGAGCACAGCTTTAAATATTACGGAGATTATCTCGTCAGATCCATTTCCGGCCATTATATTACATGTTTTCACATTGAAAAATCCCGCAGCCGCATTAACAAGCCCGGTTGATAAAGGGTCGGGATATAATTTAAGGTCCCGGTTGGCGGCTTTTTTTACCGAAGAGACCACTTTCTCCGAAGGAGGAAAGGGATTCTCGTTTGTATTTAACTTGATATAATCACTCCCAACCGGCTGAAAACCGGGAATGTAAGGATTTAGTTTCAGAACTTCCTTTTTGAAATAATTCATATTAACGGCAATTTTCTTTCAAGCGGATCTTTATTGAATTCCCGTGAGCTCCAAGCCCCTCGGTATCGGAAAGCTTAATCGCATATTTTGACGCTTTTCTTAAGCCATCTCTGGAATATTTAATTGTGGAAATATTTTTCAAGAAATCATCAACGGATAATGCCGAAAAAAACCTGGCTCTTCCGCCGGTAGGCAGAACATGGCTGGGTCCGGCAACATAATCCCCGACCGCTTCGGGAGACCAATCCCCTATGAATACAGCCCCCGCATTATTGGTTCTTTTCAGGATATAATCAGCATCTTCCGACATTATCTCAAGATGTTCGGGGCCGACTAAGTTGATTATATCCGCCGTCTGCTGCTTATTGCGAACAAGCACAAGGAAAGTATTGTTACGCAGGGCTTCGGATAAAATTTTCTTTCTGGATAATTTCACTGCCTGTTTATAAACTTCTTTTTCCGCGTTTTCCAGTACAACCCCTGAATCCGAAACCAGAAATATTCTGCTGGACACATCATGTTCGGCTTGCGCAAGCATATCGGCCGCAATATACGGAATTTTTGAAGATTTGTCGGCGGCTATCATAACCTCGCTTGGCCCGGCAACCATATCGATATCAACCAGACCGTAAACCTGTTTTTTAGCGCAGGAAACAAATATATTTCCCGGGCCGACTATCTTGTCGACTCTGGGAACACTTTCCGTTCCGAAAGCAAATGCCGCCACGGCTTGAGCTCCGCCCATACNNATGCGCCTAAAATAGCCGGGTTTATATCCCCGCCGCAACAGGGAGGGGTGGCAGCATATATCTCTTTAACGCCCGCAACACGCGCGATGACTGCAGTCATCATCACCGTAGAGACCAGAGGAGCTGTGCCTCCGGGCACATAAATCCCCACTTTTTCGACAGGCCTTATTTCCGATCCGATTTCAGAGCCGTCTTTCTTCTTTATCGTCCAGCTTTTTCTAAGCCGCTTTTTCGCGTATTCTTCTATATTTTTCCTGGAAAACTTCAACGATGCCAAAAGCTCTTTTGACAGGTTAGAAAAGGATAGGTCTAATATTTCATTCTTAACCTTAATAGCCGCAGGGGATAACAAATAATTATCAAACTTCTGGGTGAATTCTATTAAAGCCTTATCGCCCATCCTTCTGACTTTATTCAATATTTCCGCAACCACAGACTCAACCTCTTCATCAAAAAATGAAGATGCGCTTATCTTTTCTATTCGCCTTATTCCCTTTTCTGTCCGGCAGTCAATAACTTCCATAACTTTCCTTTGTTGAATTAGCTACGATAACTAAATATAAGCTTAAAATACTAACACACTAAATAAAAATTCTTCAAGTAAAAAGGCTTAAAATATTGATAAAGAAAAGCCGGGGTTTTCAGGCCCCGGCCTTAAAAACAAGAAAGTTGTCTTTGATTAAGTTTTACTTTTTCAGGGGTAAGACCCCGGCCATTTCCCCGATTACATTTACAAGTTCTGCCCCGGCGGGAACAACTATTTTCGCGTTATCCATTAATGATTTTTCAACCGTTTCCAGTTTCCTCAGCAATTGGGCGTTTCCTACGAAATATTTATTGGCGGCGTCGTTAACCAGCTTTATGGCCTCCGCCTGACCTTCAGCCTGAAGTATTTTCCCCTGCTTGATGCCTTCCGCCTTCTTGATTTCCGCCCGCTTTTCGCCATCCGCCTGACGTTCAAGAGCATTCGCAAAATCAAGGGCGGCTATCTTCTCATTTTCAGCTTTCACAACTTTGTTCATGGTTTCCTGAACATCCTGGGGCGGATCAATCTCTTTCAATTCCGTTCTGACGATATCAATTCCCCAGTTGTGGGTTTCCTTGCTCAGAGTACCGAGTAATTCACTGTTGATCTTATCCCTTTCGCTGTTTGCTGATTTAAGGGTCAGTGTACCAATGATATTCCTAAGTGTGGTTCTTGCTAAATTCACTATCTGCCACTTGTAATTATAGACATTATATTGTGAATTCTTTACATTTACTTCATCGTCTTTTACTTTAAAATAAACCTGGGCGTCAACACGCGCATTCAGGTTGTCATTGGTAATTATCTCCTGAGGTTGTGCATCCACCATCTGTTCCGTAATATTGACGATTATCATTCTGTCAACAACAGGAATGATCCAGTTAAAACCCGGGTAAGCGAATTTTTTATACTTTCCCAGCCTTTCTATAAGACCTCTGTTTGTAGGCCTGATAATCCTGATTCCGGAAAAAAATATCACAATCAAAAGCGCCAATATCACCCACAACATAACGACCTCCTTCTTGTTTTTATAAGGAATTTACCTGTTTTGAGATAACTGCGCAATTACAAAATCAGCCGATATTTATAACTCTAAACGGCTGTTGACTTGTTTTTTAAAAACAATTTTTTTCGGAATTCCTTAAAATCTTCACCGAATATCTATGCAACGGTAATTTCCTCGCAAAGGTAAACATCCTGTATTGCATTTAGTATCTGTACCCCATCCTTAAACGGTTTCTGGAACGCCTTTCTTCCGGAAATGAGACCCATGCCACCGGCCC
>DJVC01000140.1 GCA_002440765.1 bacterium UBP3_UBA6266 | reverse complement strand
GGAAGCGATGTATCTATCTGAAACAACAACCTGGCAATTGGCCGTGCCGCCCCTGACCTCCGCGCCGTAGGAAGGCAGGTAAGTAACGTTCTTATCGGACATCATGGCGGTCAGCGCAATAAATTTACCCAGCGCAATTATTCCCTGCCCCCCGAAGCCTGATAGTATTATTTTCCTCTCCATCCCTCACCTTACCGTATTTTTAATTTCCCCGAGGGCAAATACCTTTAGAAGATTATTATCTATATATTGTAAAGACTCAAGAGGTGTAAGCCCCCAATACGTAGGACACGGAGAAATTATTTCCACAAGTGAAAATCCTTTTTTAGTTATTTGAATCTGAAAACTGTCTTTTATCGCTTTCTTCACTTTCAAAATATTCGACGGAGTTGATAACGCGCCGCGGTAAAGATATCTTGCCCCTTCAAGCACGGAAAGAAGCTCGCACACCTTTATCGGAGAACCTGTTGTTTTTTTCTCCCTCCCGGAAGGAGTTGTCAGCGTCTTCTGACCCTCAAGTGTCGTCGGAGCCATTTGCCCGCCTGTCATACCGTAGACGGTATTATTCACAAAAAAAACCGATATGTTTTCCGACCTGTTTGCCGCATGGACTATTTCAGCCGTTCCTATTGCGGCAAGATCTCCGTCCCCCTGGTATGAGAATACAATATTATCGGGAAGCGCTCTTTTTATGCCTGTAGCAACCGCTGGTGTTCTGCCGTGCGCGGCTTCAGCTACATCAAAATTAAAATAGTTGTATGCCAGAACGGCGCAACCCACAGGTGCGACACCAATCACCTGCTCGCGAATTTTGAGTTCGTCAATAACCTCGGCAATAAGCCTGTGTACTATTCCGTGCCCGCACCCGGGGCAATAATGCGTAATATTATCCTTTAACGCTTCCGGCTTTTTATATATTTCTCTCATCTCTTGCCTGTAACCGCTTTTACTATTTCCGAAACGGAGGGAATTCCCCCTCCGGTCCTGCCTATAAACCCGACCTTGTTTTTGTTGTCGGCATAAAACATGATATCTTCAACCATCTGCCCGGCATTCATTTCAACACAAAAAATTTTGCGGGATTTTTTTGACAGACCTGTAAAAACCTCGCCGGGAAACGGCCATAGAGTAATCGGTCTGAACAAACCCGCTTTAATTCCCATCCCGCGTAACTCCTCAACAGCTTTTTTACACAGCCTGCCGCAAAATCCAAAAGCAGTCAACAGAACATCCGCATCATCCGCAAGAAAGGTGTCATATAAAATTTCTTTTTCCCGTATCTCGCCGTACTTTTTCTGAAGACTTTTATTATGCCGCTCAAGAACACCTTCTTCGAGAAACAGGGATTTTATGCTTCTGGGTTCCCTTTTTTTACAGCCTGTAAGGGCCCAGTCATTCCTGTAGCTGAAGGATTCCGACATCTCAGGAAAAGAAACGGGTTCCATCATCTGCCCCATCAACCCATCCATTAATATCATTACCTGCATCCTGTATTCCCCGGCTTTTAAAAAAGCCATATATGTATAATCAACAATCTCCTGGAGAGTGGAAGGAGCAAATACAAGTAAACGGTAATCGCCATGACCGCCCCCCTTCACCGCTTGAAAATAATCAGACTGGGAAGGCGCGATATTGCCTAACCCGGGTCCTCCTCTCATGACATTTACAACAACAGCGGGCAGTTCGCAACCGGCAAGATAAGAAATCCCTTCCTGCATAAGGCTTATACCCGGGCTGGAAGACGTAGTCATGGCTTTTGCGCCGGTCAATGCAGCTCCAAAAACCATATTTATAGAAGCCAACTCGCTTTCCGCCTGCAGAAAAACTCCTCCGACCTCGTTCATTCTTAAGGACATGTATGAAGTTACTTCATTCTGAGGTGTTATCGGATAACCAAAGTAAAATCTGCAACCCGCTCTTATCGCTGCCTCAGAAAGAGCAACATTTCCGCAAACCAGCTGTTTTTCTTTCATTATTTTTTCCCGTCAAAAATTTCGATGGCGCAATCAGGACAAACAGTAACACATAATTTACAACCCCTGCATTCTTTACTGGTATATTCAATTACGTTGTATCCCTTTGAATTCAATTGGCTGGAAATGACAAAAGCTTTATCGGGACAAACGTTTACACAATAACCGCAACCCTTACATTTTTCCTTGTTAATCTTTACATATGCCATATTCTACCACTTGGTTCTGTAAGTTCCGCTCCAGCTCAGTTTATCTCTCAATATGCCGTAATATGACCTTTGTACTGGCCGAATCAGTTTTATACAGTCTTTACGGCTTTTTACGATAATAGCATCGCCTTTTTTTAAACTAAGGCCTATCTGCCCGTCAATGGTCAACCTGGCGTTTTTTTCGGCTTTTTTCACCAGTAGACTCACTTTAGTTTCAGACGGAATTATTATAGGCCTGTTTGTCAGGGCATGAGGGCATATAGGTGTAATAAGTATGGATTTCATAGTCTGGACAACAATAGGACCTCCTGCGGAAAGAGAATGAGCCGTAGAACCGGTGGGAGTCGCAATTATAAGCCCGTCCGCAAAATATTCATTCAGAAATTCATCCCCGAGATTCACCTGTATTCCCAGAGCTCTCGAAAATGAATCCCGGCTCAAAACAGCATCGTTCAGCGCAATAAAATCCGCTATGCACCTGTTTTTTCTCATAACTTTCACGTCAAACGTAAGAAGCTCGACTATCTTATAATGCCCCTTTATGACAGTGCCCATGCTCACTAAAAAATCTTCCTTTGTAAATTCAGTCAGGAAACCGAACGACCCCATATTGACGCCAAGCAGGGGAACATCCGCGTTATGGCATTCTCTGGCGGCATATAAAAAAGTCCCGTCTCCCCCAAGAACGATGATAATATTAACTTTACTTAAAAATAATTTTAAATTCACAGACTTGAAATCGGCATCAGGTACGGACGGAAGAAAATCCGGCATATAAACATCAATATTATTTTTCTTAAAAAGCACTGTTAAAGTTTTTATATATTCAAGGCATTCTTTTTTTTTGGGATTTGGAAAGATGCCCACACTCTTAATCTTCATTTTTCTTCTCCGCGTAAATCAAATATTCAACATTGCCGGCAGGTCCCTTTAAAGGCGATTCCACACAGCCGATTACCGAATAACCGATGGCAACACATAATTCCTTTATCCCGGATACAACTTTCAGTCTTACGGATTCGCTTCTGACAACTCCGCCTTTCTCAACATCTTTTCTGCCGGCTTCAAATTGAGGTTTAATCAGAGCGATACATTTGCCGGCGCGCTCCAGTAAACTATATGAAACGGGTAATATTTTGTCAAGCGAGATAAAGGAAACATCTATCGTCACTAAATCGACCTTTTCCCCGATTTGATTTTTCCGCAGATACCGCGCGTTGGTTTTTTCAAAGAGGACAACTTTTTTATTTTTGCGTAAGTTATAATCTATCTCTCCGTAACCCACATCAACCGCAAAAACCTTTTTGGCCCCTTTTTTTAAAAGGCAGTCCGTAAAACCTCCGGT
>DJVC01000120.1 GCA_002440765.1 bacterium UBP3_UBA6266 | reverse complement strand
CCCTCCACAACACATCGGCGGGCAGGCAAAAAAAGCCAAGTGTAGAAAAACTCGGCGGGATTTTCAAACGTCCCCGAAAAAGCTACTCCCTGCCGGATCCCTCTTTTACCTGCATCTTTACATCAATCAGGTCTCTGTGAGAGACCTTAAGGAGGCCGGCGATTTTGTGGATGAGCTGATCCTCATATTTATCAAGGCGGCGGTCGGCGAATATTATCTTCCAGAGGTCCTTCAGGACTGCCAGTTTTTCATCATAAGAAAAATTTTTATCTATTACTTTCGTGAACTCATATAAATCGACGCTGTCTTCCCTTTTCCCCTGCGCTTCCTCCAGCAGAGCACTTATCCCGGTTTTGTCGAGCCCGAAATCCTTTTCCAGTATACCCGAAATAACTTTTCTCTCAGATTCGTCAATGCGCCCGTCCGTAGCCGCCGCCTCTATAAAAAGGACGCAGGAGGCAAGCCTTATTTTTCCGGCCGCATTTCCGGAAGTCGTATTTTCTTCCGGTTTTGCAAACAGGCTTTTCAGGTTGTCAATAAACGCGTTTTTCAATGAAGCTTCACTCCTTCCACGGAAAAAATGTTTCCTTCAGTGTCCTTTCCTGTTTCCTGGGAATTTCCGAAAACCCGTACTTATAAGAAAGTTCCCTTATCGCACTGCTTATTACCGCCGCGCTGAGGCCCGGCGTCACAAGGACAATCCCGCCGCCGGTAACGACTCCCGTGAGAAAAAGCAGTATCAGAAAAACCAACAGCATAACGGAAAACGCCGGATGGCATATTCCCAGCGTCACCGCTCCTTTAATAACGGCGGCAGGGTTTTTTATCCTGAAACACAGAGGGAAAATATATAATGACGCAATCATATTGATTATAAAGATGCATCCCATAAAAGCGGCTGTTATTTTGCCTAATATCCCGAACTGGAAACCATAAAACAGAAAACCGATAAGCGATAAAAAACTGATAAACGCCAGCGCCAGAAACCCAAGGGTGGAAGCCAGGAAATATTTTTTAAACGCACTGAAAAAATCTTTCACCCCGACGCTTTCCCCGAAGCTTATCCGGTCCGACATATAAATAAGCGCCGCGGTGGCCGCGGGCAGTGGAATAATAAATAAGGAAAGGATAAACCACATCAGGCTTAAGACAAGAAATAAACCCAGGTTGTCGAAGAAAAGCCAGAACCCTTTTGAACATACGTCAAGAAAACTTAATCTGACAAGTAAAGATGATTCTTTTTTTTTGTCTGACATCAGCCTTTAATAGCTCCAAGCTGAATCCCTTCGATAAAAAATCTCTGGTTGAAAAGGAATACAAGTATCACCGGCATCAGGACAATCAGGGATGCCGCCATCAGAAGAGTGTACTGGGTATTATACACCCCCTGGAACGAGGCAAGCAGAACCGGAAGTGTCTTCATCTGGTCGCTGGAACAGACTATCAACGGCCACATGAAATCACGCCACACAGCCATGAATGTAAATGTTATAAGTGTGGCAAGAGCAGGTTTTGAAAGAGGCAATATTATCCTTATATATATACCGAAGAGGCTGCAGCCGTCGATTTTTGCCGCATCTTCAAGGTCAACCGGTATGCTCATAAAAAACTGCCGGAGCATAAATGTGCCGTAAGCGCTGCAAAGTCCCGGGACTATCAGTGCAAAATAGGAATCAAGCCCTATGGGTCGTCCTATATAATGTCCTAATATCTCAAATTTGCTGTCCCAGAATTCGGTCAGAATCTGAACATCGGGCGATCCTCCGAAAAGCTGGTAGAAAAAAGTCCCTATTTTGGCGCTCACCAGATTCAGCATATCGGGAGCAATCTTCATAATGATAAAAACAGGTATCATAGTGACTGCTCCCGGAATCATCATAGTGGCAAGATAAAGTAAAAATATCTTATCCCTGCCCGGGAAATGAAGCCTCGCGAAAGCGTACGCCGCCATAGAACTCGTGAATGCCTGTCCGAATGTAACCAACAAAGCGACTATGATGCTGTTTATATATGCTCTGCCGAACGGCAGGGCGTCCCACGCCTTCGGATAATTATCCCACTTGAGAGCCGGCTTCCATTCTTTTTTAAGTTTATCGGCGGGAATCCAGCATTTTTCGTCCAGGAGAGGGTTCTTTTCATCGGCAATTTTCACAAAAATCTTAACGTTCAGGATTTCACATGGGACTTTAGCCCTGAACCCGGCGGGAATCCTGTCTCCTCTTTCCATAAACCCCAGGCTCTTCATTATTTCGCCGACCGGAACCGCGGGCTTTTTTTCCCACGGAGTGAGCCAGTTGGGCACATAATTTGAAACGAGAGAACTGTCAATATCGACTTTCCTGCCTTCATATTCTCCGCTGAGTATTTTTACTTCGGATGTTCTCTTGATAATTTTTATATTAAGCCCCATCTCCGCCGAATCGGGGGCTTCCGCCGCGAGAGCCCGGACGTCTTCAATGCCGCCGGTAAGGTTTTTTTCTTCCCTGTATTCAATAACCGAGTTAACCAGAACTTTATCATAGGATGTAAAATAGTTTGTTTCGGAAGGGATCCACGTCGGCGGAAATGAAAAAACTTCTCCTTCATCCTTCAATGAAGTCGAAACCATCCAGAAGAAAGGAAGCAGCATGGTAATACCTATAAAAGAAAGCATGGCATAGTAAAAAACTCTTTTCAGAAGTCCCATTTCCTTAAGAGAGCTCACAAATTTGGTTTTTGTTTTCTGCTTAACCATCAGTAATGAACCACCTTTCCCCCGAACTTCCAGTTAAACAGGGTAACAACAAAAACAAGCGCAAAAAGCACCCATGCGATTGATGCCGCATACCCCATTTTAAACCATGCGTACGCGTTATTATAAATATAGTAACTCAATGTCGTTGTCGAACCGGCAGGTCCGCCGCCGGTCATAATATAAGCGGCGTCAAACCCGCCCTGGAAACCTCCTATAACACTCATCACAAAAATGAAAAAAGTCGTAGGCGAAAGCATCGGCCAGGTTACCGACCAGAATTTCTGCCAGCCGCTGGCTCCGTCTATATCCGCGGCTTCGTACAGGTCCAACGGGATTCCCTGCAGGCCCGCAAGGTAAAGTATCATGTTATATCCACCCACCCCGGTCCATATGCCCATCAACATCAAAGACGGTTTTGACCATGCCGTGCTCGTCAGCCATTCCACCTTGGGTATACCGATATAGCCTAAAATCGTATTCAGCAGGCCGAGGTCGGTGTTATATATCCATCTCCACAGGACATATAACGCTACGCCGGCACAGATGGAAGGCAGAAAATAAACAGCTCTGAAGAACACTATTCCTTTCAGTTTCTTGTTCATTAAAAGGGCAAGCCCCAGCGAAGCGAACATCCCTATGGGGATAGCCAGCATCATAAATAATGTATTGCCCAAAAACTGCCAGAAATAAGGGTCATTGGCCGCCCATATATCGTTTGAGAACCCCCAGACGGGAAAAATATTTAAAAGTATTACAGCTCCCGGAAGAAAGGCCAGGAAAACATCGGAAGACTTTTCAAACCTGAAATCATAGGAGCGGAAATACGCGCCGAGAAAAGAAAAAATCATCGCTACAAAAAGAAGCAAAAGCGAAAACCCGAGGAAATTTCCGGCGTTCAAAATCAGGTTTGCCCTGATAAAATAGCTGTTGTAAGCGTTCCCCGGGAGCATCTCCAGCATTGACATCCATCTGATAAAAAAGCCGGCGGAAACCAGAATCAATATCGCGGGGATCAAATTAAAAGTCCCCCTGAAAAAATATTTGCCGGTCGCCTGGCGGCAGTACTGCATCTGTTGGATGAAAAATCTCAGGACAAGCAGCGCGGATGCGACGAACATCATACAGCAAAAAATCACATCCATTTCAAGCGTCCAGGGAAACCGCAGGCCGCCCTCAGTAATTTCTCTGATATGGAAAAACATCAGTTTGTTAAAATTCTTGAACATAACAAACTTCATGGGTTTTATTATATCCCAGTCGACAAAACCCAGATAAAAAGAAAACAGCACAGGAAAAAAAGTAAAACAAAAGAAGCCGAGGAAATTCGGCAGAACAAAAAGATAACCGCTCAGGGATTCCCCGATCCTAAAATGTTTTTTGCTTTTCATAAGAGCCCGCTGAAATTACTCATCTTCGAATTTATAGATTATTTCGTCTGCCCGCCTGAGCCCGAGTTCATCCCTTGCAATCTTCTCCAGATAGACAGGATCGTTCTCAAGACCGTCTTTCTCCTGCTTTAACTTGAGGTTTTCTTCCTCAAGAGATGCCACCGTCTCTTTTAATTCTTTCTCCTGTTTTATTAAAGAACTTCTTCCTATCCATTTCGGCACTAAAAGCGCGGCCGCTAATAACACAATAACAATAAATACAGTTGAAATCAATATACTTCTGAGGCGAAGAAGTAAATCCTGCCTCCTCATATCGTTCCCCCGTAACAGGCCGCATCCCCAAGCTGTTCCTCGATTCTGAGCAGCTGGTTGTACTTGCATATCCTGTCTGTCCTGCACACCGACCCCGTTTTTATCTGTCCGCAATTCGTCCCGACAGCGATATCAGCTATCGTGGAGTCCTCCGTTTCGCCGGAGC
>DJVC01000135.1 GCA_002440765.1 bacterium UBP3_UBA6266 | reverse complement strand
GTCCCAAAAGCTGATGAGGCCCCTGAGAAAAAGGATCCAGTATATTTTCCAGGACCCGTATTCTTCTTTGAATCCGAGAATGACCGTCATGGATATCGTGGGAGAAGGGCCTGTTATACACAATATCGTTAAAAATACCGGCCAAAAGAGAAAGCTTGTAGAAAGCATATTAAATAAAGTCGGTTTATCCAGAGAACATGCGGACAGATATCCTCATGAGTTCAGCGGAGGGCAGCGCCAGAGGATAGGCATTGCCAGGTCAATGGCGCTGAACCCTGAGCTCATTGTCTGCGATGAGCCGATTTCCGCTTTAGACGTGTCTATCCAGGCGCAGATAATCAATCTTCTGGTGGATTTAAAGAATGAATTTGATATTTCTTACCTGTTTATTTCCCATGACCTTAAAGTCGTGGAACATATCAGCGACGAAGTTGCGGTTATGTATATGGGCAGGCTGGTTGAGTATGCTTCCGCCCCAATGCTTTACAGAGAACCGCTTCATCCTTACACGCTTGCTCTTATAGACGCTATACCGGTTATAGACAAAAAGACCAACTCGAAGAAAATTTTTCTTCAGGGGGATGTCCCTTCTCCGATGAATCCGCCGCCCGGCTGTCCGTTCCACACAAGGTGCGCGGAATGCGTTGACAGATGCAAAAAAGAGATACCCGAATTAAGAGAAGTGAGAAAGGGGCACAAAGTAGCATGCCACAAAAGATAATTTTATTGTTAATCCTGGTTTTTGTGTTTAACAATTCATCCTGCTTGGTAAGTGAGCCTGATGCCGAATATGCGCCGCTTGACACGAAACCTGCTTCGGGAGATGCTCTTGTAAGACTGATTCATGCCGAACCCGGCATATTAAATCCGATTTTAAGCACGGATGTTTATTCCAGTGATATAGAGAGCCTGATGTTTGATTCTCTAATCGAAAGGGATCCGCAGACGCTTGAATTCAGGCCGTTGTGCGCGGAAAAATGGGAAATATCCCGTGACGGGATGGAATATACTTTTTTCCTGAGAAAAGGGATAAAATGGAACGACGGTCGGGAAATGACGGCGAAAGATGTTATCTTCTCGTTTAATATGATAAAAGACCCTGCGGTAAATGCTCCCCATCTGAGGAATTACTATAATGATATAGAGTCGGTGGAAGTTATCGGCCCATATACCGTCAAATTTAAATATATCAGGAAGTATTTCAGGGCGCTTGAGATTTGCGGCACCATGCCGATACTGCCCGAACATATTTATAATTCAGGCGATTTCAACAAGTCTGGATTAAACCGCCGTCCCGCGGGCAATGGTCCTTACACCTTCGACAAATGGAAAACGGGCAGTGAGATAGTCATTGAAAGAAATAAAAATTACTGGGGCGACAAACCGTTTATAGACAAAATAATTTTTAAGATTATTACCGATGAAACGGTGGCCCTGCAGCTGTTGAAAAAAGGGGAGATAGACATGATGTCTCTTCAGCCCCTGCAATGGGAAAAACAGACCGGTACGGAAAAATTTCTGCGCAGATGTGACAAGCATAAATATTTTCTGCCCAATTATTCGTTTATCGCATGGAACCTGCAGAAGGAACCTTTTTGTGATGTAAGAGTAAGGCAGGCGATGACTCATTTTATAAACAGAAAGAAAATCCTGGATAAGCTCCGGTATGGGTTGGGGGTTATAGTTACCGGGCCCTTTTATGTCAACAGCGATGAATATGATAAAACCGTCCTGCCCCTGGAATATTCACCGTCAAAAGCAAGGCAGCTTTTGGCGGAAACCGGCTGGAAAGATACGGACGGCGATGGTATTATGGATAAAAACGGAAAAAAATTCGAATTTGAATTTTTAATCCCCTCAGGTACTGATTTTTCATCGAAATTGGCCACCATCATCAAGGAAGATTTCGCAAAGGAAGGCATTATTGTAGAGATAAAAAACCTTGAGTGGGCTGTTTTTGTGCAGAATCTCAATGAAAGAAATTTTGACGCGGTGACTCTTGCATGGCAGATGCCGGTAGAATCGGACCCTTACCAGGTCTGGCATTCTTCCCAGGCTGACAAAGGTTCGAATTTCATCGGTTTCAGGAACGATAAAGCGGATTTTCTTATAGAAACTATCAGGGAAACGCTGGATAAGAAGCAGAGAATGAAGTACTGCCACGAGTTTCACAGGATGCTGAACGAACTTCAGCCTTACACATTCCTGTTCTGCAGTAATTCACTGGTCGCGCTGAACAAAAGGTTTATGAACGTAAAAGTTTATCCGATGGGGTTTAGGATAACCGAGTGGTATGTTCCCGGCAGCATGCAGCTTTATTCGGAATAGAGGATAAATGAGAGACTATATTTTAAGGCGGCTGTTATTGATAATACCGACTTACATCGGTATTACCCTTGTGACATTCATCATTATACAATTGGCTCCGGGCAGCCCCGTTTCACAGAAGCTTGGCATAGGGGAATCACTGAAAGATAACGCGGTAAACAAAGAAATAATTGAGCAGACAAAACAGCTTTACGGTCTGGATAAGCCCCTTCCAGTTCAGTATATGAGATGGTTGAAGAGAAGCATTTCTTTTGATTTCGGAAATTCCTACAAGGACAACAGACCTGTAATGGAAAAGATTTCCGAGAGAATTCCGGTTACCCTTCAGATAAATATTATTTCAATTCTTGTCATCTACCTGATATCAATACCGATAGGTGTCTTTTCTTCGATAGAGCATAATTCCCTGCCGGACAAATTGCTGACGCTTTTTATTTTCATACTTTATTCGCTGCCTAATTTCTGGGTTGCCATCCTTCTGATTACTTTTTTGGGTGGCGGAGATTATCTGAATATTTTTCCGATTTACGGTTTGAACTCATATGGCATAGAAAAAGCGGGATTTTTCAAGTTTATCATTGACCGGTTATGGCACCTGTTCCTTCCCGTGTTGTGTTTGTCATATGGCGGGCTTGCCGTCTTATCGAGATATGCTAAGGTCGGGATGCTGGACGTCATAAGGCAGGATTATATACTTACCGCCAGGGCAAAAGGGCTTTCGGAAAAAACGGTGATATTCAAACATGCGTTGAGAAATTCTTTGATACCGATTGTGACATTGCTTGGGGGTCTTTTGCCTGCGATGCTTGGCGGAAGCGTTATTATTGAATCGATATTTTCGATTCCCGGTATGGGCAAGCTGGGTTTTGAATCCATACTGGCACGAGATTACCCGACGATAATGGGGATAGCTTCGATTGCCGCCTTGCTTACGCTTGCGGGGTTTTTAATATCGGATATTCTTTATGCTGTGGTTGACCCGAGGATATCATACGAATGAAAATGGGATATTTATCCGGTATCTGTTCGAGGTTCAGGAAAAACAAACTGGCCCTGTCAGGATTGTTTTTGGTTATATGGATAACTTTAATTGCGGTCGCAGCCCCTGTCGTAGCTAATGATGTGCCGCTTTTCGCCATAAAATCTTCCGGTGGATTCATATTTCCCTTCCTGAACAGGAAAATATTTTCTGAAAAAGAAGAGTATGTTTTCAGGTTAAACCCCCCGATTTGTTTCAGTCCCACACAGTATAACCTTGATGAAGTGCTTGAGGCGCCTTCCCGAAAACATATATTCGGCACTGATGACAGGGGAAGAGATGTTGCCAGCAGGCTTCTTTACGGCAGCAGAATATCTCTATCCGTGGGATTTGTCGCGGTATCCATCTATGTTTTGATAGGAGTGCTGCTGGGTTCTTTTGCGGGTTATTTCGGCAGGTTTGCCGATGCTTTGATTTCCCGCATTATAGAAATAGTCATCTGTTTTCCCGCTTTTTTCCTTATAATAACGATAATAGCATACCTGCCTTCCAGCATTTATAACATAATGATAGTCATAGGAGTGACAGGCTGGCCCGGGGTCGCGAGGCT
>DJVC01000079.1 GCA_002440765.1 bacterium UBP3_UBA6266 | reverse complement strand
TATCTCCGCCGGCATGGACTGATATGCCGACAACAGTCACAATAGTCGGCGTTATAGCTTCTTTCAAAACGGCGTTCGCGGTATAGACAGGAGTGTTCTCGACACTGTTGCCCGCAAGGTCTTTAACGCTGTCGGCATTCGGTGTTACCTTTACATATTTGCCGTCAGGTATATATGCGCCGTCAACGCTTTCATCAAGCGTGACCGTCGCTATTGTGTTCCCCGTCCAGGAAACAACCGCATTCGCGGTCGTTATCTCTACTGGGTTTGCGCCCAGCGCGTTATCGCAGTATTCTATTACGATAGCAGCGCAACCATCATCAATAGTCGATGTATCCATAGCCTCATTGAATGTCAACTCTATGGTGTCTCCCGCGTTATTGAGAGACGTTGCCGCGACACTGCTCAGTTCCGGAGCAGAAGTCTTTATGGTAACAGTCAGCGCGGAAGAAGACGGAGACGCATTCCCCACTAAATCAACTGTCTTCGCGCTTATCGAATGCTCGCCTTCGGCAAGGTCTATATCTATGCTATAATTTCCGCCCACTGCTTCGACGGGGCTCCCTACGGGAGACGCGCCGTCATAAAGCTGGACGCTGAGCCCCGCTTCAGCAGCACCGGTAAATGTCAGGTTCTCCGTGACACTCGTGTAATTATCCGAATCGGACACGCCAAGGTCGTCTTCCGCTGCAAGGTCAGGCGTGGAAGGCGCGTCAGGGGCAAGGTTATCGACCTGGAATGCGGCCGATACCGTATAAGTGTTCGAATAGAGATAATACCTTACATCGTCGGGGAATTCGCCCTGCGTGTTCCAGTCTTTTATCTTAAACCTTATTTTTACGTCACTCTGGTCGACACTGTCAAGCCCGCTTAAATCGGCGTGTTTTGTATTCCATGTGAAACTGTACTCAGTGGCATCGCTGAATAATGTGGCGCCTTCATAGAAAGGCCCCGAGTAATCATTATCGTCCGCCTGCCAGTAACCTGTCAGGCACGCGGACTCATCTCCGTTCGCAGGCGCATTCCATGTTTCGCCGCCGTCAACAGAGTATTCAAAACCGGACAAAGTGTGGTTTTCGTTATTAAGCCCGGTTTCAGTCCAAATATCATTGCCGTTATAATAAAGGCCGTGTTTTTTGCCGTAAGCATCATCGGGAGTCTCCCATCCGTTGCCGCCGTCATAAGTCTGTGTTTCGCCTCTGTCATAGCGCCTGTTATTGCTTATGCTCTCAGTCCATATATCCTCGCCGGTGTCATACAACCCGTTTCCGTTAACATCGTAATAGCACATATTCGCGTAACTGCCGGTTGTTCCATCGGCAGTGCTCCACCCGTCGCCGCCGTTATATACCTGGGTATCGCCCGTATTATACTTATAATAGTCAGTTAAATTTATCTGATCGCCGACATCTTTAACCTTGAAATTGACGGTTATAACGCCCGAACCGTTTGTCGCCTGAGATATCTGGTCCGCGGGTATCTCGTTTTCGCTCGAATACCCTCCTATCGGAGCATATACAAGTGTTCCCGACTCGCTTTTCTGGTAAGAACTATTGACGCCTGAGCCGTTAGCGCCGCCGCCGACTCTGAGATAAGAAAGCGAGTTGGAATAACTTGAAGCGTTGATTGAAATTCTTCCTCCTCCGGCGCCCCCCGCGTATTGCCCGCCGGCTCCGCCGTCAGCCTCTATATAGCCTGCGCCGGTAAGCACATCGGCAATAATCCAGACGCTTCCTCCGGACCCGCCGGGATAATCGTTTGAATAATTTCCGCGCCCGTTGGCATTTATATATCCGTTTATTATAACCGTCCCCGAAGCGTCGATCTTTACGGCTCCGCCACCGTAAACCGGCGTGCTGTATATGCCGCCCGAGCCCAGGGAGGTCGGCTCAGTTACAGAACCGTAATAAACTTCAGCGGGATAGCTGTCGGTATAATACCCCTGGCCGCCCCAACCGCCGTGGCTCGAACCTCCGCCCCTGTGTCCTCTTTTTCCGACTCCGGGGCCCTGGCTACCGGGAAAACCGTAGTTGTAGCCGACATAAATTCTGGATGTCGAATCAATGGTCAGATCATCTACCGTAATTGTCATCCCAAGGCCGTTCGTCGTGCCCGTATCGCCGTAAAAATACATATTGCTCGCATCTGTAAGGCTCAAATCGCCTGATAACGTGACCGGGCCTTTCTGATAGATATTGAAATTATCAAGCGTTATGTCATCTATACCCGAAGGCAGTGTGATTGTCTTTAAAGCCTGGATAGTCCCGTCCGTCAACGTGACGCTCGGGCCCGACTGGGCGTTTATCGATTCTTCCACAGTCAAGTCTTCCGTCACATACAGATACGCGAGGTTCCGGACGGCTAAATCATCTATGGTATATGCGGATGTCAAAGGAGTGGGCGTTTCATAATAATCATTATTATCCAGAATTAAATCAAAATCGGTTTGTCCGGACTGCTTCAAGTAAACCGTTCCTGCGCCGCCGGTATAAGTAATACTGTGGGCGCCGCTGTAATTCCCGCCGCAAGCGGTGATATCGCCGCTGAACGAATCCGTTGTGTAATATAAGGCTACCCTGCCACCGCTACCGCTGCCGGAATACCTGCCTCCGTAACCGCCATTGGCCCTTATTGTCCCTGTTCCCGTTAAGCTATCAGTTATTATCCATAAACTGCCTCCGGCGCCGCCGCTTACATCATCATGATTGGAATTCCCCCCGCAGGCGCTTACATAACCGTTGACAGTAAGTGTATTAGAAACATTGATTTTAAGAGCTCCGCCGCCTTCATTCAACCTTCCTGTATAATAATTGCTTCCGCCTGTTCCCAGCGCAGTCGGCTCACTTAATGAGCCATATGTATTTTGATTCCAGTAACTGTAGTTATAACTGTAGCCCCCATAACCACCGTGCGCCGCGCCGTATTCCCTGTGGTTATTTCTCGCGCTTGGCCCCTGTCCGTAAGAGAAACCCAGCCTGTCGGCGTGGATTGAACAGCCCGAATCTATCGTAATATTATCGGCGGTTATTGTCTGACCTGTCCCGTAAGTAGAGCCGGTATCTCCTATAAAACTGTATGTGCTGCCGTTTGTAAGGTTAAGCGTGGAAAGAGTAAGGTCGCATTTCTGCTTTAAATTAAAATTGTTGAGTGTCAGAATATTCGGATTAACAGGGTAGGTAACTGACTCTGTCGCCGTTATACTTCCGTTTGTAAGAGTGTAATTGCTGCTCGCCTGTCCGTTAAGAGAAACTGTAGCCGTAACACTTCCCGTAACGATAAGCTGCGATGAGCTCTGGACAACAAGGTTTTCGGCGATGATATCGCCTGTATTTGTCAGGCTTGCATTGGTATCAAGTGTTAAGTCAGTAACGGTAAGGTTGCCGACACTTACGAGTTCTCCCCCGTCTCTCACAATCAACTCATCTATTGTGTAATCGCCTGTTATATAGGCCGCTTCTTTATACGCGTTATCCGTATCATTATCTATTATCAAATCAAAATTGGTCTGGCCGTCCTGCTTTAAATAAATCGTTCCCGACCCGCCGAATTCCGTATATGGCCGCCCGGGGTATGATGGCGATTGCCCGCCGCGCACCGTCATAGCCCCTGTAAATGTATTTGTGGCGTAATAGAGAGCTATCCTGCCTCCGCCGCCTCCGCCGCTATCATAACTATACGGATTGCCGCCTACAGCCGTTATCGTTCCCGAACCCGCCAGCGTCGCGACATCCAGCCATATACTGCCGCCGGCGCCGCCGCTCTGCCACTCGCCGTTTGAATTTTTCGCGTTGGCGCTAAGCGTCCCGTTAACGGTCAAGGTATCGGAAACAACCAGCTTAACCGCTCCGCCGCCTGTTGACGTGCCGCCGTTATAATAACCGCCTCCGCTTCCGAGCGAAGTAGGTTCTTTCATTGAGCCATATGTATGTGTATTAGCGCTGGCACGCTCTCCTCGGCCACCATAACCGCCGTGGGCAGCGCCGTTCATCCTGTAATCGCTTGAACCCTTTCCGGGACCCTGAAGATAGGTAAAGCCCTGCTGGTAAGCGTCTATGGAAGCAGTTGCCGCTATGTTGATATTCGCGGCGTTGATTTTTATGCCTATTCCGTTTGTCGGCGTCCCGTCGGTATCTCCCTTGCAGATTATGTGTGTCCCCGTCTGCAGTGTCAGGTCGCCGGAAATAGTCAATTCATTGCTGTCGCCGACAAAATCCGTGTTTAAATAAAGTATTCCGGTATAAGTGCTCTCAAGCGTAATCGAGCCGAGGCTATTTACCACGATATCGGCAGTGCAGTTATCAGTCGTTCCGACATTTCCTACGAGTTTGAATACAACAGCATCCCCCGGACCGGGGACGCCACTGTCATTTTCCCAGTTAAGAGGGTTGGACCATAGGCCGTCGCCGGAACTGTTATCCCATATATATGTGGTGATGCTTACCGAATCCGTATAAAACACATCATTATCATTCCCATCCTGGGCGCTCGTGCCGCCTGCCGTTCCTCCGCTGCTCTGGACAGTCCCCGAGAACGGGACTGTAGTGTTTCCTCTTTCGATATATATTCTTCCTGCCGCGCCGCCGCCGCCGCCCGCAGAGCCGCTTCCGTCGCCGGAGCCGCCGTCAGCCGATATCAGACCCGAACCGAAAAGGATATCCGTTATGACGGTTATGCTTCCGCCTGAACCTCCGCCGTCATAGCTTCCTGACGCGGCATCATTGCCGTCGGCCGATACAATACCGTTTATAACAAAGCTGTCCGCGACGTTAAACCATAATGCGCCTCCGCCTTCTCCGCCGTTTGCTCCGCCGCCGTTACTTCCGAGATACCGCGGTGTCACGTAAGCGCCGTAAGATGAACCGCCCGCTCCGCTGTCCGAAGAATTTCCGCCCGCAGCCCCGTAACCAGCTCCCGAGCCGTAACCGGAAGAACCTGTTCCTCCTTCTCCCGGGCCGCGGTAACCGACGTAATCGCCAAACCCGAGTCCGTCGGTATCTATAAAAGCGGTCGCGCCTATAGTTATGTTATCGGCATTTATCGTCCAGCCCGTTCCCTCATTTTCAGTCGTGGCGCTGTTGCAGTCCGTTTCTATATCGCTTTCAAACCTCATCGCGCCTTTATTGAGAGTGATATCATCGGCAACCGTGAAATCCATGGCGCCAGTAACCGAGTTATCTTCAAAATAAACCATACACGGCGCGTTTGCCGTAAAGGAAAGCAGATTATTGGCGGCTGATGTGACCCTTATATAACTCTGGAGCAATGCCGTTCCCACAGGGCCTGCGCTAATATCGGATGTGGCGCGGACCCTTACGTAATACTGCGAACTTCCGTTTACGGTTGTAGTTCCCCAGTCGATGGGAACCTCAAATCTTATGTATCCTGACTGTGTAAGTCCTGAAGTCGTATCTTCAAGCGTCGTCAGCGTATTCCAGAAACTGAAAGCACCCGCTTCAACCCAATATTCAAAAACAATTGCGCCGCCTGTTCTCGGCGTCGACAGTTCAAAATAGATAGCTGTAAAGCTTGAGCTTCTTCCTATATATAATATGTCTCCGGAATTTTTCAGGAATGCGTTTGTGGATGAATGGAAAATATCTTCTTCAGTCCCGTTACCGGCCTGGTCTGTTACGTTTTCATACGCCGCGCCGTCATAGACCCAGACTTTCGAAAAATTGGCACAGGTATAATCGATGACTACGGGAACTCCGGATGCGGGAAGTATGTCTCTCACCCAATTGCCTGCTGTCGCCCACTGGCTGTTTCCGGTAGCGTTATTCCACACACAGCCTATCTGGTCGGCTCCAATATCCCAATCACCGGATCTTGTCTGCCCATCGCAGTCATCGGCAAAAACAGCCGACAGGTCTTCGCCGGCGCCTATGGCGTCAGAGCCCGTTTTGAGGTGCAGGTCTTCGGAACCCGGGACTATGCTGACAAACTCGTCGGCTACGGTAACGCTGATAACATCATTGTCTCCGCCGGTAGCGGAAGCGGATGAAGAAAGGTTATAATCCGTTGACGCGCCCCATGAGCCGCCGTTAATATTATAATTAGTTCCGCACGAGGTAACGTGGTTGTTGCGCGCATCAGGTGAGCCGCCGGTCCTGATTATACCGTTATCAAGCGCGTTATAAACCGTGTTATTATAAACCTTATTATTCGAACCGCCGGCGGAAATACCGTAGGCTTTCGCTGTGCCGGAAATATTATAAACCATATTATTGAATATATTCGATGTGTAGTTCCCTGCAAGAATTCCTATCTGCTGTTTGAGCGCCCCGCTGTCGGGGTCATGGACGACACAACTTTTTACCGTAACATTATCAGCGCTGATTTTTATGCCGCAGACATCGGTCGAATCGGCGCCCTGCCAGCCTTTCACCTCTACATACTCAAATACGGTGTAGTCATCGGAAATAATGACAGCATCGCCGTCGGACGCGGGATTAATGCGGAAACCCGTTCCCGCCTGCCCGTCGGGCCTTTCCCCTTCGGGAGAGGTAACTTTCGCGTAGCGTGTGGAATCCGTGGTAAAACCGTCTATGACAACGTTGTCTTCCAGTCCGGACGCCCAGTCATCGTAACACTCGGCAATGGCTATTTCGTCCGCCGCAACCAGGTTCTTCTGCTCGCCGGCGACCCACGAAGTAAGGCTTGTATAGTCGCCGCCGGCGGTCCCGCCGGAACTCGACTCATTATCCCCGGCCTGGGAATAAGTGAAATGCTGCTGGTCGGCAACCGTTGAAATCGCGAATGTCCCGTTAAACGAAGAGTTGCCTACGCCGGAGATGACTATTGACTGGCCGGCTTTAAGATTGCTGTTCGGGTAATTGGAGGAAAGATTAACAGTAACGACATTGCCGGTTCTGCTTATAGAACTTATGGACTGGCCGGCTCTTATTATTTTGGTGGCCTCGGTCGCGGAATACGCGCAATCGGGAAAAAGCGCGAAAAACAGGAATACCGCAAGCAAGACACCCGATAAGATAACCGTTTTTTTCCTCGCCACAATCATATTTTTACCCGCTTTTTATTTTTGTTCTATTACATCAGGTTCAAAAACCTTCTTATTGAGAATGTTCTGCGCCTGAGAAACGCTGCCTCCGGATATCCCGAGTTTTTGCAGATTGACTTTATTTTTTCTTCTGCCTACCGTTTTCATAATCGGGTTGCCGCTCCTGTCGAATTTTCCCGTTTCTATTTTTTTCTCCTGCGTAATATCTTTTACTTCCTCATCGGTCAGATAAACCCGGACTATCAAAAATTTCTTTTTTTCCTGGGCTCCCCATTTATGCCCGGCGGGCCTGACTATAACTATGTCCCCGTTTTTAAAACTGGCAACGGCGTCCTCATTTGAATCTGCGGAAACACTGTCTCCGACCTTTATAAGCAAATCGTATAATCTGGTTCCGGGACGCTCTCCCTCCTCGATTGCCTTCCCGAGGTCAAACTCATCGGGCCCTATTGTCTCAATATTGTCCTCACCGTCTTCTTCTTCAGATTCCTCTCCCGACTTTATATAAAACAACCCATCGCTTACATCACTTGCCTCCGCATCAAGAGAGTCGGAAATCCTGATTAACGCGCTGCCCGGTTCAAATCCCGAAGGTATGTTCCATATATAAGTCCCCGAATTCAACACATCATCCGCAATCATCTTATAAACGGCGCCTTCATCAGCTGAATATTCAACTTTCATCTCATAATATTCATCATAATCAAGGGCTGTCCAGGATACGGCAACTCTGTCGCCGGCGTCAAATTCCTCCCCTCCGTTGGGGGATATCAAGAGTATCCTTCCGGGCAGGCATTCTGCGCCGGCCGACTCCACACCGGAGAGGATATCCTCATCTTTATTTCCGGATGACTGAATAGATACCTTCAGTTTAAGTTCATCTCCGGATACAAAATCTTCTTTTGCCGAATAATACTTCCTGTCTTTGATACAATTACCGCAATAATTTTTACCGCCGTCTAAAGAGATGTCCAGTGATGCTTTTCCGCCGGATGATTGAAACTCCGGCATAATAACTCTTACAGGGAAGGGGATGTCAAAGGTATCGGAAACGTAGAAACCGGATGATGCCCCCTCTTTTAACGATAATTCCCCTTTCCCGTTTAACGAAACATCGGAGAAATAAGGAAGTTCGATTTCTTCAACAGCGGCTCCCGCGGAGGCTTCCTTATCAATGCTTATATAATACAAATCATTTTGTCTTGTCCTGACCCAGTTAAAATAGCTGACGCACTCTGCCGCTGATTTCAGACCTATATAGCCTTCTTTTGGCCCACCTCGGGCTGTATATGATATTTCAGCCTGGACAAGGTCGGAATCTTTCGCGAACCGGCTGAAAGTAATCGTCTGTTTGCTTCTTGTGACACGGAAGCCGTAATTCTTATCGGCTTCTATCGGCGCGCGGGAATTCACTTTGACAACATCGCCCGCTACAATGCAATGCTGGGCTCCGTCATAAATTGAGGAGTAGACAAGTTCGGTTGAATCGGAAAATTCCAGGGCCTCTTCTCCCCTTATAACAACCCTTATCTCGCTTCCTTCGCCGGCTCTCGCTTCATATTCTATTACGCCGTCGCCCATAATATAATCTCTCGCAATCAGTTCCCCTGAATCCAGCTTTAACTGTCCGCCGAAAACATTAACTTTGCCCGACAGCGCCAGCCATTTCTCTTCATCAAGCTCAGGGAGAGAAAAATTATCATAGAAATCAAATATATCCTCCGCGGAAGACAGGCTTGCGGCGCCGGGGTTCCCGTAATACATGTATATGTATGAAGAACCCGGAGGTAATTGCGGATGTTTTATCCAGCAGACGGCGGTCGAAGAAGAACCGGCTCCCTCGATTTTCTCGATATAATAGGGAACCAATGTAATGCCATCGGCAGTGGTAAACCTGATATCGGCAAAATCCTGCCCGGCATTTCCGTCACAATGCGCATCGGGAAAAACAGAGCTGTCACTCAACCCGACTCTTATTTTAAACTGATGGTTGAAAACAGCCTTTTCCGAACCGTTAGTAAAATAAACGGGTCTACGGTACCTGCTGCCTGAAAGCCGCGGTTCTCCGAACGAAGACACCACACCCGAATTATCGGTATAATATACCCTGACTTCCTCAAGTCCGCTGTTTTCGGCAATAGCCGCTTTCCACTTTATCATATTGCCTTTTGTAAAACCGCCTGTAACCGGGACTCCGTTAACGGTTTTGACGAAATGACGCCCGTTATCCGCGCTGACTTCAATTTCAACTTTTCCTCCGGATTTCCATGAAACTGTGATTGACTGAACATCCCCTTCGGTTTCATAAGGCGCGCCGCTCTCATAGTGGCCGGGGCCTTTTACCTTTTGGGCGTCAAGCGGATAATCTCCGGAACCATCGGTTTTCCAGACTAAAGGCGAGCTCAATTTACAGGACTCAGGGTTTGCGTATACAAACAAAGGAAAGACAACACATAAAGAAAAGACATAAATGCACACCATAATTTTGCGCAACATTCTTTTCATCTATATAACCTCACATCCAATATAACATAAGTGTCTTAATGATAACTACTAGTAAAAACACTCTTTTTTACTGCGCAAACTACTCTACTTTAGAAATTTTCCAGATCTACAATATTGTGCTTTATAGCATATTTAATGAGGTCTCCGGTCCTGTGAAGGCCCAGTTTTTTTAAAATATTATTCTTGTAATTTTCCACTGTCCGCGGGCTTATGCACAACAGAGAAGATATTTCCTTCGCCGTCTTCCCTTCGGCAACAAGCCTTACGACATCTTTTTCCCTTGAAGATAAAACAGCTCCGTTCTCCGAAGGTCGCTTATCTTTGTTTACGGCTTTATCAACCAGAAAAGACGAGATCGAGGAACTGAGATAAATCCGGCCTCTGACTATCTTTTCCAGAGCCGGAATCAACTCCTCGCCTGCATTGTCTTTCTGCAGGTACCCCATAACTCCCGATTCAAGGGCTTTCATTATATAAGCGTTGGATTTATGGACACTTATTATGAGTATCTTTGTTTTCGGCGACGACAGGTGGACGGCTCCGATCACTTCAAGCCCGCTCATCTCCGGCATGGAAATATCGAGCAGCAGGATATCGGGTTTCGCCGTTTTTACCTTGTCTATAACGCCTTTGCCGTCCGAAACCTCGCCTACGATTTTATAGGCGGTTTCATCCCTTAAAATATTCTTTATCCCCTCTCTTATAATATCGTGGTCATCAGCTATTATTATCGTGTGCGCCATAATCCCGCTCCAAAGGTAATTTAACGGTTATAGTCGTGCCTTTCCCTTCCGGAGACACTAACTGAAAACTTCCATGAAAAAATTCAATTCTCTCTTTCACTCCAAGAAGTCCGAGCTTTAACCTGTCTTTCCCGGATTCTATGTCTTTCAAAATTTCACCTGAATTTCTGAAGCCTACCCCGTTATCTTTAATTATCAATTCCAAACCGCTGCTCAGCGTGTTCAAAGATATTGTCACCTTTGCCGCCCCGGAATGCTTGATTATATTCGTAAGGCATTCCTGTATTATCCTGTATATAAGCAGCGAATATTCCCCTTTTATCTCAGACTCTTTACCGGGCCCGGAAAAGGAAATATCAAGCCCCGAAACATGGCGGTACTGCGATATCATACCCCTGAGCGCATCGGCAAGCCCCAGTTCATCCAGGGCCGGAGGCCGGAGCAGTTCGGCTATATTATGGCTTTTTTCGATAAGACCCGAAAGGACGTTTTTACATTTCTGTATTTTTTCTTCCATATCCGGCGTTTTTCTTTCAATCGCTTTCGAAATGACATCAAGGTAGATTTTCAGTCCGCTGAGGTCCTGCCCCATCTGGTCATGGACCTGCATCGAGAGTTTCTCTCTCTCCTTTTCCTCTATCCTTACCATTTTTTTAACCAACTCTTCTCTTTTAAGCCTGTCGTTCCTCCTGCTGTTATAGACAACTATGGCTGTCTGGCCTCCTATAAGGACTGAAAACAGAATGGACCATCCCAGCAGTGTGTACGCCTTCTTTTTGGCCTGACGGGCATAATCAAGTTCCTCTTCCACAACATTAAGGTTGTAGTACTGGACTTCACTTTCAATAAAATCATCTATCGCGAAAAGCCGCGTTTCAAAGACCATCATCAGTTTATTTATTGAATTCTGAACCTCTTCCTTTTCACTGCTGCTCCCTGCCCCGTCCATGTTATCGGCCAATTCTAAAATCCGGTCTCCGGCTTCAAATAAATTTTCCTGAAAAAGAGCCATCTGCAATGCAAAATCCTTCTGCGCCGCATCGCCGGACAATGAGCCGAAATACTCAACCTGTCTTTTTGCCCTGTCTTTTATATCGTTTATATCTTTGACGGTAACGCTTTTCCGCGCGGCCTCCAGATATTTAAAGCTTTTCCAGAAGACATAATTCCTGAGGGATATGGCGTATATGCCGGTCTGCATCCGTATTTCCAGCGCGGCTTTTTGAAGAGGGAAATGCTTTCTGCCGAGATTATCAAGCTGTTTGCTGAATGAAGAAATCCTGGAAATACCGGTCAACCCGATAACCAGTATCAGAAGCAGCAAGGCAATAAAACCGCATGCGAGCTTCCAGTCCGACGTTATTCTTTTCACGTGGAAAATCCCTGATATTCCATTTTTTTATTTTCTGAAAAAATCAAATTTCTGGAGGTTGTTTCCCCAGTTCTCTTCTCTTTCCGCTTCGCCGATCCAATGAATCACGGTGCTTTTATCTTCCGCTCCGGGATTTAACTCAAGATATTTCCTGTAATGGTAAATCGCCTTGTCATTTTCTCCAAGGCTTTCATCATAAAGGATTGCAATGTTATAGTGGATATCAGGATCAAGAGGATCCAGTTCAAGGGCCTTTTCATAATTACTAAGAGCTTCCTTATAACTCCCTGTCCGCTGGTATTCCAGAGCGGTGTTATAATAGAGTTTCGCGTCTTCTTTTTTTACGCTTTCCGGTATTTCCTCCGCTGTTCCGGCTTCGGATTTCTCCGATTTTGCCGGCCTTCTTTTTCTGTCCGGTTTTGCCAGTTCTTTTTTCCTTACTTCTATTTCGGAAATAAGTTTTTCATTTTTTCTGATTTCTTCCCTGAGGTTTTCTTCCTTTTCTTTTAATTCATTTTTGATTTCTCTTATATTTTTGACGTTTTTATCGCTCTCAAGTTCCAAAACAAGATTTTTCATCTGTCCCAATTCAAGGCTAAGCCCATCATTATTCTTGTGAAGACGGTCTATTTCCGCCTGCATCCCGTCAAGTTTTATCGAGAGATCTTCTTTCTGCGCTTTCAGCAACTTGCTCCGTGATTCAAGTTCCGCAATAATGTCTCTGCTTTTTGTCATATCGGATTTATGGTTCTCACAGAGGCTGTATATTTCCGTCTGTTTCTCGGACATCATCCGGTCAAGTTCGATACTTTTTCTTAAAAATTCCTCATTTGATTTTTCAAGCTCTGCGGCTTTCTGCTTCAATTTATCTATCGTATCTTCGTGCTCCTGTGAAATATCCTGCAGCTGCTGATGTTTCCCCTCCGTAAGCAATCTTATCTCTTTCTCTCTTTGGAGTTCCTTTTTTCCTTCTTCCAGTTCGGAAATAACCTGTTTCAATTCGTCCTGAATCTCACACACATTCCGGCTATATATAAAATAGGTGTAACCCCCTCCGGCAACAAGAAGAACCAGTATGCAAAACATAACTGTCATCACTAAAGCTTTAAACAGGTTCTCTTTCATAGTTTATTTCTTTTTCTTTTTTACGGGTTTGTTATCGGGCAGACTATCTCTGCCGGTTTTCCCGTCTTCGCCGCCGGTTACCTCTTTCAAAGGCTTCTTTATCTTATCCGTATCGCTTACATAAACAATATCGCTGTCGCCGCTTATTATATGAGGGGTAATAAAAATTACAGCTTCGGTCTTCGTGTTTTCCGTCGCTTTATTCTGAAATAGGTAACCGAGCAGCGGAAGGTCTCCCAGCAGAGGAACTTTATCGGAGTTATCCCTTTTTATATCTTTTATAAGGCCCGCTATGATTATGGTCGTTCCGTCTTTTACAAGAACATCCGTTTCAGCGTTGGTGGTATCTATGATAGGCAGCCTGATCTGGGCGGTTCCGGCGTCATCCAGTATTTCAAACCAGTCCCTCAGCGTGCTCACTTCGGGTTTGATGTGCATTTTAATGAAACCGTCTTCATTGATAGTAGGTGTTACCGTCAAGGTAACCCCCACGTCGACAAATTCCGCCTGCCATGACGTAGTCGCCGTGGTATCGCTCTGCGAAATCGTGCTTGTGGCATAAGGTTCCCTGCTTCCCACCATTATTTTAGCTTCCTCGTTGTTACAGGCCGCAATGTGAGGGGCAGACACTATCTTCACATCTCCCACCTCCTGAAGAATCGTCAGGGTCGCCTGGTATTCATCCCTGCTCAGCGTACCTATGGCAATCCTTCCGTATGAGGTCAGATCGCCGGCGGGGAAAACACCCGTGAGCGTAAAATTATGGACATCTTCAAAAACCCTCTCCCAGTTTATTCCCCATGTATACTTGTCGCTCAGGCTTATCTCCACGATTCTTGCCTCGATGAATACTTCCCTGGTCTTCGAATCGAAACTTTCGACTATGCGGGTTATTCTTTCGATGGCAAACGGCAGGTCGCTGACTATTATTTTATTCGTCCTTTCATCCGCTGACATCACGCCTATATTCTCGGTCAGGAGTTCTTTGACCTTGCCCTCTATATCCTTCACCTTCGCATACCTGAGCTCAAAAACTTTATTAACCGTCGGAACTTTTTTCTTTTCCATTCCCGTGTCAAGTTCATAAACGGCCTTCTCCATTTCGGATATCTTTTCCGGCGTGTCTATCAGGATTATGGTTCCCGACGCATCGTCCATAATGATAGCTCCTATGGTGCTTTTGATGCTTGACAGGGCCGCGCCGATTTTTGACGCTGAAGCATATGAAAGTTTCAGAGTTTCGATTTCCCTCTTATCCGTATATTTCTGGCCGTAGAGGGATTCATATTCGGCCTCGGTCATAACGGTGATAATATTGTTCTTCTTCTCGCATGCCAGTTTATTCGTGATGAGGATTACATCAAGGGTATCCGATATGGTAACATCCCTGAGGAACAGGGTTGTCCTTCCGTTGACACTCTTGCTGGTCACGATATTCAGTTCGCCTTTCATCGCAAGAAACTTTATAGCATCGACAATATCTATGCCCCTGAGATCAAGGCTGACTTTTCTTGAAAGCCCTTCTTCCATGCTGACAAAACGGCGGGGCGCTTCATCTTCCCGCATTTCCTCAATGACTGTCTGCCCCGCCACCGGGGCGGCCGCCGTCTGTTCATCCGTGTTTCCGGGCTGTTCCGGAAGTCCGCCGCCGGGGACAGCATCCTCAGAAAAGCCCGCGGATACGGCGCAGCAATAAAACAAAACCGTTAAAACGATAATTCTTTTAAGCATATTCCGGCCCTTATTTCATCTCAATTTTATTCGTTCCCGATTTTATAATAACCCTGTCAGGAAATATTTCTTCCACTTTAAAATTGGAAAATGTGTCGCCTTTCTTAAGAAAATACGTCTTCTGATTTTTTTTGTCTTCTATCATCGCAACCGGGTTATCCTTATCCCATGATATACCCACAAGCGCAAGGTCACTAACTATTTCCTGGACGTTTACAACCGGTTTTTCCTCTTTTTGAAACCTTTTTATCTCCAGGGGGTTGAATATATTCCTTCTTCTCACCATTTCCAGATAGTGAAGAAACGGCCTTCCCCTCATTGCCTCTTCATCAGCGGGTTTGTCAGAAACTTCCGCCTGTATATTCCGGAAAAAATCCTCTATTTTATGGCTTTTAACCAAAAAATCAAAAAGCGCAAAACCGGATACTATACAGATTAACACAAGTAATAAATTATTTATAAGTTTTAAATTCGGTTCTCTAACCGATTTTAATATACCGGAAAAGAAAGCCCTGCTTTTTATCCTGGACACATATATAAAACCCTTCACTCCGGAAAAACCAAAAGGATTCAGCCTCCTTTTCCTGATTTTACCGGAACTAAAATCATCCCCCTTTTCTATAATGTCTAATAATTGTTCTTCAGGAGTTGGTCTTCTTTTTGCCATCCTAATTTGACCTCTGAGTTTATTATATTCTGTATGGTTTTCTCGTCTACAAAAAGATTGTTCTCCATCACAATCTTTTTTAACGCCTTGTGGCACAGCATCGATATCCGCCTCGGATAACCTTTTGTGTATTTATGAATTTCTCTGAAGGATTTATCCGAAAATAACTTTTCACCGGACTGATAACCGGCCCTGGCAATCCTGAACTCTATCATCTGGCGTGTCTCCTCCTCGTTCAGAGGCCCCAGCGTATATTTCAGGCTTACCCTGTCCACAAGATTTTTGGTCTCAATCAGCTGCGGCAGAAATTCCATCTGGCCCAAAAGAACCAGTTGAAGCAGCTTAAACTCGTTTGTCTCGTAATTTAAGAGTATCCTTAATACCTCCAGCGACATTGAATTCAATTTCTGGACTTCATCTATAAGGAGCACCACCGTCCGTTTTTCATTAAACCCTTTCTGGAAAAGGAAACTCTTTATTTCCTCTCTCAGGTCGAGGATAGTCGGGTCTTTTACATTGAGTTCCAACCCGAATGTTTTTACCAGCGACATCAAAAACAGAAACTCGGTCTCATATGTGGGGTCAAGTATCATAAAAAAGTCTATGTTTTCCCTGTTTTCGAGCATCTGGAAAAGCTTCCTGCTCAGCGTCGTTTTTCCCGTCCCCACATCGCCCAGTATCACACTCAGCCCCCGTTTTAACCGGATCTCAATCAGAATATTCGTAAGGGCGGTCTTGTGCTCAATGGACTCAAAGAAAAACGCCGGGTCCGGACTTGTTGAAAACGGTTCTTTCTGCAATCCCAACACCTTATAATAGCTCACCTTAGTTTTTCTCCGTTTATGAGTATCTCGCGTATTAAACGTAAAGGATAGCCTTTATCCGTCAATTTCCTTATTTTTTCCAGCTGCGCGCCTATTTCATTTTCATCATAAAGGCGCTTATTCCCCTGTTTTTTTACAACCGTGAAGAACCCCATATTCGTGTAGTGTGTAACCGTGGAATAAGGAATATTGCATTTCTCAACAATATCTTTGGAAAAAATTAACTTTTTAGGCATAACAAAAAACCTTATAAGAACACTTTTCCCCCGCCCCGAAGAGACGGGAACCCCCGACTCTCTTCAAACCGGAAAATAATTAAAGTACTTACTTTAATTTGTTAATATAGTGCAATTATATCAAAAAAAGCACTTTTGTCAAGTAATTGAATACCGTACCGGGATACCCGTAAAAAAATAAAAAAACCCGCAACATTCATAAAAAGAATATCGCGGGTTTTAAGCGCTGTAAGAAATTATTCTACACCCATAGGATTTACGGAATCCCTGTCCTGCTGCTGCATCTCGCCTTTAAGCGACACACCCTTTGCCGCAGCGTCGGTCACCGTTTTAACAGGATTATCAAGGTCTCCTTCCACAGTCGCGCATCCGAAAACAGCCACAACAGACAAAAACGCGCACAATAAATACAATTTTCTCTCCATACGGACAACTCCTCTATTTACATTATTTGCCGGATAAATATATTATATTATGTTTACTGCGTTTTTAAAACTTTTATCCGGGCCGTGACATCCGCCGAATATTTTCCGTCCGGCTCAAGCCCGAGATATTTCTCATAATGATACAGCGCCAGGTCATTATTATATTTTTTTAGATCATATATCTGCGCCAGCCCCAGATGGACAACCGGATTTTCCGGGTCCAGTGTCAGAGCTTTTTTGAAGTAACTGATTGCTGTGTCATACTCGCCCGCCTCTTTTAAAATAAATCCCATATTCACATACGCTTTTTCAAACCTCGGATCGGATTTTATGGCATTTTTATAAGAATCCACCGCGAGAGGCAGATTATTTTTCCTGCGGTAAAGTATGGCGAGATTATAATGCGCCACGGTAAAAGTGGGATCTATTTGAATCGCTTTTTTATACTCTTCGATGGCTCGGTCATAATTTGCCTGTTTCGTACAGGTCACGGCAAGATTGTAATGCCGCGTGGCGCTTTCATCAACAGTCAGCATATTTTTTCTGTATGAATCTTTTTCTTCTTTCGCTTTTTCATAATCCGCCACAAACGCTTTTGCTTCGCGTGAATGCACGGCAGAAGGAAATTTATCGGCATACAGTTTAAAGTACTTATAAGCGGATTCTGTATCTTTGCCTCTGGTCCGGTATGCTTCGGCCAGCTCATAAATTATTCCGGAAAGAGAAGGGTCGTATTCTATTATTTTGCCGGCCATTTCTTCCGCCTGAGGCAGCTCACCTTTATTTATTAATTGCCTGCATCTTGACGCGAGAGTCCCCGCTGTTAATTTCTTTAATTCCGGTTTTTTGGAAAGAGAGTAAGCTTTTTCAAATTCGGCGGCCGCTCCGGCAAAATCTTTCTCCGCCAAAAGTATTTCCCCGTTCAATATATGGATGTTTTCCCCGTCGCCGCCATTGCCTTTAAGGTATTCCAGCATTTTTTCCGCGCCTTTTATATCTCCCGAAGCAAGCCTTATTTTCGCATTCCGGCGCGCGGCATCATTTTTCTCCTGCTTCAAATTCAATCCGGGATTAAGCTCCCCGGCTTTTTCAAAATTACTTATAGCTTCGGTATATTTCTTTTCCTGCGCGAAAATCAAACCTATTTCCCTGTATATCTCCGCCGCCTCATTCTTTCTGCCCGATTTCAAAAGCAAAGCCGCCGCGGCCTCCGGATTTCCGGAATGCCTCTCAGCGGCGATAATTCCCTCAATGCTGTTTTTATCCGACGGGTTAATTTCCAAAGCCCGGACAAAATATTCTTTCGCCTCCACGTAATTGCCAGCCTTCAGGCAGACAGCACCCAGCGATGAAATCAACTCGGCGGAATCCGGTTCCAGCATCAATGCAGATTTGTACGCTTCGGCGGATTTATCATAATCGCCCGATTTATAATATTCCACAGCCTTTTTCCTGATTTCCGCGAGTTTCTGCTCCTTTGATTTAACGCTTCTATGCTTTTCAATCGCCGCCGCTCCCGCTTTTTTCGGTTCGATTTTTTCGGGAGTTATTTCCGGCTCTTTTTCCTTCTTTCTCAGCTGTTTGACCCGCCGCATGATTTCCGCGGCGTCACCACTTTTATAATTCATTTCAAGATACTGCTCAAAATACGCCAGGGCTTTATCATTGTCATGCAGACTGTCCTGACACAGCAAACCCAATTCCCTGTAAGGGTCAGGGTACCGAGGGTTATCTTTAATGCTCTTCTGAAATTCGGAAACTGCGGCTTTTATATCCCCAACCTCAAGCGCGGAAATCCCTCTTTTGTAATATAATTCCGACGTATCAATTTTTCTTCCGCCTGTTTTGGATTTTAAAAGTTCCGCGTATTTGATTGCATCCTCCGACTTTTCGCCCGAAGGATTAATCTCCAGATACCTCGCGAAATAATCAAGCGCCATATCGTTATCCTTTACCTTTGTAAAATATACGGCGCCAAGGTTGTAATAAGCCGGGGAAAAACCGCTGTCATTTTCCTGCGATTTTCTTAAATAATATATCCCTTCCTTAATATACCCTTTTTCCACCATAAGCAAGCCGAGATTATTATACGCATCGGAGTAATCGGGCCTTATGGTTATCGCATTCTTGTATTCGGTTATAGCACTGTCATCATTGCCGAGCATCTGATACGCGTAAGCAAGATTGTAATGCGCTTCCGCTATGCCGGGGTCTATATCTATTACAGAGATAAACTCCGAAACAGCTTTGTTGTAATCTCCCATTTTCAGGCATATAATCCCCAGTTTTAACTTGTATTTTGTTGAGGAAGCAGTCCGGGGATTTTCTTTGGACTTTTCCCGGTAATAGTTATAGGCTTGCTCTATCTTACCCGGGCTGGCGGGTTTTTGCCCGGATTTTGAACAGCCGGCAAGGCCGAAAAGGAACGCATAAAAAATCGCGGATAAAATATATTTGTTAACCGGCATAACGGCACTCCCAAAAACCCAATGATATATGATAATATTTTTAATAAATATACCAAACAAAAATCAATGCAGGTACTTCCATTTGTCCGAAGAATATTTATCAAAATTCAGCTGTTCCGCTTCTTTCCGCTCCGCGGCGCTTAAATATCCGCGCTCAAATTTCAAATCAAACTCATCTTCAAAAGACCTTGCCATCGAGGACGCTATCTTTTCCCTCGGCGGAAACCCCGACGGCATATCAATACCGCACGCGCAGCGGTTATCCTTTCCGCCCTTTAAAATCTCAGCACTTTCTTTCGGCGCCTCATATAACATAATATATCCCTGATGCACCAGTATATTTGACAGCCTTCTCTGCGCGCTCCCGGCTATTTTGATATCATTAACCAAAAGGTCATATCTGGAGTGTTTCGCAAAACAGAAGCCGCGCCGCCTGTCGGTCCCGCCCGGGTTTAACACGCATAATTCGGCAGTTATACCAAGAAAACCCAATGCATTCTTCACAGAACGGTGAAGTATTTCATATGTGGACATAACATCATTCCTCACGCCGAAAAAACCTATATCCGTAATGACGGAATATGTCAAATCCCCGAAATGCAGCACAACACCGCCGCCTGTCATCCTTCTTGAAAAACTTATATTATTACTTTTGCAATAATTTATATCTATTTCCTGTCCGGGATTCTGGAAATATCCGTAGGTCAACGCGGGAGACGACCACCTGTAAAACCTCAGAACCGGAAGCGCCCCGCCTCCGGCCATCGATAAAGCCAGCGCTTCGTCAACCGCCATATTCTCTCCGGCATCTCTTGGCTCGTCATCCAGCAGTCGCCAGGTTTCACCTTTATTCATAATCCAATCTCACTTGAGTCCTTCCTCGCTTAAATCAGTGACGTCGCAATCCTCCCGACAGGATCCGGAATCTTAAATACAAAGTACAAAATAAATTCTGAATTCAAAATAACAAAATTTTTAAAAGCGTTTTTCTTTTTCCTTTTCGAATATCCCCTCCGGAATTTTTGAGAAATTCCGGAGGGGATATTCGGATTTAAATATTATTTTTCCCGGCTTTATATCTTACATCGGGAAACCTGGCAGCTTTGAATTCGTCGAGCCTTTTCACGCTCATATTGACCGGCGCGTTTTTCAAAGACCCGGGATCCTGTTCCGCCTCTTTCCGGATTTGAACCATTTCATCGATAAAAGAATCAAGCGTGGATTTGCTTTCGGTTTCAGTCGGTTCAACCATTATGGATTCTTCCACTATCAAAGGAAAATACACCGTCGGAGGGTGTATCCCCCTGTCTATAAGAGCTTTCGCAATGTCTATCGCATGGACTCCTTTTGAGGCCAGGTCTTTGACGGAAATCACAAACTCATGCATACAGGCTTTATTGAAAGGAATATTATAATGCTCTTCCAGTTTTTTTCTCAGATAATTGGCGTTTAACACGGAGGTCTCACCCGTTTTTTTCAAGCCTTCATCCCCCAGCGCCGTTATATAAGCGAAAGCTTTCAGAATAACACCTGTGTTTCCCCAAAAAGCCTTAATCATGCCTATGCTGTCAGGGCAGTTGAAATCAAACGTCAGGATATCACCCTCTCTCCTGATAACAGGAACCGGAAGAAACGGTTCCAGTTTCTTTTTCACCCCAACAGGGCCCGAACCCGGCCCGCCTCCGCCGTGAGGCGTTGAGAAAGTTTTGTGGAGATTAAGATGTACGACATCAAAACCCATATCACCGGGACGGCATAAGCCGAGTAGCGGGTTTAAATTAGCTCCGTCATAATACAGGAGAGCTCCTTTTTCATGGACCATCCCTGCAATCTCAAGTATTTTATCTTCAAAAAGGCCCAGAGTGTTCGGATTTGTCATCATTAAAGCGGCAACCTCATCATCAAGCGCGTTCCTGAGTTCGTTTAAATCAATCTGCCCGTCCCTGTCTGATTTTATCGAAGCAATCCTGTATCCCGCCATTGCGGCGCTGGACGGATTGGTGCCGTGAGAAGAATCGGGCACAATAATCTTTTTTCGCCTATTACCCTGCTTGTCGTGGAAAGCCCTGATCAGCATAAGGCCGAGCAATTCGCCGTGCGCGCCCGCCGAAGGATGCAGGCAAAACTCATCCATACCCGTTATCATACAAAGTAATTTTTCCATCTCTTTCAGCAAAGACATGTACCCCTGCACCTTTTTACACGGGAAAAGAGGATGTACATCTTTAAATCCTTCATAAGCGCATATCCGCTCATTAATTTTGGGATTGTATTTCATCGTGCAGGATCCAAGGGGGTAGAAATTGCCGTCAACACTGAAATTCTTCGACGCAAGATTGGTGTAATGCCTTACGATATCAAGCTCGGATATCTCAGGAAATTCAAGCGAAGACCTTAGGAAACCGGCCGGAATATAATCGGCCGGTTTCTTCCCTTTTGCAACAGGTCCGGGCAGCGAAAACGCTTTTCGCCCCTTAACGCTTTTCTCAAAAATCAAACTTGTATTATTTTTCATACCCGTTCCAATAATATAAAATTAGAAGCGTAAAACCCAAAATCCCCCTGAAATTCCGGAGGGGAAACTACTTTGAATTCAAAAAATCATTTCCCGAATCAGTTTTATATCCCGTCTTTCTGCAAAAACCGCACTTTATAATTTCCTTACAATCTCAATATATTCATCCATATCGTTTTTATTTTTTGTTTCCGTTACACAGCATAAAATGCTGTTTCGGCCCGCTTCTTTAACCTGCGCGCCGGGCAGTATATTCTCTTTTTCAAAAATTTTAAAAACTTCTTCCGCGTCCTTTTTAAACTCAATCACAAATTCGTTAAAAAAAGGTTTTTTAAACTTCAAAACGGCTTTTCCCGTTTTTTCAACCCCCTCCGCAAGATAATGGCTGTTACATATATTAAGAGCCCCCACTTCTTTCATCCCTTCTTTTCCCATATACACCATATAAACCGCGGCCCTCAGCGCCATTAACGCCTGGTTCGAACATATATTGGATGTGGCTTTTTCCCTTCTTATATGCTGCTCTCTCGCCTGCAGTGTCATAACAAAGCCTTTTTTGCCGTCTTTATCCAGCGTCCTGCCGATTATCCTGCCGGGCAGTCTTCTCATTAATTCCTTTTTCACGCCCATAAAACCCAGGTACGGTCCGCCGAAACACAGCGGAATTCCCAGCGGCTGGCCTTCCCCGACAACAATATCCGCTCCGTTTCTTCCGGGAGCTTCAAGGATACCCAAAGATAAAGGATTCGCGATAACAATTGATAACGCTTTCTTATCGTGGACATAATCCGATAAGGCTTTCACATCTTCGACACAGCCGAAGAAGTTCGGCGACTGGGATATGAAAGAAATTAATTTGCCGGATATCTGTCTTTCAATCCGGCTGACGTCCGTTATCCCTTCAGTGTGTTCCACAATTTCAATATTGCAGTGCGAAGATTTCAGATAAGTCTCTATTACTTTCCGGTACATGGGATTTACGGCGGATGATATGGCTACTGTGCCCTCATCATATTTATCGATGCTTATTAACACCGCTTCCGCGGCGGCGGTCGCCCCGTCATAAAGGGATGCATTCGAAACATCCGTTCCGGTAAGTTCACATATCATGCTCTGGTACTCATAAATAGACTGCAGAATCCCCTGACTTGCCTCAGCCTGGTAAGGCGTATATGCGGTGTAAAATTCCGGTTTGGAACATATGTCATCTATAACGGCCGGTATAAAATGTTCATAAGCCCCGCCGCCAATATATGACTTTAAGTTTTTGACGGAAGAATTCATGCCCGCAAATTTTTCAAGGACTCCTCTCAGCTCCGGCTCGGATATTCCTTCAGCAATCCCGTAGCTCCTTATGCGGATTTTTTCAGGTATATTTGAATATAAGTCTTTCACGGAAGATATTTTCAGGGACTCAAACATTTGCCGGATGTCTTCCCGTCCGTGAGGTGTATAATCCATAGAAGTTTAATCCTCTGAAATCTTATTTTGATAAACCGAGGAATCCATCAGTTTTTCAAGTTCTGACATATCTTTAATCTGAATTTCGAATATCCATCCCTTATTATAAGGGTCGGAATTTATAAAAGAAGGGTCTTTATCAAGCAGGCTGTTAACCTTTACTATCTTGCCGGATAGGGGAGTATAGACATCCGCCGCCGTTTTCACCGACTCAATAACGGCCACGTCGCTGTTGGCTTCCAATTCCACTCCCGCTTTCGGTAATTCTATGAATACAATATCTCCGAGTTTATCCTGGGCGTAATCAGTAATGCCGACCGTTCCGATATTATCTTTAACCCTTATCCATTCATGCGAAACCGTATACTTCAAATCTCCCGGAATACTCACTTTGCCCCTCCTTTTTATTGAATAGTCACGATTAACCGATCTTATCTCTCTTTATCGAACCTTTGGTGTAAAAAGGTTTTTTCACTATTTCGGCTCTTACCATTTTCCCTCTTATAGATATATCGACAGATGAACCCGGCCGGGATATTTCAGCCGGAACATAGCCTAATCCTATACCCCTGTTCAGGACCGGAGACAATGTGCCGCTTGTCACATACCCGATCTTATTGCCGCCGGAAAAAATATCATAGTGGGACCTGGGAACCGCTTTTTCAATCGTTTCAAATCCTATAAGTCTGCGCGCGGTTATTCCGTTTACATATGATTTTAACGCTTCTTTCCCGATAAAATCCTTTTCCATATCAACAACCCACGAGAGACCCGCCTCAACAGGGTTTGTCTTTTCATCTATCTCATTTCCATAAAGAGGGTATCCGACTTCTATCCTTAAAGTATCTCTTGCCCCGAGTCCAACGGGTTTCAAACCGTATTTTTTTCCGGCAGTATTCAGTGTGGCCCAGAGGCTGAATGCATAATCAACCGGAAAAAATATTTCAAAGCCGTCTTCCCCCGTATATCCTGTCCTTGCAACAACACATTCTATGCCGCGGCACATCTGCCGGATAAATTCAAAATAATCAAGGTTGCTGACGTTAAAACCAACGTTTAAAAGTATTTTTTCGGAGGCAGGCCCCTGAACCGCCAGCAGAGCCGTCCTGGATGACTTATCCATCAACCTGACATCGGGTATCAGTTTTTTTCTGAGCCAGGCAAAAACCTTATNNCCGCATTGGAAGCGTTCACAACAAACATATATTCATCTTTTTTGAAGCGGTATACGATAACATCGTCGACTATTCCACCCGTTTCAAAACACATTACGGTATAAAATGCTTTTCCGTCGCTAAGCTTCGCGGTATTATTCGTGATCAGCTTTTGCACATATTCTTCCGCTCTTGGCCCCGTCACGATAATCTCACCCATATGACTAAGATCAAAGAGCCCGGCTTTCTTTCTTACAGTCAGATGCTCGTCTATAATACCGGAATACTGTATCGGCATAAGCCATCCGGCAAAGGGAACCATTTTTGCCCCGAGGTTTATATGAACTTCGTTAAGCGGAGATTTTTTCAAAGACTGCACTTAACATACCCTTCCGTTTTTTCTGATTTTACGCATGATGTCCGCTCCCGCGCTGCTGCCGATTCTATCCGCGCCGGCGCTTATCAAATCCAGAGCTTCCACATAATTCCTGATTCCGCCGGCAGCTTTTATTCTTATTTTTCCGCCCGCAGTTTTTCTGATCAATCTGATATCCGGCCGTGTCGCCCCGCCGTTTCCGAAGCCTGTTGAGGTTTTAATAAAAGAAGCGCCCGCCTTCACAGCAAGTTTTACAACTGTTATCTTTTCTTTTTTTGTAAGGGAACAGGCTTCCATTATAACCTTAACCGGTTTTTTCCCGGCGTGTTTTACGACCGACCTTATATCATTATGCAACGTTTTCATGTCTCCGGATTTCAGTGCGCCTATATTAATGACCATATCCAGCTCGTCAGCCCCATCCCCGACCGCAATCCCGGCCTCCAGCGTTTTGACTTCGGTTTTATTCGCTCCCAGAGGGAAGCCCACCACCGTACATATTTTCACACCTGAGTTTTTAAGGAATTTTTTGCAGTCTTTAACCCAAAAAGGGTTTACGCACACAGAAAAAAACCCGTACTTTTTAGCCTCATTGCACAAATTTTCTACATCGCTTACACAGGCATCCGCCCTGAGAAGTGTATGTTCCAAATAACGAGAAAGGTCCATAAATTTCCAATTCTAACCGGTAATTAAGTAATGATAAATAATTAAAGAATACTCTTAAATAATATATCCGCGGTGAAAAGACAAGAAAAAAATTTTCATTTTCACTATTTTTCGCCCCTCTATACTTTGGTATCAGCGCGGAATACCCGCGTTTTTTCTGTTTCGCCGTAAAAATATAAAATAGCGGCTTGACAAACCGCTGAAAAAGTATTATATTAAGTTAGTTTCATATTAAAACAAACGCTCTTTATTTTTTGCTTATTATCGTTCCATACTGAAACTATGTTTGTCCTGTTCATTGTGAAATTTGCTGTTAAAAGCTTCTTTAACAGCAATCTTAAATAAGGTAAACTTTTACAGGAGGTGTAAGAATGAAAACAATGGCCTTTCATCTAATCGCAGTAATCTTTATCTTCTCGCTATTCAGCGCATACCACCCGCTGAGCGTTATGGCGGAAGAGGGGCTTTCCGAAGAGATTTCCGGGGAAGCGCTTCTGGTTGATGACATGGAAAAGAATACAAACTCGCTGGGAGGAAGATGTTCCGTATATGTCAGGGCTCCCTCTCGCCTCATGTTTTCAAAGGCCCCGGACACAGGATACGCGAAAAACGATCAGCCGACAAAGGGATTAAAAATTTCTTATGACAAGCAAGCCGAAGGCGGACCTTACGGAAACGGCGGCTGGTGCGGATATTACACTCTTGTTCATATAGGCAAAAACTACCTTGACGCGTCGGGCTACAAGAAACTTACTTTCCAGATCAAGGGTGAGAAAGGCGGAGAAAACTTTAAACTCGGGATTGCTGACCAGCAGGGAGAGATGATAGACGACTCCACAAAAACCGATTGCATAACGGCTTATCTTCCGGAAGGGACGGTTACTACGGAATGGCAAAAAGTCGAAATCCCGCTTGAAGAAGTCTTTGTAGACTGGAGCATGCTGCATTCCATATCATTCTGCTTTGAAACTGACTGCTATGAAGAAGGCGGGCAGCAGGGGAAAATATATATAGATGACATACAATTTGAAAAATAACCTGTATATAAAAAGCGCTCCCCGTGCTGTAAGGGAGCGCTTTTTCATGCCCATGAAAAAACTGGCGTTCTTAACAATTATTTTCATTAATCTTTTAACCTGCCCGGCCGGATTAACGGCCGAAAGTGAAAAACCTGTATTCGTAAAATCCGAAGACCCCGGTGAAACATCGGCCAAAGAAATTCCGAAAGAACCTTTTAAAAAATATGGTGACGTTTTCCTGATAGCAAATTTCGAAAACACATCCGGGCTGAAAAAAACAAAAATATCATGTTATGAACAGCCGCCGTCCAAGGCCCAGTTCAAACTCGAAAAACTGGAATCGGGGGAAGAAAACATTAACAGGGTGGCGAAGATTAAATATTTTAAAGCAAAAGAGGGCGGACCCTTCGGCAAAGGAGGCTGGTGCGGCTGGTATGTGCTGATTAAAAGAGGCAGCAGGTATTTTGACGCTTCTGAATACGGATTTTTAACCTTCAGAATAAAAGGAAACGCCGGAGATGAAAAAATGGTGGTGGGACTGAGAGACAAGACATGGGATAAGTACCAGGGGGACAGCATGAAATCCCGCTCCATCGGTTATTATCTCACCGAAGGAAAGATAACGGATAAATGGCAAAAAGCCATAATCCCCCTTTCAGATTTTCCGGAAATTGATTTAAGCGAACTTTCAGGCATATATTTGTGCTTTGAAGGTTACTTATTTGCTGATGACAGGCCTTCAAAAGGCATTATATCAATTGATGATATCCAACTTGAAATACAGCCTTACATATAAAAAATGAAAAAAATATTATTTATTGTCTTTCTTTTTTTTGCCGGCGGGAATTGCTCCGCGGATATTTTGCAGGCGGCATTACCGCCGCGGAAAATTTCTATTTCAAACATATCCAAAAACTTCTCTAAAACAAACAGGGAAAGGCCGAAAGGAATCAGCAGGACAGCCGAAAAATCAGTACTTGAAGACCAGTCTCAGGATTACACATATTATGATATATCATTCAGAATGATAAACCGCGCGGATGAAGACATCAAAGATAAAATAACCGTTATAACCCGTTTCTTCGACAAAGCGGGCGACGGTAATTATATAAAGCCATTAAAATTGGATTGGGCCGAAAAAAGGGAAATCCCGGGTTTGGAGAAAAAAGAAAAAGCGGTTTTATTCGCCAGCCATTGTTACAACGACATAGAATTGGAAAATTACCGCAAGGAAAACAAGCTGCCTCTTGAATTCGGCGGCTTTACAGTAAGCATATATCTGAACGGAGAACTTGAGGATGAATTTGCTCATCCGGCAGAACTTCTGCAAATATTCCCCTCCCCGCAAAAACAAAAAAGTCTAACTCCTTATAAAAATCCCGCAAAAACAGAACCGGAAACAGAAAAAAAAGAAACCGGAGTTAAAGTAATCCATGATTTTTCAAGTGAAAAAACAGGAATGAAAGGGGTATCGGGCTCTTACCAGAATTCTCCTTCCAGGATAACCTGCCGGATAAGTTCTTCCGCAGCTTACAACAAGGGCACAGGCAAAGGCCTTGAAATATGGTATGACAAGAAAAACGAAGGCGGAAAATTCGGGAAAGGCGGATTCTGCGGATATTTCCTGCTTCTGACAAAACACCCGAAATCTGAAAACAGGAATATCACTGACATAAAATTTTTCGACGCTTCAAAATACAAATATATCACTTTCATGGTAAAAGCATACGCGGGAGATGAAAACTTTAAAATCGGCATTGCGGACCAGATGCACGCTGTAAATGACGATTCATATAAATCCGATGATGTCATTAATTACACAGCCGGAGGAAGTATCGGACGGGACTGGCAGAAAGTAAAAATCCCCCTGAGCGATTTTTTTGTGGATACCCGGGCATTATACGCGGTGTCTATATGCTTCGAAGGAAGCTGCTTCCCTGACGGAGTATCCAGTGGAAAAATTCTGATAGATGAGATACAATTTGAAAAATAAAAAGGGCTGAAAATGAAAAAACTATTTTTCCTCGCCGCTTTGCTTATTTTAAGTGCCGCTTTAACATATGCTTCCGATAATGTCCTGAGGATATGGAACTTCGATAACGGCAACACTACCGATTTCGGCGGCCATTTCAACCAGTTCGCAAACCAGGAGTCCTCAGCTTCCAACTATCTCAGCGATGAAATCTACAGGGGTAAAGGCGGAAGGTCCCTTGAAATAACCGCGGAAAAGACTTCCGGAGGGTTCTGCGGAACATGGGTACATTTTTTTAACGTAAAGGAAAAACCCGGAAACAGGAAATATCTCGACGCGTCAGACTATCAATATATCTCTTTCCGGGTGAAAGGCAAACGGGGCGGTGAAAATTTCACAGTCCAGATGGCAGATGCTTCATGGGTCCAAAAAGAAGACTCCGTCCCGTCCCGGCCGCTCAAAACATACCTCCCTGAAGGCGTCACTGCCGAATGGCAGGAGGTTGTCATTCCCCTTTCGGATTTTACCGGGCTTGACACGACAGAGCTCGGAGGGATAACCTTCAACTTCACATCCGAAGGAAATTATAAAATATATATAGATGATATTTATCTGAAGAAAAACAAAAATGAACCAATCCCGGAAACAGTAAAGCAAAATGAAACGTTCAAACCGAAAAACCTGAGAAGGGCAATGTGGGTCTGGGATTCCTACTCTCTTTTGACCGACAGCGCGAAAAGGCGGGAATTCTTTGAATTCTGCGAAAAGTATGGAATAAACGATATTTTTCTCCAGCTGCAGTATAAAACAAACGATTCAGACCCGGATAATATCAGAACAGAAGTCACCATGATTGGTGAATTCAGGGATTTTATCGCCGAATCCCATGACAACGGTCTATTCATCCAGGCTCTTGAAGGATATCCTGACTGGGTCCTTAAGCCAATGCACAAATATTCCCTGTCGATGATAAAATCTGTGATAGATTACAACAAAAAAGTCCTGCCCGGGGAAAGGTTTGACGGCATCCACCTCGATAATGAGCCCTATCTCCTTGTGGGTTTTATCAACCCCGAATACAGAAAGCAGATATTGTCGGAATTTATAGAGCTGAATGATAAGGCAGGCAGGATGGTGCATGAAAACTCCGACATGGTCTACGGGATAGACATCCCATACTGGTTTGAGGAAACGGATGAGAATTTTAACGTAATAGGTTTATGCGGGTTTAACGGGACTACCAAGCCGGCAAGTTACCATATCATTGATTTGGTGGATAATATCGGCATCATGGATTATCGTGATTTCGCTTATGGCGCCGACGGGATGATAACCCACGCAAAAGACGAAATAAAATACGCGGATAAAAAGGGCAAAAAAGTCTATATAGGCGTGGAAACTTTCAGATATCCTCTTATAACTGTTAAAATGGTCTGCGGTGGGGATAAAAAAGAATTTCTTGAGCGGTTAAACAGGGATCTGAAAACTTTAAGGGATATCAGCAGAATGTACGGCGCCATTTTCAGGCTTCAGGTCCTGGAGACAGACAAGTATATTCATGTAGGCCTTGAAGTCCCCCAAAATATGGATGCCGAAAAAGGAAAAAACTATAACGAATCCCTCATCAAACTTGCAAGGTGGATAAATAACGGCAAAACAGGTGAAGATATCGACCAGGTATTATTTGACACGGAATATTCCATTTCAAAAAATCCCGAATGGGAAGGCTTGGGCGAAATAGAAATAATGTCACCCGACGGAACGGAAAAATACCCGGGGTTCGAAACCACTCTTATAATGCTGCCTAAAATCACCTTTGATGACAAAACAAAAGAAGAAATGGAGAGGGAGCTTCTGGCGGTGGAAAAGTATTTTTCCGGAAATGAAAGCTTTTTCGGTTTCGCGATACATTATTATGCAACATACAAAAACATGCCGGACGAGTGAGAAAAATATGCGCTCTTATATAAAAGCCTGCTCCGCCATTTTAATATTGACCTCCCTGGTATCAGCCTCATCCGTAAACGCTTTTACATTTACTAAAGATAATAATTTTATTTACGTGAACGGCAAAAAAACGATCATAAAAGGTATAACTTATTCTCCTTTTTACCCGGGTGAGACACATTCCGACGTGCCTAAAAAAGCGGACATCGGAAAAGACATGAAATTAATAAAAGAGCTTGGCGCAAATACAATACTCCTGTATTGGCTGAGAGATGAGCGCATTTATAAAGAAGCGAAAAAACAGGGCTTGTACATTATTCAGGGTGTAACAGTCGAAAACAACCCCCGGGATTTTCAAGATGAAAAATTCAAGGAACAGATCAAAAAACGAATCCGGTATCTCACAGATACGATACATAATTATAACGGCAGTGATTATTCCGACATCATACTCGCGTATTGGGTCGGGGGGGAATTTGATGAAGGCGCGGTAAACACAACAAACAGGATACACGCGGATTCCGGGCCTTATAAAGGAACATATGTAAGCGCCCAGGATAACGCCAACGCGACAGAATCTTTTCTTGCGGAAATGGCCGATTACCTTAAGTCATATGCCCGGGAGAACTTCAAAAAAGACGCTATGGTGAGCCACATTAACTGGCCTGTTACAGACAATCTGATTGAAACCCCTTTCCTTGACGTTGCTTTATTTGACGTCTATTCCTACTGGCCTGAAAAAGTATACTCCCATCCTAAAGGGAAAACCACCCGGACGGCATATCAGGGTTATATAGAAGGACTGAAAAAAAATTACGGCAAAATGCCTTTGATAATAAGCGAATTCGGCTATGCGACCGCTCCGGAAAACCCGACCGAATCAGGCAATTCGGAATCTATGCAGGCCGTATACCTTCTGAACAGGTGGACCGATATCATTACGGCAGAGCCGCCTCTTGCGGGAGGGCTGGTGTTCGAATGGAGCGATGAATGGTACAAGCAGAGCAAGGCCGCAAAACCCGTCCCCGCCGCGAAAGATAAGCTTTACCACGAAAAAGATGATTATGAGGAATGGTTCGGCATAATCTCGATAGACGGCTCCGGCCTCAAAGATTACAACGTCATGCCCAAGCCCGCTTATTACTCGGTAAAATGGATGTATTCGGATGATTTCGACCCTATGCAATATATGTTTAAATCCCGGATAAGAAAAAACACTTTCGACAACCGGCAATCGGACCTGGGCATTTTCATATCCGATTCGGAATATCTGTTCAAAAACCCGAAAGCCGTCGAAGAATTCTTCAGTTTCATTGAAGACGAAAAAACAAAAGAAAATAAGTTTACAAATATATTCATTAATCTCGATGAATGGGGCAGAATATTGAAAAAAGAGGATAATAAATTGAGAGCATTTATCGAACAATGCCACAAAAAAGCCTGCAATGTCCATTATTTCGACCCGGGAGAATATACCGGGATAAACTCCGATTTCGCAAAACGCCTGATGAACCGCGTATCTTCATACAATTCCAATGTCAAAGTCAATGAGCGTTTTGACGGAGTCATAATAGATTACTACAGCAAAGCCGAGTCGGAATCAGACAACAACGGTTCCGTCCAGGGATTGAAACGCAATTTCATAGAAATAGCGAAAGAGATCTCGAATGATATTTACAGCAAAAAAACATCTGTTTCCTTCGGCGCCATCGTGCCGTCCGGCATAGATGAAGATTTCGCGGAAGAACTCGGCAAAAACTGTGACTATCTCCTTATAAAATACACAGGCGATGATAAAGATATTTTTGACCGGATAAAATGGATTTCCGATATTGTATGCAGGTACAATAACAGAATTATGCTGAGCATTACCGCAGACAGGTGCGAAGACATACTGGACAGGATACCAGAAGATATTTACAGGAATTATGTCTTTTCGGGAATAGCAATTGACGATTACATAACGCTTGCTTCCCCCAAATATATAAACACAACCTTCGGCAGAAGAAAATACCGACCCGGAGCTCCGGCAAAAAGGACAGGGCGTCAATAATGCGCACAGGCACAAGCTACTTCGGCAATAAATTCCCCGAACATGCGGAAAAAGATTTTAAAAACATGAAAGAAAACGGGTGTTCCTATGTCGTCCTGACATTTTCCGAAAATGATTTCCAGTATTACACAAAAAATATCGCCGGGCTTTCACAACAAGCCCATTGCGCGGGACTTGAAGTCCATTTAGACCCCTGGGGAGTGTGCGGCATATTCGGAGGCGAAGCTTACACAAATTTTATCAACACATCTTTTTCCTCAAGGCAAATAGACAACCGCGGCCGGCCGCTTCCCGTATCATGCCCGAACAACCCTCAGACCGTGGACTTCCTGAAATCATGGATTACCGCAAGCCGAGACTGCTCCGCTGATTATATATTCTGGGATGAACCACATTTTTATATACCGCGCTGGTTCGGGCAAAAAGGCGATACATGGGGATGCCGCTGCGGACATTGCAAAGAAAAATACTTTTCGATATTCAAAAAAGACATCCCCGATAAAATCAATGATGAAGTCAAATCGTTTCAGCGGGCCTCGCTGTTTGATTTCATAAAGACCGTTTCGGAACACGCCTCGGCAAACGGCATAAAAAATTCCATCTGTTTGCTGCCCGATATCGACAACACTTTACTATGGCCCGAAATAGCCGGGATACCCGCCATTGAATCAATCGGGACAGACCCCTATTGGGATCACCTGCCCAATATAACCGAAAATACAATTGCGGAACACGTGGAAACTTTTTCCCGTAAAATAAAAGATATCGCCGAAAAACATGGAAAACGAGCCCATATATGGATACAAAACTTCAGGATAAAAAAGGGGGATGAAAAATTCATTACAATCGCGTGCGAAGCAGCTTTCTCCCGCGGCATAAGGGATATTACGGCATGGAGTTATATGGGAACTGAGGCAATGTCCCATCTTGCCTGCGAAGACCCTCCGAAGGCATGGAAAACACTTACCGCATCCTACAAAAAATTCAACAGCCCGGATCATTCCAGCAAATGAACGAATATACCGCTTCTTAACTTAGGTTCAAACCATGTTGATTTCGGAGGCATAATACCTCCTACGTCCGATATTTCAAAAAGGTCATTAACCGAAGTCGGAAAGAGACTGAAGGCAATTTTATATGCCCCGGAATCAACCAGTTTTCTCAATTCATCCGGATGTTTGTTGCCACCTATAAAATCAAGCCTTGTGTCTTTTCTCGGATCTTCAATGCCGAATATTTTTGAAAGTATTTTATCCTGCAGGATGCTTACATCCAGCTTATCTGCCGTGCCGGCAACATCATCCGGATTTTTCAACTCCAGAGAAAACCACCTGCCTTCCATATACATGCATAAAATCCCTTTTTTTCCGGGTATGCCGCTATCCGAATGTTCAACCCTGAACTCGTCCTTTAAAACACTCAGATACCGCTCCCCATCGATAATATCAACATCTTTAAGCGCCCTGTAATAAGGGAGAATCTTAATCTGGTTGTGGGGGAATATAATTCCCATGGCAAAATTAAATTCTTCATGCCCGGTAAAATCTTTGTTTTTTTCGCGGCACATATTTGCGACATTGACCGCGGCCGCCAGCCTGTGATGTCCGTCCGCGACATAAAGCGCGGGAACTTGTTTAAAATGATTGACTATTTTATCGATGAGGCCGGGATCGTCAAGTATCCAGTATTCATGGGTAACTTCAAAATCACAACAGAATGAAATCTCCGGTTTCCCGGCCGTAATCTTCTCAATAATCTCATCTATTTCATTTTTTCCCCTGTAAATCAGAAAAACAGGCCCCGTATTGGCTTTTAGCGCCGCAATATGGTTTGTCCTGTCTTTTTCTTTTTCTTCCCTCGTAAGTTCGTGCTTTTTCACGGTATTGGAAATATATTCATCCACCGCGATACAGGCAACTATTCCTGTCTGCACATGCTCTTTCATCTTCTGCCTGTAAATATAAAGACATTCTTTCGGGTCCTGGATGAGTATTCTGTTTTTAACCAACCTGTCAAAATTTTCCTTCGCCTTTTTATATACCGCTTTCGAGTGCTCATCTGTTTCGGGAGGTAAATCGATTTCCGCCTTTACCACATGGTAAAAACTGAACGGATTCCCTCTTGAATAAGCCAGCGCCTCTTCCCTTGAGACAACATCATAGGGCAAAGAAGCAATTTTCGATGTTAACCCCGGTTCCGGCCTTAAAGCTTTGAAAGGTTTTACCGTTGCCATAATTCAATCTGCTTTCTGTAAATTTCCCTGGTTTCATTAAAAAACTCTATGCTGAAATCCTCTTTATAATCCCTGTATGTCCATTCCCACGGCCTGTAAGAATTATTCGCAAAATATAACATTCCCTGCGCAAAAATCCCATTTTTAATATAGACTCTGTATGTGGCATCTTTAGTTGAAGCTACAACAAGCTTGGCAAGGTCAAGATAACCCGGGTCTATATTGAAAACCCTTTTCCCTGATTTCGATGTCTCCGACTCCACCTGATTAGTTTTTATCTTAATATCAGCAATCAGCCCCGGTGCCTGCAGCTTCTTAAAACTTACAAACACCCTTTTAAGGTTTTTTCCCATTTCCTTTCCATAATAATCCGTAAACAAAAACTCCGTTTCCCTGCTTTTTCCGTCAATATCACCCAGAACCGGAGCTAATAACTCCAGCATTTCTTCAATTCCCGATTTATATAACAGGCCTGCGGTATATTTAACCGGCCTGTCTTTAATAATTTTACCCATACCATTTATCCGACTTATCAATTCAACCCGCCAATAATCTCGATTATCCGGGGCTGGTCCTTAACGGAGTCATATGAAAAAAACGTAATACCGTCGGGAAAAACCTCTTCCGCGTCTTCTATCTGCGTTTTTAATTCATCCGGGCTCTCCTTCAGCAAATATGCCCCCAGCCCTATATAGACACCGCTGTCGCGCCTGAACGCCATTGCCTCTTTTGAAAGGTATCTCACCAGTTTGCGGTCTGTCCCGTAATTCATAATAACAATAAAATCCAGGTAATTATCCTCCATCCACATCCTCCAGTCCTGAAAGGAAGAGAGATAAGCCCTGTCGGGCCAGCATAAGACCGCCACTGAAAGCTCTTTGCCGGATTCTCTCACAATAGTCCCCTGCTCTTTTATGAAGCCGGATATCAAACCCCTTCTGAAATCATCCCATAACTGGCAGTTTACCCTGTTTTTATCCATATATAGCGGGTCCAGCCCGCAAGCATCTGAAAATTTTTGCCTGTTTACCCTGTTATACCCGAAATCAACACCCTTCATCCACAGGGACCCCGGTGAGTAAGGAACACAATAAGGATACCTGATAAAATCAAGGTGTATACCGTCAATATCCGGATATTCTTCCATTACACCCTGAATAAGTTTTGAAATCAGGGATGTCACCCTGTTATCTCCAGGATTAAGCCAGTAACCGTCCCTGCCGGTAGAGAAAAATTCTCCTTCGGGGCCGGGAAGATTTAACTCAGGATAATCAAGCATTGACCTGTTTTTGCTGTCCACGATTATTATATCACTTCCGTATTTAAGCAGAACAGGCGCGTCGAGGTTTTTCGCAATCCTGAACGCGTTTATCCAGCCGTGCACTTTTATCTTTCTTGCATGAGCTTTTTTAATTACCGTGTCCAGTAAATCCAACCCTTTCTCTTTTTTGAGAAAATCCCTGTAAGGGGTGTCATCAACCAATCCCTCACCGGCGAGAGCGGTTTTAAACCATGCCCTGTTGCCCCTGTAAATCTGGACAAAAATTTCCCTGACTCCGGTATTTGAACAAAAATCTATCATTTCAATGATTTTCTGCTCCGAGGAGAGGGTCTTGTTTGATCCTTCACATTCAACCCAGATGGACAAAGGAACATCGGATGCCGTTACAGATGTAAAACATACGCCGAAAGAAAGAAAAAACAGAATTATTTTAATGTAGTTTCCCGTTTTTAAAGAAAAACCGGACCGGAAAGAAAGATAAAGTTTACTCTTCAAAAAAAACAAGGGCATTAGAATGAACCACCCTGAATGGCCGTATTACTTTCCCACGAAGCCGGCGTCGACCAGGGCATCGAAGTTCCGCCTTTCGGGGTCGCGCAACCGGAAAAAAAGCACAAGACAACAGCCAATAATATAATTATCAGAGAAAGACGTTTCATAACCCTAAAAATAACCCGTCAATTCAGCGACCTGCAGAAGGAATGTGCCCGCAAGGAGGACTATAGTCAATATCACCAGAATGTCCAGCGCCGCTAAACCGGATTTAGAACTTGTTGACATCATCACCCTCTTTGATAGGTTTTTGCAGCCATTCAGGCATAATATTGGCAACGGCCATATCATCCTTAAGCTTCTCGACCCTTACTTTTCCGACCAGGGTTTTATCCCTGCTTATTATCAGTTCATCGCCTTTATTAAGCCCTTCGGCAGAACCGACGTTAACTATGACAAAATTATAGGTATCGTTAACCGCAATCACTTCCCCCGATACTTTCTTTTCGGCCCTGACATAAATAGGTTCAAGAGGAACTGAGCCTTCCGCGGTTGCCGAAATTTCCTGGAGACGTTTTTTCAAAGCCATCTTCTCTTCTTCAAGCTTCCTTACTTTTTCTACCATTTCATCTTTGCCTGCAGTAAGCGTTTCAAGTTCACCGGATATGTTTGCAAGCTTCTGCTCTATCTGTTTAGTCTTTTCTCTTTCTTTTTCAAGTTCCTCAACCAGTTTCTGGGCTTTTTCTATCTGTTTATCAAGTTCCACCTGCAGGCGGTCCTTCTCCTTCTTTTCAACCTGAAGATCGGTTGCAAGCTTCTTGGCCTCCTCTATTTTATTCGTCAGGTCTTCCTTAACTTTTGCAAGGCTATTCTTTGTTTCGTCAAGTTCGGTCAAGGTATTGTCCAGACCTTTCTTAAACTGGTCCAGCATGGATTTTCTCTGCGCGGGATCTTTCAGTTTCAGCAGCACTTCCTGCTCCGAGTTTGCAACTCCTAAAGCTACGGAAGATTTTGAGATGTAATCAGCCATAGCATCGGCTCTTTCTCTTTCGTTAACTTTGTGCGCAAAAAGCATGATTGTAACACCGAGGCACACGATGCTTAATACAAAAATAATCGCGACTCCGCCTTTTACAAGTTTTCCCATTAAAATAACCTCCGTCCGGTTATCCAATAATCGTCAGATTATATAACTTAGTATTATCAATATACTTAAGGAAAAATTTTAATATCTGGCAACGTAAAAGTCAAATGTTTTTTGAGGGAGCATCCGTCGGATTACCGGCGGTTTTGCTTTTTTATTATTTCATTCATCTCCTTTACGCAATCCGAGACTTCGGCTAAAAATTGATCGGGGCTGATAACTAAAACACCCATGGCCATCACCATGTTTTTTATACCCATATCGGAAGTGACGACCCTGATATTATCTTTTTTCCCGGTATTATAAACTTCCCTTTCGATCACCATATCCGCCGTCGCCTCTCCCGAAGCATAAATTGTTTTCAACCTCCCTGATTTTTCCGCCTGCCGGACCGGGCCTTTGAACGCATCAAAATAGACTTCAATCTCATCCTCTTCAAAATCAGCCATTTTCTGAAGCATAATCAACATCTCCTCCTTCATTGCCTCAAACCCCGAAGAAAGGAAAACCGTCCGTTTCCTCCATGAATACAACAGATTATAACCATCTATCAGGTATTTTTTCATAACAACCTCAGCTTGAATTAATTATACAGCATTAATTCCTGAATTTGCAGTATAAAAACACTTTGCCGGCCATGAAGTTACAGGATATCCTTACCGAACATTTATTACGATTTTTCTTTACGGCTCAAACACCTTTTACTATAATTTCTCACTTCAGCATGATGTCAAAGGAGATACAAAATGCTTATTAAAATTCATAAATATTCAAAAGCCATTTTTATAGCTATTCTCATATTAATCATTCCGGCGTTCATTTTCTGGGGTTCAGGGGGCGCGGAACACGCGAAAGGCCCGGTCGCAGGATACATCTTTGAAAAACCGGTAAGCAGCGCTGTCTTTTCTTCAAGCCTCAGGGGAGCAAGCATCTGGAAAATAATCGAACTCTGTGAATATTACAATGTCCGCAATCCTGAAGCCATTCTCGCCAACAAATGGATTATAGATAATATCTTATCCCAGGAAAACGCCCTCCGCCAGGCAGCATGGGACAGGCTCATCCTTGAAAAAGAAGCTTCGAATATCGGATTGTCCGTTTCAGACCGGGAAATAGAGTCATGGATATCCTCCTTCCCTCTTTTTCAGTCCAACGGCAACTTCGAAGAATCAAAATTCGACGCAGTCCTTTCAACTATTTTCTTCGGTATCCTGCCGGGCGATTTCCTTGAAGAACTTAAAAGAAGCCTGCTTTCGATAAAGATTATCCGCCTGATACGCTCAACCGCTGTCGTAACCGAAAACGAAGTAAAAGATTACTTCCTGCGTGAAAATGAAAAAAGAGATGTGAGCTTCATAGCCTTTGATTATAAAGATTTTGTGAACGATGTATCGTATTCCGTCAGGGAAATGGAGGATTTTTACAACGCAAACAAAAATCTGCTTAAAATACCGGAAAAAGTCAAAATTGATTATATCAGCATAAAAGTGGACAGCAACGACCCCTCGATCCGGCTTATGGAACCCGAAGCGGAAGCTTTCTATAAAAGAAACAGGCAAAACTACAAAAACGAAGACGGTTCGGAAAAAACATATTCCGACGCAAAATCCGATGTTAAAAAAGATCTATCCGCAAAAAAGGCCTATGAAAACGCGTCGGCAAAAATTACTGAACTCTTCTTTGACATAGACAGCGGAGAATTATCCCCCGCGAAAGCAGCGGATAAATCAGGGCTCAGCTTAAAAACAACGGAATACTTTTCGCGCTTCGATTCTGTAGAAGGTATATCCAATTCCGCTTTATTCACAAAAATTTCCTTTGAAACACCTTTAAACAAAGTTTCCGAACCTGTTTTTACGGGCACCGAATTCATAATTGTAATCCCGAAGGCCAAAACTCCCGCCGCAATTCCGGCCTTTGAAGACTGCAAAGATAAAATCGGGGAGATTCTCAAAATAAAAAAAGCCTCCGCAGCTTCTGTTGCTGCGGCTGAATCGGCAAGGGAACAAATCCTGAAACTCACTAATGAAGACCCCTCGATAAGCACTGAAGAAGCTTCATCGAAACTCGGATTCAAAACCGAATCTGAAAAGGCGGCAACCCCGGAATCACAGTTCCGCGGCATAGGCAATTCCTATATGTTCACATCAATAGCTTTTTCGCTTAAAGAGAATATCCTGAGCGAACCCGTGGAAACTTCTTCAGGGGCTTCCCTGCTCTGGATAACTAAAATCGATATGCCCGACATGTCTAAATTTGATGAGATAAAGGAAACTTATACGGAAAAAGCTCTGGCCATAAAGCAAAATATAGTTTTGTCGGAATGGTACAGGAACCTTTTCAAGAAGGCCAACCTGAGAGAATTGGCATCACAAAACTAATGTGTTATAAATTATCGGGGTAACTTCCATCGCGGAAATCAGACGGCAGCCAGCCTTTGTTCACAGATTCAACAAAACTCCAGCCGTATAAACCTTTTTCAATCTTATAACTCCAGAAAAACCATCCTTTGCACCTTTCATATGATATCAATTGCGCCGCGGCATAGGCGCGGTGAGAAGAATAAACCGAAAAATCACTCATTCCTTCAAAAGACTGATGGGGAAGCCCCAAAGACCACTCGCCGACAATGGTTTCATGCTGGTGCCTTATTTTATCCACATCTTTTTTTCTCTGTACCGCCGCGCGGCTGATATGCCCGTATACATCAAGTTTCTTGTCTTCGTCGAGAAAACACTGGTAAAAATGTGTGTCAAGGACAATATTGGAATATTCAGGCTCTTTCATAAAATCCCCCCAGCTTAAAGGCCTGAAACTATCATGAATAATTACAGCTGCGTTATCGCCGGACATATGTTTCCTGACCCTGAAATATGCTTTTGTGTAAAAATCATGAAGTATATCCATTGGAATATCCCATCTGGGTTCGTTCAAGAGCTGGATACCCCATATATTTTCACAACCCTTGTATCTCTGGGCAATCCTTTCTATAAAATCGACCGTTTTCCCGATGTTTTCCTTCTTTTTATGCCACTCGCAAACACCTTCTATCCCGCCGTTATCGAGTCCATTCTGGCTGCCGGGAGCGGCATGAAGGTCCAAAAGCACATTTATTTTGTGGGCTTTCAAAATTTTGACTATATTATCCAGATATTCAATGCTTCCGTAGTATGGCCTTACATCCCCGAAAATCCAGTGGGCGACAGGAATTCTGACCGTATTTATTCCCCTTTCGGCAATCCACTTAATATCTTTTTCGGTAATAAATGTTTCCCAATGTTTCTTCAGTTTCTTCTCGGCTTTCGCGCCGAGTTCTTCACAAAACCTTGTCTCATCGGGAGCTTTGAGCCCTTCAAAAAGGGACGGGGTCATCCATCTTTCAAGGACAAACCATCCTCCGAGATTCACGCCTCTGATTTTCAAGTTTTTTCTGTCGCTGTCGTTCTTATGCATCATTATCTCCTATTTAAAAAATAAGGGGCTGAAATAAAACCATAAACTTAATATTATTGCGGAAAGGATTAAACTTAATATGATATTCAGAATATGCGATTTTCTGGATGAACTGACAGCCGTATCCGCCTCATTCAGCCTGAAAATTTCAAGTTTTTCCGGAGAAGGAAATCCGGTCAACAGGCTGACACCTACCAATATAATGACCGATACGGCGAAGAGGAACACGGCAAAATGCAAAAAATTCATCGAAGAATAATGCACAAGAGGTTTCCATTGAATCCAGCCGGATTTTGTGCATATTTCGGCAATAAATCTCACGGCGCCAAGCACAAACCCTGTAATTAATGTAACAAAGGCCGCTCTTCCGTTAATTCTCTTAAAAAATATACCAAGAAGAAAAACTGCCGCTATCGGAGGAGATATATAAGCCTGAACCGACTGAAGATATATGTACAACTGATTGCTCATTATGCCTATGAAAGGAAGCCACAGAAGACCTACGCCCACAAGCAGGACAGTAAATATCTGGCCGGCCGTGACAAGTTCTTTCTCTGTCGCACCGGGCCTCCAGTTTTTGTAAAAATCCATAACCACAAGAGTGGAACTGCTGTTAAAAACGCTTGAAAGGGAACTCATCAAAGCGGCAAGTAATGCGGCTATAACAAAACCTTTCATTCCCGCGGGCAAAAGGTCATTCACCATAGTGGCATACATTTCATTCGGCTGAACATCCTTATAAATTACGCTCCCTATCACCCCGGGCAAAACCAATATGAATACGGGAGATATTTTAAGAAAGCCCGCAAATATCGTCGCTCTTCTCGCATTCTCAATATCTTTTGTCGCGAGCGTCCTCTGGACTATCATCTGGTCGGTACACCAATACCAGACGCCAAGTATAGGCGCTCCCAAAAGTATGCCTGTCCAGGGAAAGTCAGCGTCGCTCAGGGGCTTCCATAAATTGAAAAATTCCGGATTTACACTGCCCATTAAAGATGAAAACCCGCCGGCTTTGGAAAGGGCAAGCGCGGTAAGCAGCAACCCTCCCAATATTAAAACCCCGGCCTGGAAAAAATCCGTATATATGACAGCCCTCAGTCCTCCGAAAATGGTATAAATCCCCGTCGCGACTATCAGTATCACGGCTCCAAACCAGATGTTCCATCCCAGTATTGTTTTTAAAACGATAGCCCCCGCATAAATCGCAACACTTATTTTGGTAAAAATGTAAGCGATGAGTGAAATGGATGAAAGATAAGTCCTGCATTGTCTGTTGTACCTTCTCTCAAGGAATTCAGGCATCGTAAAAACACCGGTCTTAATATAAAGGGGAACAAATACCCAACCCAACAGCAGAAGAATGAAACACGCGAGCCACTCGAACTGTCCCACCGCCAGTCCGCCCTGAGCGCCCGAACCCGCAAGCCCTATAAAATGTTCGGCGGAAATATTACTGGCAAACAGGCTCGCCCCGATGGCCATCCATCCTATGGATGAACCCGCGAGAAAATAGTTTTTTGAATCGGTCCGGCTTTTTCTGCTGGAAATATAGGCTATGAAAAACACGATAAAAAAATACGCTGCCAGAAAAAAATAGTCGATGGGCTTCATTTTACTTTCCTTTCATGATCTTAAAAACCACCGGAAAAAATAAAAACACTATCAACTATTAATTATATTTATTTCATAGCCGCATTTACCACAAATATTTTTTTTCAGATTTTTAATTTCCGTGTTATATCCGCTCCGCCTGATAAGAAGGGCGCCGCATCCGGGACACAAAGTATCAGACGATCCGGGTACATCAATATTGCCGGCATACACAAAATCCAGATGCTTCAGCGCTATATCCCTGGCGGCGCTAATCGCTTCTGCTCCGGTTTCAGGCGCGTTGAACCTGTATACGGGAAAATATTTACTTATGTGCAAAGGGGTTCCTCTTCCGGCATTATTCTCTATCCACCTGCTCATATCCTCAATTTCACTTTCCGAATCATTCTGCCCGGGAATCAGCAAATTCGTAACTTCCATATGACAGGCTCCTGAAACCGTCCGGATGGTATTGAGAACGGGCTCAAGAGTGCCTTTGCAAAGCTTTCTGTAAAAATTATCGCTGAATGATTTTAAATCCACGTTCATGGCATCAATATAGGGAAGAAGCTGTTTCAAAGGTCCCTGATTGATATAACCGTTTGTTACCAAGACATTTTTAAGACCCTTCGATTTACACAGCTTTGCGCAATCCAGCACATATTCATACCATATCAAAGGTTCCGAATAAGTATACGCTAAGCCGATAGATTTTTTCTCCACGGCAAAAGAAACAAGTTCTTCGGGCCCAATGAACTTACACGGAAAATAAGTGTTCTGGGAGATTTCCCAGTTCTGGCAGAAAGAACAGCGGAAATTACATCCCACGGTTCCCGCGCTGAGGATTCTGCTTCCGGGGTAAAAGTGATAAAGCGGTTTTTTCTCTATCGGGTCAACGCCCATGCTGCTAACACACCCGTATATTAAGGTAAACAACTCTCCGCCGGAATTTTTTCTCGTGCCGCAAATGCCCAGAGAGCCTTCCGGCAAGAAACAATTATGCGGGCATAGTCCGCATGACAGCTTTCCGTTTTCAACTTTCCCGAACAGCGCTTTCTTTACTTTTGGATTTTTATCCATTGAACTTCAGATGCCTTTGATTACGCAGCGTTTAACGTATTTCACGGCGGTTTCCCTCATCTTTTCGATATATTCTTTCACATAAGGTTTTATTGCTCTCAATTCCGCGCTCAAACAGTTTTCGGGATTGAATTGCTGGATAGAATATTTTTTAGCGCCTTTGATCGCGAGGGCTATATCTTCGATATTTTTTTCGTTAACAAAAAGAGGGCATGCTGTCGTCCGGAACTCATAATCGGATGAAAACTTCATGATTATATCTATGGAATCCCTTATCCTTGATACATCAATGTCCCTGATTCCCGCGGCGGCTCCGTAATCGGCGTTGTTCAAAGGAGCTTTTACATCCATAGCCACATATGCCGCCAGTTTTTCTTCCAGTATCTTCTTAAGCACATCAGGGAAATATCCGTTAGTATCAACTTTGACTTTAATTCCTTCGGATTTGAGCATGCGTAGGCAGGAAACAATATCCTTATCCATAAGTGGTTCCCCGCCGCATATGACAAGCCCGTCTACCCATTGGTTCTTTTCAGTCATGTAAGAAATGACTTCTTCCCATTTGACCGAAGGGATTTCGCCCGGAGACTGGAACAACTTATATGAATGGCAAAACGGGCATCTGAAATTGCAGTTCGGGAGAAACACTTCCGAGGACAGGAACCCATCCCACTCTATTAATGTATTCTTAATGAATCCTTTTATTTCCGGTAAACTCTGTGATTTGCTTATTTGCATTAAACAAGGTCTTGAAAATACGTTTTAAATTCTTCAGACTTGGGGACCTCCCCGTCCCACCTGGCAATCTGCCTGTCATCTTTCTCCAAAATAGTGGAAGGGATATTCAGGACATTATTGAAAGCTCCTTCGGCCATACCCTCAATAGTATCCATATCGAAAAATTCAATGTTTGCTTTTCCTTTGCAATCCCATTTCTGCAGAAAGTGGCTGAATTTATTCTTCGTAGTCTCGCATTTCGCACAATTTACTTTTCCGAAAATCTTAATACGCATATTCCCCTCCCGTGAAAAGCTAAATCACCCGTTAGACAGCATAATTACCCTTGCGCCTGTCTGTCAATTCGCCCAGTTTGCTCTTATTCCAGTTCTCTATCCTTGAAAAATAACCGACTATACGGCTAACATGATAGATGTCTTTGCCCTGCAGGACCTGCGTCTTCAGAACATCCCATTCATTATTTTCGATGGCTTCTTCTTTAAAATGCGCGCATGTCCCGATTCTGGGGTTTTTAACATAAACACCGTTTTCCTCTTTGTGTTTCCCTTCCGCCCATTCGAATCCTTCGCCCACGCATCTGTTGAGAAATTCTTCCGTTTTCATTATATTATCCCCCCGCGCTTATACTTTTGCTTCCTGAACTTTTTCACACTTCTCAAAAATAACATCCCTCTCCGGCTTTTTTGCCTGCCATTTGATATTCTCATCCGGACTGCTTAAGTGAGTCACATCGGGTATTCTTATTCCGGCACAGGACTGGCATTCGTTCTTAATCCCGATAATACTCCTTCTGCACTGCCTGCAAACCGTAAACTCAGGGGAAATCGTCAACTGAGCCGCCTGAGTCTTATGATATGTTTTCTTTACAAGGTTCAAAATACTTTCCGGTGAAGGCAGTTTTTCCCCGACAAAAGCATGGATTATCGCGCCTGACTCTATCATTGTATGAAATTTAGCCTGCTTCTCTATCCTGGTGACTATATCTATATCCGCGTCAGCCCGAAGATGTATTGAATTCGTATAATAATACTCATCGTTGGCAAAATCACCTTTTACGTACTGTTTCGCCTCGGAATAGTGCTGCATATCGACTTTCGCAAGTCTTCTTGTCGCGGATTCTGCGGGAGATTCCTCAAGGCTGAATTTAAGGCCGTATTTCTGCTCGGCTTTTTTGGCAAGAAAATACATATTGGCAACAACCTTCAGCCCGAATTTCAAAGCATCCTCTCCCTCATGGAGCTCCTTCCCCAATATATACTGCGTAGCCTCGTTCAGCCCGACAAGCCCTACTATATAAGTACATTGTTCCAACTCTATGTAAGGCCTTCCATCCATCGCCGTTTTTCCGACTTCCCAGAGCGGTGCCCCGGGAAAACCCATCAACCCTTCTATAAAGTCCTTCTTTTCAAGATGGGCTTTCACACAAAGCTCAAATGATTTTTCAACCTCTTCGAAGAATTTCTCTTTATTCCCCCTTCCGGACTGGAACGCCGCGCGCGGAAGGTTGACCGTAACATTCTGGAAACCGCAGAAACGCATGCTTTCCGGATGCTGTATCATATAATTATCTTTTATCTGGGTTCTGAGCCTGCAGCAGGCCGACAAAGTAACCTCATCGCGGTCAAATATAAAATAAGGAGTTCCGTTCCTGCCTGCTATTTCACAGGCATATTTCAACAGTTCAAGCTGTTCCGGTTCTTCAAAAGTCTCTTTGTTGATGTGAAAATCGCATTTCGGGAATGCGAACACCCTGCCGCCGCTGTCTCCTTTTTCCCATATCTCAAGCATAGCCCTCGCGAACATCCTGGACTCTTTCTCATAATCCTTATAGGTTTTATTTGTATATTTTCCTCCCGGCCCTATTGCCGGAATATTCTTCATATAGTTGGGAATGCCGGTATGAATATTAAAATCAAGGAACAGCGTCTGCCCGCCGCGGGAAAAAGCGTTCTGGGAACCGCTGAAAATAAGATACTGGGCTTCCTGTTTCATTTCTTCATAAGGCATCCCTTCGAGGTAGGGGGCATAAAATATATTTATATAACCGACTCCGAGAGCGCCCGCGTAATATGCCTGCATGGACGCAAGAAAAGTATTAAGGTGTCCCGTAAGCGTGCGGGCATGTTTGGCGGGCCCTGATGAAGTATCGAGGTTTCCGAGCTGAAGACCGTATTTTTTAAGGTATTCGAGAGAATGGCTGGAACAATATACCCTTGTCGGATAACCCAGATCATGGAGATGAATCTGCCCTTTAAGATGCGCCTCGGCGACTTCTTCGCTGAAAACTTTCTCGAGCGCATACTGTTTGAGTGTCGCCTCAGCAATCGAAAGATTTATGGCTTCCGGGTTATTTGCCGCAATATTGCTGTTCTCATTGCTTTTTGAAGTTATAAGTCTGTCGAGATCATATACAGGCATACCTATGATGGAATGCGCTTTTAATTTTACATCAAAACCCCTGACAAAAAGTTCGTTATCAACAAGTTCTCTTATCAGAGACGTGGAAATCTGGCTCAGGCCGGAATTGAATATTTTTTTCTCGACGGCGGCGGCTATTTCTTCCGCAATATGCTGCGGCATCCTCGCTTCTCTTATAAGCGCAAGCGCTATTCTGGACCTGTCCCAGTTGAACATCTGGTCTTTCGAGGAAGGAGCTACCATAAGCGCCAAATCCGTAGAATTACCGTCCTTTATTATTTTTTTCCTTACCTTAAGCTCTTCCCTTTTTCTGGCTCTTGAGTCTCTGTAAAGAATATACGCTTTTGCCGTTCTGGTGTGTCCTGTTTCAACAAGAATTTTCTCGGCCATATCCTGTATTTCTTCTATGTCGGGGGCTGCCTCGGAATATGTTTTATGAAGGTAGAAAGAAACGGCTTCGGCAAGCTCATCGGCAAGTTCCCGGTTCTCTCCTCCGACTGCTTTTGCCGCTTTGAATATCGCGTCCGCTATTTTTCTTTTATTGAACGGCACCAGGCGGCCGTCTCTTTTCCTTACATATGTTACCTTATCGACCTCTTTTATCATTCCTCTTCTCCTCGTTTAATATACTTTTTATCTCGGACATGAATTGGTTGACATCTTTAAACTGCCTGTAAACCGAGGCAAATCTGACATATGCCACATCATCAAGCGACTGGAGTTTATTCATAACTATATTGCCTATTTCTTCGGACTTTATTTCTTTTTTCCCTTCAGCCTCTATTTCCTGCCCCACTTCATCCACAAGCTGTTCTATCCTGTCAAGGCTGATGGGCCTCTTCTGGCAGGCCTTTAAAACTCCTTCAAGCATCTTTCCCCTGTCAAAATCTTCTCTTATGTTGCCTCTCTTTATCACGGAAATATGTATTTTTTCGACTCTTTCGTATGTGGTAAACCTTTTTGAACATTTAAGACATTCCCGGCGCCTTCTTATCACTACACCGTCATTCGACGATCTGGAGTCGACCACTTTGTCTCCATCATAATCACAATAAGGACATCGCATTTATGTCTTCCCCCGTAAATCCAAATACCCCGCCAATGTAGTATATGTAGTGCAGTTACGACGTTACCACACTATATATAGTATGTCAATAACATTCTGGAAAATCCGCTTCTTTTTCTGTTTTTCATTGGGAAAACGCGGGTTATAAAAAGCCTCTTTTATGTTTTTCAAAAAAAATCTTTAAATTTTTTTAATTTCCACGCCGGCTTCTTTGAACATTTTAACGGCATCTTCATCCGGATAACCTTCACTGATTACAACTTTTTTAATGCCGGCATTGATTATCATCTTGGCGCACAAGATGCAGGGATGGGTAGTTGAATAAATTGTGCTGTTTTCAATGCTCACTCCGAACTTAGCGGATTGTATAAGAACATTCATCTCGGCATGCAGGCCTCTGCACAATTCATGCCTCTGGCCGGAAGGAATTTTGTTTTTCTCCCTTATACATCCTATTTCCAGACAGTGTCTCAGACCCGACGGCACACCGTTATAACCGGTTGCGAGAACATGCTTGTCCTTAACCAGGACAGCTCCGACTTTGCGCCGCAGGCATGTGGACCTCTGCGCAACAAGACAGGCAATTTCCATAAAATACTCATCCCACGAAGGGCGCTTATCTTTTTTTACAGAGTTTTTTTTCTTTATAGAACACATCGGTCCGATTCTCCCCAAAATAAATTATTTTTTAATATAATGCTTATAAATCGGAAAGGCCTCACATAATTCCCTGACCCTGCTTTTTATATCCTCGGCAACCTTATCGCTGTTCGGAGCATATAAAACCTCCGATATAAAACCCGCGATGATATCCATTTCTTTTTCTTTCATTCCTCTGGTAGTCATAGCCGGAGTGCCTATTCTGATGCCTGAAGTTACCAAAGGTGATTTGGAATCAAAGGGGATACCATTTTTATTAACGGTTATACCCGCCCTGTCCAGTGCCTTTTCCGCTTCTTTACCCG
>DJVC01000030.1 GCA_002440765.1 bacterium UBP3_UBA6266 | reverse complement strand
CGGATGTGTTTATCGATGAGTTTATCAGGCATGCCCCCCAATACAGGAAGAGCATGTCTCTTTTTCTGAACGCCGGACGCTCTATAAGAAGAGTGATGAACAGGGAATATCCGGGAATGGTAAAAGATTCCATAGATTATGCCCTTATGGAGAAGTCGCGGAATATCGCGATGGTTGAGGGTAATTTCGGTTGGGATGACCTCGGGACATGGGCCAGCCTCAAAAGGTTTATAAAGCCCGATCCCTCGGGCAACTATATATCGGGTGATGTCTTTATGTCCAATTGCAGGGATTGCGTGGCAATATCCGATAAGGGCGCTTTGGGAATGGCGGATATGCATGGTGTTATTGCGGTAAAAACAGAGGATGCGGTTATGGTATGTCCGGTGGATAGTGCGCCGGAAGTAAAAAAAATTGTAAGTTTAATACAGCAAAAAGGAAAAACAAAATATCTATGAAGTTTTTAGGAATAGATTTCGGCCATAAAAGGGTTGGCCTTGCCGTCAGCGATGATTTGAATATTACGGCGCAGGGATTGGGTTTTGTCCACTTTACAGACATATGTCAATTTATTAGGCATTTATCACAACTCATTGAAAATAAAGGAATTACATCTATTGTTATAGGTAATCCGGTTAACATGTCCGGCAAAGACAGTCCCGGAAGCAGAAAAGTTAAAGACCTTGCCGAAAAGATTAATAAGGAATTGAATATAAATGTTAATCTCTGGGATGAAAGATTAACCACTGTTTCGGCACAGAGGATATTGATATCCGCGAATATAACGAGAAAAAAAAGAAAAGAAAAAGTAGATTCCCTCGCAGCCCAGATCATGTTGCAAAATTTTCTGGACCATCTTGAGAATAACAGGCAGATGTGATTTTCTGCGGAAATCCTGCGCAAATGAAAAAAAAACATAAGATAGAGTTGGTGGCACCTGCCGGAAATATTGAAAAACTCAGAATAGCTTTTCTTTACGGGGCTGACGCCGTTTATATAGGGTATCCGGGAATGAGCCTGCGCGCATATGCCGAAGAGCTTAATTTCGGCGATGAGGAGATCATTTCAAAAGAAGCAAAGAAAGCCGGCAAAAAATTATATATTGCCCTGAACGCTTATCTTAAAGAGGCTGATTTAAAGAAAGCTGAAGCTGCGATAAAGAAAATTAACGTTATAACACCGGATGCTATCATTGTTTCGGATCCCGGGATGATAAAAATTGCACGCAACCTCTTACGTTGCGGAATAAAAATTCATTTAAGCACACAGGCCAACACATTAAACTCCTCGTCGGTGTTATTCTGGAAGGAATCGGGTGTCGACAGAATAATATTGGGAAGAGAAGTTACCTTAAAGGATATCCGCATGATAAAGAAAGTGGTCCCGGATATGGAGCTGGAAATTTTTTGCCACGGGGCGATGTGCGTTTCTTATTCGGGTAGGTGCCTGTTAAGTTCTGTAATGACAGGCAAAAGCGCAAATGAAGGGAAGTGCACTCATCCGTGCAGGTGGAAATATTATCTGGTTGAGGAGAAACGTCCGGGCGAATATTTCCAGATTGAATCTTTCGCACGTGGTTCGTATATTTTAAATTCGAAAGACTTAAATATGATCGATTATATTACGGAAATTGCGAAAGCGGGTGTAGACTCCATTAAAATAGAAGGAAGAATGAAAAGCCTGTACTATATCGCCTGTGTTGTTCGTGCTTACAGAAATGCCGTAGATTGCTATCATGCGGGGAAAAAAAGAGTGCCGAAAAAAATAATCGAAGAACTTGAAAAAATAAGCCATAGGAAATATACTACTGGTTTCTATGTTGACAGGGATTCCGATTCGGATATGCAGATTGCCGATACGTCCGCATATGAAAGAAAATATGATTTTTTGGGAATTGTAGAAAAGTCGTCGAAAAATACCGTTACGTTAGAGGTGAGGAATAAAATCAGGAAAGGCGATTCGGTTGAGGTGATAGGTCCGGATATCGGATGTGACAGGGAAGAGACAATAAACTTGATGTTTGACCAAAACGGCGGGGTTTTGAAAGAAGCGAATCCCGGAATGAAAGTGAAAGTCAGATTTAACGGTTGTGCCCGCCCGGGAGACTTAGTCAGGAAAAAGAATGAATAACAAAATTAAGATAACCAAACTTTCTAACGGCATAAGAATAGTAACCACCGAGATGAAGCATATGCATTCCGTTTCGATGGGCATCTGGGTCGCAACGGGAGGGAGATATGAGACCGGCCGCCAATCGGGAATTTCACACTTCCTCGAGCACTTACTTTTTAAAGGGACAAAAGACAGGACATGCAGAAAAATATCCGAAGCTATCGAAGGGGTAGGCGGCATATTAAACGCCTACACTTCGGAGGAATATACGTTCTATATGGCAAAAGTATCCGGTAAATACTTTCACACCGCATCCGAGATATTATTCGACATATATATAAATTCTATTTTCGATCCCGGGGAAATAGAAAGGGAAAGAGGTGTAATAAAAGAAGAAATAAATATGTATCATGATATGCCGGATCAGCATATTCATGATTTAATAAAATCCATTATATGGGAGGGACATCCTCTGGGGAAACCTCTGATAGGTTCCGTCGATACGGTTTCGTCTATAACCAGGGATGATATTTTAGGATATATGAACACTAATTATACCGCTTCCAATACAGTTATCTCTGTTGCCGGCAATATCAAGCATGATACGGCAGTGAAAGAATCTGAAAAATGGGTCAGAAATCTTCCGGTAAAACCGGCTCCCGGATTTCTGAGTTACGAACAAAGGCCGCTCAACAGGAGAAATATATTTTTAAACAAGAAAACGGAACAAGCGCATCTTGCGCTGGGCTTTAAAACGGTTGAAAGAGGGCATGAGGATAAATACGCATTTAATATTCTGAGCGTGATACTTGGCGAAAATATGAGTTCGAGGCTTTTTCAATCTATAAGGGAGAAGCATGGATTATCCTATAATATATCTTCCGCTGTTGAATATTATAAGGATTCCGGCTGTTTTACTATTTCGGGCGGTTTTGCTACCGGAAGGGTTGAACAGGCTGTTTCGCTTATAACGAGAGAGATCAATAAAATCAGATTGTCAAAAGTTCCGTCCAAAGAAATTGAAAGGGCGAAGGAATATTATATCGGCCAGTTTATGCTTGCGATGGAAAGAACAACATCCCAGATGTACAGAGCGGGTGAAAGTTTAATTCTGTTGGACCGTATAATACCGTATGATGAGGTGATAGACAAAGTCCAGTCTGTTACCGCTGCTGATATCCTAAGGATAGCCGCAGATTACTTTACGCCTGAAAATATCGGTATTTCAGGGATAGGTTTAATTGATAAACCGTCGGAAATAGAAAAAATATTAAAAAAGTTATAAGCTTTTACTTAACAGGGAGGATAAATTTGATTAAAATTGCCCCATCTTTGCTGGCAGCTGATTTCGGAAAAATGTCCGAGGAGGTGAAAAGGGCTGAAGATGCAGGTGTTGACATGCTTCATATAGACGTGATGGACGGCCATTTTGTTCCAAACATAACTTTCGGACCGGATATGGTCAGATCTATAAGGAATACGACCAAGCTTTTCCTGGATGTCCACCTTATGATAGCAGAACCTCTTAAATATGCGCCTGTTTTTGCCGAAGCCGGTTCTGATTTGATTACATTCCACATAGAAGCTGAAAAGGATCCTGAAAAAATCATCAGGAAAATCAGGTCCCTGGGAGTGAAATGCGGCGTTTCCATTAATCCGCCTACTCCTTTCTGCGAGATTGAAAATATTGTTGATAAAGTTGACCTTGTTCTTTTCATGTCGGTTAATCCCGGTTTCGGCGGGCAAAAATTTATTGAGTCAGTCCTTGATAAAGTAAGAGCGGCTAAAAAGCTCATAGATGAAAATAATTTAGAAACTGAATTAGAGATTGACGGGGGAATAACGCTGGAAACCGCGGCAAATGCCGTAAAAGCCGGTATAAATATTATCGTCGCGGGAACCTCAATTTTCAGAACACCCGATATTACTTCTACAGTGCGACAATTCAGAGATGCTTTGCAGAAATATGAAACTTGAAAATATAAGAAATTTTTCTATCATTGCCCATATAGACCACGGCAAATCAACTCTTGCCGATAGAATGCTGGAAATAACGGGTTCGATTGATAAGCGTGAATTCCGTGAGCAGGTCCTTGATGATATGGATTTAGAGCGGGAAAGGGGCATAACCATTAAGGCGCATCCTGTCCGCATTGATTATAAAGCTGACGACGGGC
>DJVC01000065.1 GCA_002440765.1 bacterium UBP3_UBA6266 | reverse complement strand
CATCGAAAAATTCAAGGAACTAAAAGATATATATCCGGAAGCCGCATCTAAAATGGCCGAAAAAGCTGATTATTACGTTTACAACGCAACTTTTTTCCTCGGCGAAATGGACAAGCTGAAAGTGGAAGAAAAAAAATATTTAATTGACCCCTCAGTCATTCAAACACTTAAAGTTCTGGATTTTCTCCGTTCTTACCATTCTCAAAAAGCGAATAAGGGTAATCTTTTCAGCAAAGGCAGGGCCGAACACTATGCCAAACTCATAGATAATCTCGCTAAAAAAATATCCAAAGCCGAAACGGTCGAGACAGCCGGTATCCCTTACTCCTCCAGACCTTATATTTACACCTTTGCCGACGGCTGGCTGACTCCTCAGGAAAAAAGCACAAATACCGACCCGACTGCCGCGAGCGCCACAAGCTGGAGAATAATCTGCGCCTACATAAACCCGTTTAAACCGCTTGGCAGATTCGGGAGGACAAAACTACCGAAGATAAAAACAATTGATATACCCAGCGCAGATTTTGATTTCGATATTATGTCCCTCCCTCCCGCCCTTAATTCGTCAGGGCTTTTAAAAGGCGCTTTTGACAATTTGAACAGCGGCAACATCCTGTTAGCGGAGGAATATTCACTCATAGTCGCGGATAAATATAAAGCCGAAGCAGTAAAACAGCAGGAGGAAAAACTGAAAAATGAGAAGGATTTAATCTACTGGGAAGAAGGGGATTACAAATCAAAAGCTAAAATATTCAAATACGACAAATTAAATGACGTGGGAACCGCGCTTTTTATACTGGGAAAAATCTACTTTGACCAGCACAAATACAAGGAGTCTTCACTGTGCTTCAAAATATTGACCGAAAAGTTTTATCTTGCGCAGACATGGGATCCAAACGGTTGGTTCTGGCCGCCCGCAAGCGCGGCGCAGACCGAATATCTTGATATATACCCTGAGCTGAAATAGGTTTAATCCTAATAAACAACCCTGTATAAATACAAACCCTGCGGCGGAGCTATCGGCGAGGCACCTGCCCTGCTCTTGCTGGACAAGATTTTTTTAATCTCCTTCGCTTTCCTTTTTCCCCTGCCCGCATCCACAAGGGTTCCCACCATACTCCTCACCATTTTATAAAGGAAACCGTCACCTACAATATCAATCTGTATTTTTGATCCGGTTTTTTTTATATCTATACTGTAAATCGTTTTTACGGGGTTACCCGCTTTCCCTTTAAGGTTAACTCCGAAAGAAGAAAAGTCATGTCTGCCCAGAAGATACTTAGCTGCTTCTTTCATTTTTCCTGTTTCCAGCCGGTACGGGATAAACCAGACCCTGTTTCTTTCAAGGGCCGGCGGCGTTCTGCCGTTGGAAATAATATATCTGTAATGTTTAAGTTTTGCCGAATATCTGGAATGAAAATTGATATCCGCTTCCGACACTTTTTTCACGGATATTCCTTCGGGAAGCCATGCATTCAAAGCTTTTTGCATTTTCCGGCACGATAAACCGTTGTCAGTAAAAAAATTTGCTGTTTGCGCTTTAGCATGAACACCGGCATCAGTCCTGCCGGAACCGGAAATCCGGACTCTATGGGACAATATCTTTTCAAGTGTCTTCTCGATTGCATGCTGTACGGTCGGAGCGTTATTCTGGGTTTGCCAACCGTTGAAAAGCAAACCGTCATACTCAATCACCAGTATTATGTTTCGGGATGATTTAGTTTCGCTTTCAGCAGTCATTATTTTCCCCGCCGACAGCATTTCAATCCGGCATGCTATCCGCATTCTTCAGACGGCACTAAACATGGAACGGTTAATATAAGAATTTTATACAAATACAGGACCGCTATAAATACTTAAGCAGTTCTTCCGCGATCTGTACCGCATTAAGAGCGGCGCCCTTCCTGATCTGGTCGCCTACTACAAAAAATGACAACCCGTTAGGCACGCTATAATCCTCGCGCAGCCTGCCCACGGCGCAATCATCTTTACCGCTCCAGTAAAGAGGCATGGGATACACATTCCGGGAAGTGTCATCATATAACTGCACACCCGGAAAACCTTTTATGAGTTCTCTTGCTTTTTCAACGGTCACTTTTGACTCGGTTTCAATATTTACGGCAACCGAATGCGCCCTGAAAACAGGAACTCTCACAGTAGTGCACACCGCGACCAGCTTACTGTCACCCAGAATTTTCCTGGATTCATTATGAAGTTTCATTTCTTCCTTGGTAAAACCGTTTCCGGTAAAAGCATCAATATGGGGTATGACATTAAATGCTATCTGATAAGGGAAAACAGTGTTTTTCAGTTCTTTTTTATTTGCCCAATCCAATATCTGGTCTTCAAGCTCTTTTATAGCCCTAGCGCCCGCGCCCGAAACAGACTGGTAACTTGAGGCAACAATTCTTTTTACACGTGAAAACTTATGAATCGGCGCAACGCCCATTAAGGCTACGGCAGTAGTGCAGTTCGGATTTGCAATTATACCCTTTTGTCTGTAATTTTTCACTTCATGGGCATTAATTTCCGGCACAACAAGGGGAATATCCGGTTCCATCCGGAAAGCGCTTGTATTATCTATAACGACGGCGCCCGCTTTCACCGCGGAGGGAACAAATTTTTTGCTGATGGGCCCGCCTGCGCTGAAAAAAGCAATATCAATGCCCTTAAACGAATCATCTGAAAGGACTTCTATCTTTCTTGAGGAAGCTGCAAATACAAATTCCTTTCCTTCAGACCGTTCAGACGCAAGCCCTTTAATATTATTCACAGGAAATTTCTTTTCCTGAAGGATAGAAATAATTTCCTGTCCTACAGCGCCCGTTATTCCGGCTATGGCAATATTATACTTTTTCATATTTCTCCGTTTTGAATTAATTCCTCTTTTTATAAAGCGCTGCTTACAAGGTCTCCTACTTGAGTTGTGCTGTAACCCATTTTGCCGGCGGAAAGGCTTTTTAATTTAGGCGTTATGCTCATAACGGTTTTTTCTATCGCTTTTCCGGCATTTTCCTCTCCTATAACCTCCAGCATCATACCCCCGGCGCAGATGGCAGCCAGAGGATTAATAACATTTTTACCCGTATACTTAGGAGCAGAACCTCCTATAGGCTCAAACATCGAAACACCTTCCGGGTTGATATTTCCGCCTGCGGCTATACCCATACCGCCTTGAATCATCGCTCCAAGATCCGTAATAATATCGCCGAACATGTTATCCGTTACGATAACATCAAACCACTCGGGATTCTTAACCATCCACATACACGTTGCGTCAACATGGGCGTAATCCCGTTGTATATCTTTATAATCTTTTTCGCCGATTTCATGGAACGCTCTCTCCCACAGATCAAAAGCGTATGTTAAAACGTTGGTTTTACCGCAAAGTGTAAGTTTTTTGTCTTTATCCCTCTTTCTTGTAACTTCAAACGCGTATCTCAGACATCTTTCAACGCCTTTTCTCGTATTAACGGATTCCTGAACCGCTACTTCATCTTCTGTTCCTTTTTTCAGATAACCGCCTGTCCCCACATACAGTCCTTCCGTATTTTCTCTCACAACCACAAAATCTATATCCTCCGGTTCCTTGTCCTTGATGGGCGTCCAAACACCCGGATAGAGTTTAACAGGCCTCAAATTGATATACTGGTCAAGAGAAAAACGGAGATTCAGCAATATGCCTTTCTCAAGAATTCCCGGTTTTACGTCAGGATGCCCTATGGCACCAAGATAAATCGCGTCGAATTTCTTGAGCTCTTTCACGGCCGATTCAGGAAGGGTTTCGCCTGTTTTTTTATAACGTTCCCCTCCAAAATCATAATTTTCAAAATCAAGTTTGAACCCGAATTTCCGGGAAACGGCCTTTAAAACCTTAATACCCTCATTTATTACTTCGGGGCCTGTCCCATCGCCCGGAATCACCGCGATTTTATATGATTTTTTCATTACTTATTCCTTTCAGATTTTTTTTCACTTTGAGCCGTAACATATTTCATCAACCCGCCGGATTTAATCAAATTTCTCATAAATTCCGGTATGGGGTTGGCTTCGTATTCCTTCCCGGTAGTCAGGCTTTTTATCAACCCGGTTTCGGGGCTAACCTGAACTTCATCTCCCTCTTTTATGTTTTCAGCGGCTTCCGGACAATTAAAAATCGGAAGCCCCATGTTAAAAGCGTTGCGAAAAAAGATCCTCGCAAATGAAACTGCTATAATACAGCTGATTCCCGCCGCTTTTATGGATATAGGCGCATGTTCTCTCGAAGAACCGCAGCCGAAATTTTTACCGCCTATTATGATATCCCCTTTTGAAATTTTTTTGATGAAATCAGGGTCGGCGTCTTCCATGCAATGCCTCGCCAACTCAGCCGGGTCGGAGCTGTTAAGGTACCTGGCCGGAATTATCTCATCCGTATTTATGTCATTTCCGAATTTCCACGCTTTGCCTTTAAACATAATCATATGCTCCTGAGATACTACTTCAATACCTCTTCGGGTGAAACTATTTTGCCCTTTACGGCAGACGCGGCAGCCACAGCCGGCCCCGAAAGATAAACCTTGCTTTTCGGGTGTCCCATCCTGCCGACAAAATTCCTGTTCGTTGTAGCCAGAGCTTTTTCCCCGGCGGCAAGTATTCCCATATGTCCCCCGAGACACGGCCCGCATGTGGGGGTGGATACCACTGCTCCGGCTTTGATAAATATTTCAATCAGCCCTTCGTCCAAAGCTTCAAGATAGACTTTCTGCGAACCGGGTATTATAATGCATCTCAAATACTTTGCAACCTTCTGACCTTTCATTATCCGGGCGGCTATTCTTAAATCTTCGATTCTTCCGTTAGTACAGGAGCCTATAACGACCTGGTCCAGTTCAACATCTCTGAGTTCCGAAACAGGCTTCACATTTTCCGGAAGATTCGGGCATGCAACCTGCAACTCGATACCATCCGTATTTATTTTGATAACATCTGAATATAAAGCATCAGGATCACTATCGTAGAAAGTGTATTTCTTTTTCGCTCTCCGGCTCACATATTCTTCCGTTATGCTGTCCGGTATGAAAATACCGTTTTTAGCTCCGGCTTCAATTGCCATATTGGCCATCGAAAAACGTCCNNTCCCGCCATATCCACATATTTCAAGGCAGGCCCCGTAAATTCCATCGCCTTATACAATGCGCCGTCAACGCCTATTTTGCCTATTGTATAAAGTATAAGGTCTTTGCCGGAAACCCACTTTTTAAGCCTCCCGGTATATACAAACTTGATTGTTTCCGGAACCTTAAACCATGCCTTGCCTTCAACCATGGCCGCAGCCAGATCAGTGCTTCCAACACCGGTTGAAAAAGCGCCAAGAGCGCCATAAGTGCATGTATGGCTGTCGGCTCCTATTACAATTTCCCCGGGTAAAACTATACCCTGTTCGGGAAGAAGCACATGTTCTATCCCAACTTCTCCTATTTCAAAATAATGAGTTATCCCGTATTTCTTCGCAAAATCCCTTAGAATTTTACAGTGTTCCGCGCTGGCAATATCTTTATTCGGGGTAAAATGGTCCGGCACAAGCACAATCTTGTCCTTGTCGAATACCTTTTTTACTCCCGTTTTTTCGAATTCCCTTATTGCTATCGGAGCAGTAACATCATTACCTAAGGCAATATCCACATCGGCAATAATCAATTCGCCGGGATACACTTTATCCCTGAGCGCATGAGCGNNAATTTTTTCAGTTATAGTCATTCCCATATAACAAACCTATAAGTTTCCAATATTTATATTTTGCGATTTGAGAGTGATAATTATATAATCTTACCAAATCCAGTGCAACCCAATTTTACGTAATTTTTTAATTTTTAATCCGGTTATGAAAGAAAAAACTCTTTCTAAAAAAATAATTTATAAAGGCAAGATATTAGACCTTGAAAAGGCTCTTGTCAAGCTTGTTAATGGAGAAAAAGCCGAGCGCGAAGTCATAAGGCACAACGGAGCGGCAGCCGTAATAGCCGTAGAAAAGCCGGATAGAATTATTCTTATCAGGCAATTCAGATACCCTGTCGGAAAAACTCTTTTCGAAATACCGGCGGGCAGGATTGATAAAAATGAGTCCCCCCTGGATTGTATAAAGCGTGAAATGGTGGAAGAAACCGGATATAAATTAAAGAATATAACCAAACTTCTGGATTTATATCCCTGTGTCGGCTACAGTGATGAGGTAATTCACATTTACAAAGCTGAAACGGGTGCAAGGGGAAAACCAAGACCCGAATTCGATGAAAATATTAAAATCAGCAGGATAAAACTCCCGAAAGCGCTGGAAATGGTACGGAAAGGCAAAATAAAAGACGGCAAAACGATAATAGCTATTCTCGCTTTAAAAACCCTCAAAAAGTTATAAATTCATCAAAACAGCTACTTCATCGCAATCTGGAAATTTCGGACAGTTTATACATTCACTCCAGACTTTATGCGGTAAAATTTCTTTTAATACTTTTTCAAATCCGAGTTTCTCGAAATAATGGGGTTTATACGTCAAAGCAAAAACCTTTTTCATTTCCATCTCAACCGCTTCTTTCAAACACGACTGCACCAGTTTTGTGCCTATCCCCTGCCTCATAAAAGATTCATGAACCGCCAGAGATTTTATTTCAGCCAAATCCCCCCATACAACATGAAGGGCGCAGCATCCGATAGGAAGCCCTTCCTCGGTTGCCACCCAGAAATCCCGTATATTTTCATATATCAGGCTCAAAGGCCTGGCAAGCATGTCTCCCTTTTCCGCGTAAAACTTGATTAAGCTGTGGATTTGTTTTGTGTCACTGATTTTTGCTTTTCTTATTTTTACTTCCATTTTTTTTCCCTTCGTAGACACCCATCTTCCTGAATTTATTATACCTGCTTTGTGTAAGTTCTGAAACAGGAACTTTCTGCAGTTCTTTTAAGTTTCTTACTAAAGCTTTTTTCAGGTTGCCGGCAACTTCATCGGAATCTCTGTGCGCTCCGCCCGAGGGTTCCTCAACAATCTCATCAACTATTCCGAGTTTTATCAGGTCATCGGCCGTAAGTTTTAACGCATCGGCGGCAACTTTCGCTTTTGACCTGTCTTTCCATAATATCGCGGCACAGCCTTCCGGTGAAATAACAGAATAATACGCATTCTGCAATATCAATATTCTGTCACCGACTCCTATCCCAAGAGCGCCGCCGGAACCGCCTTCTCCTATTATTACGCATACTATAGGAACTTTTATTAAAGACATCTCTCTCAAATTTACGGCTATTGCTTCGGCTTGCCCTCTTTCTTCCGCCCCTATTCCGGGATAAGCTCCTGGAGTATCAATAAAAGAGACCACCGGGATTCCTGTTTTTTCCGCGATTCTCATCAGGCGAAGCGCTTTTCTGTATCCTTCGGGGTGAGCGCAGCCAAAATTCCTCATCAGGTTTTCTTTTGTATCACGCCCTTTCTGATGCCCTATCGCCATTATTCTAATGTCATCTATTTCCGCAAGCCCCCCGACCAAAGCTCTGTCATCCGAAAATCTCCTGTCCCCGCGCAACTCAAGGAATGAGCTGAATATCCTTTCGGCGTAATCAAGAAAATAGGGCCTCTTTGGATGGCGGGCTATCTGCACCCTCTGTGACGCCGAAAGCCCGGAAAAAACTTCATCTTTTATCTTCTTCAGCTTGACCTGAAGGCCTTTAATCTCTTCCGAAACATCTATCCCCTCTTCGGCAGAGAATTTCCTCAAATCCGAAATTTTTCTTTCCAATTCCAATATCGGTTTTTCAAAATCTAACCCGCCGCCGTTCATAGTATCTCCACCGGTTCATTTAATCGACAATCGTTACTTCTGTCCCCACAGGTATTATTTTGAATATTTCTTCAACATCGTGATTATACATCCTGACACAACCCGCGCTGCTCTGATATCCTATGGTTTCGGGTTCTGTTGTCCCGTGTATCCCGTAACTTTTATAAGGTTCATTAAACCCCATCCACCTGCTCCCTAAAATATTTCTCGGGTCCTCGGGAGGAATGCCTTTCCACGGCGGATTTTCAATTTTATTGATTATATTAAACTTGCCCGTCGGAGTCGAATTTTCCATACCTGTACCTACTGTATAAATCTTAAACATTTTGCTGTCCGCCAATAACATAAGCTTGTTCTGGGATTTATCAATCGAAATTGAAAATGTAACTTTGGGAACCTTTAAGCTTTGACCCACCCTTATAAGTCCGGTGTCCAGTTTATTAATATTCTTTATCAAATCAACCGTTGTATTATACCTGTTTGCTATCCTGGAAAGGGAATCCCCGTTCTCGACAATATAATTTTCAGCAAAAGGATTATCCTTTTCGGAAAAGATAATCAGAACATTGGCGTCCCCGAATTTTTCCTGGGCGCTTTCGGCAAAATCCGAATTCGGATAATTTCTTACAACATCGATAAATCTTTCCTTTGCGGCGGCAGGATAGCCCTGTTCAAGTTCTATAAGCCCCGCAAAATAGCTGCTCGATCCGGCAAAAACATCCGAACTGTATTTCCGCAGAACTTCGGAAAAATAATTTTCCGCCGCATTAAGATCCCCGCTCTCAAACGCAAAAAGACCGAGGTTATAAAGAACTTCAGCTTTTCTGTCTTCTATGTTTCCTAGTTGTTCTACTTTTCTCCATGCGTCAAAGGCTTCGGGTTTATTAAGTTTTGTCAGGCACCTTGCATAATATATGAGGCTGTCACGTCCTAAATTAGTTTCCTTCTGCGATGAGTAGGCCCTCTGGAATTTCTCCGAAGCAGCGATATAATCCCCGGCCGAATACATTTCCCGGCCTTTTTCAAAAGAGGTATATGCTATCTTCCTGGAAACAGCCTTATGCGCAACTACACCACCTGCTATCAACAAACCCATAAGAATAAGCATTAAAAAATGTTTGGCTTTCATTTTAATTCCTCCGCATATAATAAATTATCAGACAATCAATGTATCCGCTTAAAACAGCTCTCCTTGCCTTAAGACAGCACAGGAACCATCAATACAAACTTTTAACGTAATTCAAATCCCTTATCACAAATCCCGCACTGGGATACCTTTTACTTTTATCTTTATTGAGACACTTTAAAATTATATTTTCAAGCTTATCAATATTCTTATCGTTTGACCGGGATAACGGTTTGGGCAAAGACCTGGAATTAATATGAAGCCTGTAAACTTCTTCCTTTGAACTGCCCGTAAAAGGCACATTACCCGTAACCATTTCATAAAAAATAATGCCGATAGAATATATATCGCACCTTTCATCAACTCTTTTGTTCAGGATCTGGTCGGGAGAAATATAAGACGGACTGCCTGATACATTGAAATTATTCCAAAAAAAATTCTTTCTGGGAACAGCTAACCCGAAATCAATTATCTTCACCCTCTTTTCCTGTGTCAGAAGGATATTCTCCGGTTTCATATCCCGGTGAATAAAACCAGCCTTGTGAATCGCGTTAACACCGGAGGCAACGGACACCATGATATCCAGCAGCAATTTAATATTTTTTAAAGACTTGTCCGCAATAGCGTCTCTCAACCGGCAGCCGTCAATGAGTTCCATGACATAAAAAACAGCTTTGCGCTCTGAAGATATCTCAAAGACACTTATAATATTTTCGTCTTTAATCTTTTGCGCTACTTTTGCCCCGTAGAGAAATTTATTCTTTGCATTGGCACCTGAATTCGACATCGGACTGAACAGCTTTAACGCAAAATGTTCCCCCGTTTCACGCTCTTTAACCTCATAAACTTCAGAAAATGTTCCCTGTCCGATTTTTTTTACTATATAGTATTTCCTGAATTCCATTTATTTGATATCTTCCGAATCACTTTTTAACTTCAAATGCATGTCTTTCGACTCTCTTGATATCTCCTTCAGCATCTGCATAGCCTTCTGCGCGTTTTCCTGCACGGACTGCAAATCATCCCTTGCCTTTTTTTCCAGATCGTCTCTGTAAAGAAGCAATTCAACTCTTCCGAATACAACTGTCATCAGGTTATTGATATTATGCGCATGTCCGCGTATTTTCGCAACCATGTCATCCAGTTCTCGAACCCATTTTTTATCAGTCATCTTTTACCCTCTCCTTGCCGGCAGGTAAATTCTTATCTTTAACACCGTAAAACCACTTGCGCGCCGGTTTCGCATTGCTCAAAGGCCCGGCCAGCGCATAAAACATGAACAGGAACAGAAGAGAAATTTCTATATTCAATAATACAACCCCGATACAGATTACTATCAGGACGAGATATAGAAAATTTTTCTGCCTGAAAACGTTAAAATCATAAAGGGTGGGATATCTGATATTGCTCACCATCAGGTAAGAAAGAAGAATCAGAACCGGTGGAAAAGTAAAAATGACCATCCATGAATCATATGGAATTCTATACTTTTCAACCGTTATAAACATCATTGCTATAAGGCCTGCGGCAGCCGGTGTAGGCAGACCGCGAAACGACTTTTTCTCGGAAAGGCTTGATGAAATCTGAGTGTTAAAACGGGCAAGACGCAGTGCAGCACAAGTACAATAAAGGAAAGATATGCCCATGCCTGTCCTTCCCATTCTAGATAAGGCCATCGCATAAATCATAAATACAGGCGCTATCCCGAACGATACAAGATCGGCAAGCGAATCGTATTCCATACCGAAGTTACTGTAGGATCCCTGGATTCTGGCAATGGAACCATCAAAAAAATCAAATACCATAGCCAGAAAAACAAGCATAGCGGCCTGTTTGAGATTCCCGTTGTAAATACACATGAGAGCTATAATGCCGCACAGGAAATTGGCGGTTGTAACCAGGTTGGGCAATATATAAATCCTTTTCAAGTCTTCTCCCCTATCAGTGTCAGCCCTGCTTTAACTTTCTGGCCCAGATCAACTTTCAAACTAAAACTCTCATCCATGAAAATATCAACTCTTGAACCGAACATTATTATCCCTATTTTATCACCGGCACTCACACTTTCGGAAACTTTTACACAATTTTTTATGCGTCTTGCTATCAAACCGGCCAGCTGCTTAATCAAAATACGCTCTCCTTCAAACTCAAAGCCCATGGCGCATGCTTCATTCAATTCCGATGCTTTCGGGTTAATGGCATTCAGATACTTCCCTTTCGAATGCTCCATAAAAACGATTTTCCCTTCCATGGGAGCAAGGTTCACATGCACATTGAATACCGACATAAAAATACTGACTCTCGTAACTTCCTTATCAAAAAACACGCCGGGAACAACACGTTTTATCTGAACAACTCTGCCGTCGGCGGGAGATAGCACCATTCCTCTCTTATAAACAATCCGCCGTTGGGGCTGCCTGAAAAAACATACCAGAAACAAAGAAGCAAAAAGAAAGATAAAACCCGCTGCATAATACCGCAGGGTTACAAATAATACAAAAGCGAACAGCGAAATTAAAATATGGAAATACCCTTCTCTGGCCAAAGGAATTTTCATTTTATGAATTAATTCTCTTCCGATATCTTATTCTGGACTTTCCTCGAAAAATCAAGGTTCTCGATCGGGCTTACAACAGAAGTCGAAATATTGGATAAATGCCCGTCCACTCTTTTGAAATACCTCACTATCAGAGCATATACCACCCCTTTATTGCAATTTAGCCTGTCATCCAGAATAGAATTTATTATAGCATCGCATTTCTTGCCTATCTGAATCGAAGTGCCTATGGACTTAAGCGCTTTTTCTTCATCTTCCTCAGCAAAGGCCTCTTTCGTCCTTTGGAAATTAACCTTAATCTCTTCTCCTATGGCATTAATCTCTTCAAAGTATTTATCCTTAAAAAGCTGTTTGCCGAATTTAAATTTTTCGGCAACCTGGAATATGTTTTTACAATAGTCGCCTATCCTCTCGGCATCCTTTACTACACTCATAAGCACAAGGCAGGAAGGAATATCCATTTCGGGGTTAACCGACAGGTGCGTTACTATCTGCCTTCTTATCAAACGCTCATTTTTGTTAATCTTTATATCCCTCATATATAATTCATCCCTGATTACTTCGGGTTGTAATCTTGCGGTAAATACGTCTTTCGCGTTGACAAACATCCATTCCGCGTCTACAAGCATAGACTCAAATTCAGACATCATACTTTGAAGAGGTCTTTTATTCCTCCATATATTTATTATCCTTTTAAACATTCTTCCAGCTCCTTTCTTTTATTATATCAAAAAACCCTGCTTAAAAATATAAGAAGCGCAGGCAGAACAAAAAACACCAATAAAATATAAATTACCGCATTCCTTCTTTTGGTTATACAATATGCCGATACCCAATCAGAAATCTTCAAAGGAACTTTTTTAAGAGGATACCATATCATCACGCCAAATGAGTTGAACATCAGATGGACAAACGCGACGACAATGGCCGGCTGGCTTGCGGTTGCCAAGGCGGCAAGCATAGCCGTTACCGTGGTCCCTATATTGGCCCCCATCATATACGGGAATACCTGCGCAGGCGTCAGTATGCCCGCGCCCATTATAGGCACCACAAGCGATGTGGTAACTGAACTGCTCTGAACAAAAGAGGTAAGAACCAGCCCCAGAAGCAAACTTAACATCCCGTGCCGGAAAACATACCTGTCGAAAAAAGCTTCCACTCTGGACAGCATCATGGATCTCATTACTTTCACTATAAGAGTCAAAGAAATAACCAAAATAACAAACGATATCGAAATCATTATTATACCTGCCGCAACATCGCTGACGCACAAGCCGTTCGTAATAGACGCCTTCAGGATATTTACGGGTGCTCCTATTATCTTGGAGAATAAACCTTCCCCGCTTATGAATTTTATGTCCATAACATATTTCGCGCAGAAACCTGCCGATTTCTGCAGGAAACCCGTAGCCATTTCAAGAGGGAAAAGTATCATCACGGTAAGGACATTGAAATGGTCATGCAGGATTGCCCCGTGGAAGGCCCTTTCAAATTCCTCCTTCCTTGTAATATGCCCCAACGAGACAAGTGTGTTTGTAACACTTGTCCCTATGTTGGCTCCCATCACTATCGGGACCGCATTTGTGACGGTAAGCATCCCTCCTCCGACCAGGCCCACCACAATAGATGTAACAGTAGAGGAAGACTGTATAATACTGGTTGCCAGTATACCTATAAAGAGGCCTACAAACCTGTTGGATGTCGAATTTATCAGCATTTCGGCAAAATTTTTGCCGAACATCTTAAATGAAGAACCCATCATTTTTATACTGACCAGAAACAAGTAAAGCAAAAAAACAACGATTACAGCTTTAATAAAACTATGCGCGTTTGATTCAGCTCTGAATAATTTCCCGATGATGCGGTTCATCCTTTAATTCCTTTCAATTGTCAGTTTAAATCGCCGAATTTATATCATACTATCACAAAAGTTTTCAATGCTATAATTTTTTCATATTTTACTTTGTAAAATTTTATACACTTTAATAATATATATGAAACTTAAAGCTGTATAAGGCGCGCTATGAAAATCACGGAAATATTAAAAAAGACAAATCCATCATTTTCTTTTGAATTCTTTCCGCCCAAGACCGGGGAAGGGTTGATATCTCTTTACAAAACAATATCCGAGCTTGAAAAAACCGGCCCGGCTTTTATATCCATCACCTACGGCGCAATGGGAAGCACAAGAAAAAAGACCCTTGAATTGATAGAAAAAATTAAGAAAAGCCTGAAATGCGAAATAATGGCCCACCTGACATGCATAGGTTCCGGCGCCGAAGAGATATCTTCAATCGTGTCAAAACTGAAAAAACTCAATATTTCAAATATTCTGGCTCTGCGGGGCGATATCCCGGAAGATTATCCCGAAATGAGCAAAGTAAAAAATGATTTCCTGTATGCCGCCGACCTTGTAAGGTTTGTAAAGAAGCTTGACGGCTTCTGTATCGGAGTAGCCGGTTATCCGGAGTGCCATAAAGATTGCCGGGACATAGATACCGACATCAACCATCTTAAAGAAAAAATCAATGCCGGGGCGGAATTTATAATTACCCAGCTTTTTTTCCATAACGAATATTATTATTCTTACGTTGAAAAAATCAGAAAGAAAGGCATTAAAAACGCGGTTATACCGGGCATTATGCCCATAACAGGATACAACCAGATATCAAAAATACAAAAGATGTGCGGGTGCAGCATACACAAAGATATAAAAGCCAGACTGGAAAAATTCAAGTACGACCCGGACTCAATAAAAAATTTCGGGGTTGACTACGCCACAAAACAATGCAGCGAACTGCTTGCGCAAGGCGCTCCGGGCATACACTTCTACACATTCAATAAGTCGGAAGCTACACGAAAAATCTGGAACAGCCTTTCACAAAAATAAAGATCTTATCCCGCCGCTGTTTTACAGATGATGGAAATACGCTTTGCTTACATACTGCTGGAGCATCCTGTAAGTGTTGAAGAAAGACGCGTTAATCGCTATAGACGCCTTCATCATGCGTATCCACTGGCCGCGGTTGTCATAAAACAGCGGGATTATCACATATTCAAGCTTATTATAGAGGTCAAAAACATCTTTTTCGGGATGATACTGTTCTTTCAATATTCTGTGATCCCTTGGTCCGATAGACCAACCGGTCAGGTTTTCGATATGTCCTTCTATCCACCACCCGTCCAACACGCTCAGGTTCGGTATCCCATTGTGAGACGCCTTCATACCGCTTGTCCCCGAAGCTTCGAGAGGCCGAACGGGATTATTCAGCCAGAGGTCAACGCCCGAAGTGATCAGACCGCCAATTTTTATATCATAGTTTTCAAGATACTCAATGGAAACCCGGTCTTTCATTTGTTTCTTTACTTCAAAGATCCTTTTGATATTATCCTTACCCGTCTGGTCTTTAGGATGAGCCTTTCCGGAAAAAACAATCTGAATAGGCCCTGCTTTTTCAGCTATTTCAACAAGCCGCCGCGAATCCGACAATATTAAATCCGCCCGCTTATACCCCGTTGCCCGGCGCGCAAAACCGATAGTAAAAACTTCAGGTTTCATTTTTGAATTATTTTTTTTATTAACGTAATCCAGGAACTCCTTTTTTGCCTCCATATGCGCGCTCCAGAGTTCTTCGGAAGGAAATTCAAACGCTTCCCTTAAGTATGTAAAAGGATCTAACTTCCAATCCGGCAAATACTTATCGTAAAGCTTCTTAAAAGGCTCCGACGTCCATGTGAGAGAATGCACTCCATTGGTTATCGCATGTATATCAAAGCCGGGGAACATTTCAAGGGATATATCGCGGTGTTTTTTTGAAACAGCATTATAAAACTCACTGCACTTCAGCGCAAGATAAGTCATGTTAAGCATACCGTCGTACAAGAGTTCCTCAGGAATATGTTCATGATTGGTATCCTTAAAAATACTTTTTACAAGATCCATATTGAATTTATCATGGCCTGCCGGGACTGGAGTATGGGTTGTAAACACACATCTTCTCTGGACTTTTTCAAGTTCATAAGTTTCGATTTTTTCGGGCGGCATATCCTCTTTTCTTGTCCTGTAGAGCAATTCCAAAGCAAGGGGAGCCGCGTGCCCTTCGTTCATATGGTACTTCCTTATATTTTTATAACCCAGCTCCTCAAGTATTTTAATCCCGCCGATACCCATAACCGCTTCCTGAAGGAGCCTGTACCTGTCATCTCCGCCGTAAAGATGATGAGTCAACGTCCTGTAATACTCATCATTCTTATCAAAATCCGTATCAAGAAAATATACCGGTATCTGATACCCCCTGACACCCTTAATAATATACTCCCATGACCTTATAAAAATATCTTTTCCTTCAAGTTTCACGGAAACCACAGGTTTCTGAAGCTTCATAAACTCTTCCGGGTGCCAGAACAGGTCTTCCTCGGTCTGGTTTCCCCATTCATCAAGCTTCTGCCTGAAATAGCCTTTAAGATTAAGCATGGTCACTCCAACCATGGGAACGGCCAGGTCGGCCGCAGCCTTAATGGTATCTCCCGCGAGTATTCCCAGCCCGCCGCTATAAGTCGGAATTTCGTTCACAAAACCCATTTCCATACAGAAATAAGCAACAAGCCTGTTCTTCTTTTTTATCGGTACTGTTTTCATGGTTGTCCTCCAATGTGAGGGATATTATCAAAGTGTTAAAATTTTATCTACAAATTTCTGATTAACAGACATGGCAACCCGGTCTTTTTTTGCTTGCAAATTAGAATTTATCTGTTAAAATCCATTTTCACTTCGGTAATCATTATTTGCGAGAGTGGTGGAACGGCAGACACACTAGCTTGAGGGGCTAGCGGGAGAAATCCTATGGGGGTTCAAATCCCCCCTCTCGCACCAAATAATACAGCTTACCACACCGTAAACTCTAATGCATAATTCACATAACAGCAAAATCTCAGGATTACGATAACACTCTCATATTAAACGGGTTTAATGGAAATTTGCTGATTCGGGGCAGTTATCTTCTTGACCTTCTTCCGGCGGAAGTAGTTTCAGCCGGAGTGCTCTTCCCTTCTTCGTTTTCTTCAAGCGGCCTGATGTATTTATATTCATGTCCGTCCCATATTATTCTCCATGTCATAGCCTTAAAGTCAATTTTCCACTCGCTGTCCGACTGACATAATATATAAGGCGGGGCATCAACAGTCTTACCGCTAAAATTAATTATCGCATATCGCCGGCTGTAACTGTCGATATAGGTTATCTTATATTCTTTCCCGAGGATAGGGGCAACTTCTCTTTTGATAAGCTCGGACGTGGGGGCAATATCACTCCAAATCATCGCCGTACTGCGGTCAAGACATTTCAGATACTGATCAACATTACCATCTTCGGCTGCCTTTTTATACAGTTCAAATGTCTTTTCCGGGGTTGAATAATCCTCCGCCTGGCAGAAAGCCTGAGAGGATAATGACAAAAGCAATAAAAAAACCAGTTTTTTCATCTTATACCGGATAATCCTTATCATCTGTATTTCCGATTTTACAATTAAAAATCACCCATTACAAGCAATTATCTGCTTCCAGATATTTTTTTATGGAAAATTTATCCGGGTCTATATCCAAACCCTGCAGCCATCCGTTACGCAGACCGGAATCGAAAAAATACCGGATTGCCAGATCATACTCTTTATCGGATAACCTCCTGTTTATGCGCCCGAATTCTGCTGCTTTGTATTCGGGAAAATACTGGCTCATAAGACTGACGTATGTGCTGTCTGAAATATTTTTCGCAATGAAATTGAGTATTTCTTTTGTGCCCGATACGGCATCAGGCAGCACAAGGTGCCGGATCAGAATGCCTTTAACCGCGATATTATTTTTGTCGAGTATAAGATCTCCCGCCTGCCTGTACATCTCAACAACCGCCGCTTTATTGGCCGCCGGATAACCGGAAGCCCCGGAATATAAAGAAGCCTCATCGGAAGAAAAATATTTCATATCCGGCATATATATATCGACGATGCCTTTCATTTCTCTCAGAACATCTTCCGAATCATATCCTCCTGAATTGTAAACCACGGGCAATTTCAGACCTTTTTTATAGGCGACAGCCAATGCTTTTACTATCTGCGCCGTTACATGGCTGGGTGTCACAAGGTTAATATTATGGACCCCTTTTTGCTGGAGTTTCAACATAGCTTCCGCCAGTTCTTCCTCGGTAACAACTTTCCCCGAATCCGACTGGCTTATCATATAATTCTGGCAAAAGACACAGCGCATATTGCATGAAGAAAAAAATATTGTTCCCGAACCTCCCGTGCCCGAAATGGGAGGTTCCTCCCCGTAATGGATAGATATGGAAGACACTTTTATACCGGAAGCCAGCCTACAAAAACCTTTTTGGCCTTTCAGCCTGTTAACACCGCATTTTCTCGGGCACAAATCACATTTCTCAAGCCTGGAATACAGATTACCACAGGCTCTTTCCGCGATTTCAGATTTTTTAAGGTTATCAATCATCGGAGCAAACAGGAGTTTTCACTTATGCTTTCTGTAAAATTCCCACAGTTTCGCATGTTTGCAAAAAACATAAAAGGAACTGTTTACGGAAATAACAAACCCGGCAAAACCGTCGAGAAATCCTCTCTTGATAATATAAGTTTCGATAAATTTAACAAAAGGATGGAATATCATCGTAAGGAGTCTGGGTTTTTTCCCCTTTTTAAGGAAGATCTGGAGCGATGTATCCGAATATCTCTGAATAGTATTTACCTGGGCTGAAATATTTTTATAAACATAATGAAGTATATCTCCCTTTATTT
>DJVC01000014.1 GCA_002440765.1 bacterium UBP3_UBA6266 | reverse complement strand
TCTACAAATGCAATATTCGGGGCCTTATGTGTGCATTCCAAACAATTTAATCTGCAGCCCTCATAAATAAGCTCGCCCATAACATCAAATTTTTTCTTATATGCCTCGGCATCGCTTGAAATCAAAGTTTCATTGTCGCCGCATTTTGGACATTTCTTAAGAAGGTATACTTTGCCGTTCTGCACAACATGTCTGGCGGGTACCGTTTCCCTGCATTTATTACAAAACGCGAAATTAGCCATAAGTTTCAATCTCCAGAAAAGAAGAAATCCGAAATTCTAAATACGAAGCCCGCAACCCCGGTCTGCCGGCCATCAGGAATCTGAAGTACTCCAGGGGCTTCGCCCCCGGGATTCTGTGGACCTTCAGGAACCGGAAATCTTTAGATTTCGCGGGGGATGTTCGATATCCGTGTTTCAATGCTTATATTTAATTAAGCGGGACATCTAAGACCTGTCCCACTTTCAGGGCATTCGGGCTTTTAAGCTTATCCTTATTCGCGTCAAATATCCTGGTCCATCTTGTGGGATCGCCATAAACTTTCTCGGATATTTTCCAAAGGGTGTCTCCCTTTTGGACAGTGTATTCTTTAATTTCAACCCTGACTTCGGGAGCTATTTCCTTTACATCTTTTGTTTCGGCTTTTGTCCATTCTGTCATCGGGACTTCAATTATATCAGCCACCATAAACTGCGCGTTCCTGTCTTTCTGCATCCCCTCTATGTCGCCGACCGGAGCAACCGCATTTAATTTCCCCTTGCTTACTATGCGTATTCTTTCTTCGGGAACACCGTGCTGTATCATATAATTTTTAACGGCTTCGCCTCTTTTTTCGCCTAACAGTATGTTGTAAGATTCTTTGCCTCTCGCGTCGCAATTTCCCGTTATAAGAACGGCGCTCCGGGGGTTCTTGCGCAGAAGTGTCACGCCTGTTTCAAGCACCGGAACGGCGTCATTTCTTATGTCGGCTTTGTCTGTATCAAAATAAACTTTCACGTTCTTGAATATCTTTTTTATGACTATCGCCGGTTCCCCTTCGGAGCCGGGAATTATTTTATTCACGTATATAAACCCTCTGTTGCCATAAGGTCTGATTTGCCCCGGATAATCCGGCCACCACCAATATCCTCCGCGTTCATCATCTTTTACAGGTCCGGGTTTGGCATCTGTAGGCCACCATTGAAAATCTTTATCCGAATTTTCGGCAGAAACCGCAAAAAAAGCTGTTCCTATAATAAACAGAAACGACAAAACAGCAGCTGTTTTTTTCATATTTTCCTCCTTCATTTCGTTTTATAATATAATACCTTCCGATTAATAGCAATTATAAAATATCACAAAACCCGACAAACCGGAAAATTTATATTTTTCATTGAATATATTTTAAAAATGCGTAAAATCGACTAAGGTTCTATATTAAAGGGAGGAATTATGGCCGAAGAAAAACAGGAAAATAAAACTGAACAGAAAGAGCAGAAAAAAGACGCATCGCCCGCAGGGACGCCGGCGGCGGAAAAAGGGCGGAAAAAACTCTCCAAAATGACACTCAGTGAAGTCGACAATGCCCTTAAAGCCGCAAAAGATTCCATGGGCGGCGGCAAATCCAGATATATGGAACATCTGGAACAAAGGAAGAAAGAACTTCAGAAATGAAAAAACGGGCTGACAAAATCAGCCCGTTTTACAATTTCCGCTGTATGTTAACGGTCTTTCTTAAAACATTTTAGAAACAGGTTCCGGGCGGCTCTTTCACCGACAAGCCGCACGGCGTCATCCAAAGGCATATCGCTTTTTGTGACATTCGAACTCACCTTCCCGCGCCAGAGTTCCCTGCCCCTGCCGTCCGTGATGTCATATCCAATCTCGTTTTCGACATAGTTCTGGTCTATCGCAACATCCATGGCAAGTCCCACGGGATTTACGGGGGTCATACCCACGCCTATAATCCCGTCATAAACAGGGTCTTCTTCCGAATACAGAAATTTCTTTACATCGGCGTTAACGACAATGTCCGCTTCCGACGGATTGCCAACGATCATGAAATTATGCGATGTCCTTTTCTGCAGGGCATTGATAAGCATCTGCTTCTGCACTTCGGGGCAGGCGTCGGCATTCCCCGAAGAATTTTTGAAATCCAGGACACACACTCTGCATACCTCCATGTTATTAACATAATCGGTCAGTCTTCTTTCGTTCCTTCTCGCCACGGCGGTGTTGGCGGACAACACAAAAAACACCGCTGTCACAAGAATAACAGAAAATATTTTTCTCATTAATACCTCCCATCTGATTTTGAATATTCCGGATTAAGGATAAACCAATATTTCAAAAAAGTCAATTAAAGTGAATTGACACTGATTTGTCTTTCTGTTATCCTGAACCCTTGTATTTTACGGCTATTTATGAAAAAAGACATATCACAATATCTTGACAGAAAAAACGTTATTTTCCTTAAAGCATCCGCGAAGAAAGAGGCTTTATCGGAATTAACCGATGCGCTTGCCCGAAATCCGGGGATTACGGATAAAAAGGAACTTGAAGAGGGGATATGGCGGCGCGAAAAACTTATGAGCACGGGAATCGGATTGGGCATAGCGGTGCCCCATGTCCGCATCAAATCCGTGCAGGAACCGGTGTTAGCGGTCGGACTGTCTTCCGAAGGAATAAAAGACTACGAATCCCTGGACAACAATCCTGTTAAGATAATAATCATGATAGCCGCCGGGGAAAGACAGCATGCTATGTACATAAGCCTGCTTTCAGCGGTAACATCTGTTCTCAAAGAAGCGTCCGTCAGAGAAAAAATCCTTTTAAGCGCTTCAACCGAAGAAATATACGTTACACTGACAGGAAGTTGATTTTTCTTATGGATACACTATTCGGGATTAGCCTTATGTCTCCCGGAACAAACCTGAATCTGATGCTTCTGCTCGGCATATGCATACTTGCGGGCACGGTGGGGGCCCGCATATTTCAGCGCCTTAAGATACCTCAGGTAGTAGGCTATATTGTCATAGGTCTCATAATCGGGGAAGCCGGGCTAAAGGTAATCTCCGCCGAAACAATCGAAGTTTTAAGGCCTCTCACTTATTTCGCCCTCGGGATAATAGGTTTTATAATAGGGGGGGAATTAAAAACAGACCTTTTCAGAAAGTTCGGAAAGCAATTCTTCGCAATGGTCATCGGAGAAGGGATGGGAGCCTTCCTGATTGTAACACCGGTTACCGCGCTGTTCGTCTGGCTCACAACCGATAATTTTGCCTTGAGCATTGCCATATCCATAGTAATCGGGGCGATTTCATCGGCTACAGATCCTGCCTCTACAATTCAGGTTTTATGGGAATATAAAACCCGGGGACTTCTGACCACCGCTGTCATGGCAATAGTCGCACTTGATGACGCTCTGGCCCTTACTCTGTATGCCTTTGCCACAAACATTGCCGATGTCTTTACCGGAAAAACTTCCATAAGTATATCCCGTTCTATATTCCAGTTTTCATATGAGTTGTTCGGCGCGGCGGCGCTCGGCATAATATTCGGCTATATATTAAAAAAATCTTTCAGATACCTCAATGAACATGACAAGATGCTGCCTTTTTCAATCGGCCTGATTCTTGTGACTATAGGATGTTCCAGCGCGTTTAACCTGGATATAATCCTTTCCTCGATGTTTTTCGGGATAACAACCGTCAATCTCATACCTAAGAGAAGCGAAGAAACATTTGAACTGGTTAAAAAGTTCGCGCCGCCCATATATGTGCTGTTTTTTGTATTTGTGGGAGCCAGGCTGCAGCTTTCACACCTCACCTTCATGATTGTAATAATAGCGGTTATATACATCATAGGAAGAAGTTTCGGAAAGATAATCGGAGCCTATATAGGAGCAAAATTCTCGGGGGCTTCGGATACCGTCAAGAAATATTCCGGATTATGCCTTTTCACACAAGGCGGAGTCGCGGTAGGGTTGTCCATTATGGCCGGGCAGAAATTCAGCCCCGAAATAGCTGACATTATTATAACCGTTGTGACTACAACCACCCTGGTTGTCCAGCTGATAGGGCCTTCTTTTGGGAAGTACGCGGTAAAGAAAGCGGGGGAGATAGGCCTGAATTTGACTGAAGAAGAGTTAA